>CAYOEJ010000046.1:0-11937 GCA_964403015.1 uncultured Arcanobacterium sp.
ATCGTGACACGGCTGGGTATCGCGACACGGATGAATTCGGCGGCTTCGACCCACAAACTCAGCGAATCCCGATCGTTGATGACTCCGTGGATCGCACCCAGATCATGCCTGCGCCCATAGTCGAAGCTCCTAGCTATCGGCGCTCCTACGCCGAGCCTGTTTATCCCGAACGTGACTGGCGCGGAGCAGCAGACCGGCTCGATCGCGTTGAGCCTCGCGAGTATCTCGAAGCGCGCGACAACTTCCCAGAACGCATGCCCGGCTGGCTCAAGCCGCCGCCGTCGTTCACGCTCTTCCACGCCATCATGCTGGCGGCGTTTGCGGTCGTCGGCGCGGTAAGCCCACTGGCGTCGCTACTGACTCTGGCTCTTTTCCTTCTGATCTTCGGAACCTACGGGGATGCTCGCGAGGAACTGCGCGATCGGCGCATGCGACGCGGGGGGCCATACCGAAACGACGTCACAAGGTCGATCTTCCGGCTGCCGCTCACTCTCCTCGGCGCGGTTCTCAAAGGCGCGATTGCGCTCGCGATCGGAACATTATTTGGATTCGGTATTGGCTGGCTCGTCTCGCTCGGGCAGCTACTGCCGCCCACCATCAACACGATTGTTTCCACAGGTCTTGCCGTAGGGATTGCATGGACGATCCAGTTATCAAAGAATGCGCGCCTCGGTTCTCGCTACCTTTTTGCAAGTATTTCACCGACCACCGGATACCGGTTCTTCTGGATCGCAGTAGCAATCCTGCTGGTGATGGGAGCGCTGATGCTGGTTTCGTCGTCGTCGGGAACGGACTGGACACCGCTCACAAACCCGCTGTGGTAATGCGTTGTGTAACACATGCTTTCACCGAGGTAATTTAACTCTTAATTATTGTCCGGCCGTCCGATAGTATCTATCCCAAGCGCGCATAATGGCGCAATCAATCCAAGAGGTATTCATGGCATCTAAGCAAACCCCCGGTATGAAGGGTTCGAAGGCAACGAAGGAAGAGCGTCGTGCTCAGGCGCGGGAGAAGGCTCGTATTTTGCGCGAGCAGGAACAAAAACGCGCAAAACGCAACAAGATTCTTGCTCTCGTGGGTGCCGCGGTGCTTCTGGCCCTCGTGGTGTTTGCCATCGTCCAGGTGGTCACCGCGGACGATTCGAACCTTGGTGATTACGACGGCGAAGCCCGCTCCGCGCAGCTCGCAAACGTTGACGATGACATGGGTATTTTCGTGACGGCCGATGGTGCTGCCACTGACGATCCGATTGACGCCCCCGTGATCGGTATCTGGTCTGACTACATGTGTGGCGGATGCCAGACGCTTGATTTGAACTACCAGCAGCTGTTCCAGCAGTATGCGGCTGGCGACCAGCTGCAGTTTAAGCTCTATGCCGTGGAAACTCTGGGCACGAAGCTTTCGAGCGAAGGTGCCGCCGCGCTGTACTACCTGGCGACTTACTCACCCGAGCACGTGTGGGAGTACAACCAGAAGCTTATGGAGCGCGGAGACGAAACCAATTCTGGATCCGCGCAGCTGCCGTCCGCTGCAGAACTTGCAGACATCGCACTCGAGGTTGGCGTGCCCGAAGACATCGTGAACGACCTGCCCGCCTCCATCAACTCTTCTGATTGGAAGGAACATGTTCAGAGCACTACCTCGAACTTCCGCGACAATGGATACTCCGTTACTCCGACCATCACGGTTGACGGCGAGGTAGACGATTCGTGGCTGGCCGGGGGAGGCTCGGGCATTCCGGGAGTTCTCCAGAACGCTGCGGGTGGTCCGCCAGCAGGTGCTGAGACAGCCGCTCCTGCAGAGGAACCGTCCGAGATCGAGCAAGAGCCTGCAACCGAGCAAACTGACGGTGAGCAGGAGCCTGCAGAAGAAGAAACCAACTAATCTTTGTGAACTAGAACGGGTGGGAGTTGTGCGACTGGCACTCTTCCACCCGTTCTGGCAAGATAAAAGCGCTGTAACCCAGCACGCCTCCTTAGCTCAGTTGGTAGAGCAACGCTCTTGTAAAGCGTAGGTCGTCAGTTCGAGTCTGACAGGGGGCTCTCTTCATGCCCAAACGTCGCTGTGTCAATGACATAGCGGTAACGAACCTTCGAATTCACAACGTTGTCGTACGCGTCGGTGATATCCGCACCGCCAATGATCTCGACTTGTGGCGCGATGCCGTGCTCCGCACAGAAGTCGAGGACTTCCTGCGTCTCGGCTATTCCACCGATATTCGATCCGGCGAGCACGCGCTGCGAGCCGACCAAGGCGGAGAGATGTAAATCTTGGCGGTGTTCTGGAAGACCAACCACACAAACGACGCCGGTGCCCGGTTCTACGGAAGCGATCAGGTTGTCGAGTGAAACGCCGTCAGAAAGCGTAGAAACAATGAGGTCAAACTTGTGGCGGATAGATTGCCACATGCCGTCTTCGGCAGAGGGGTGGAGCTCCACGGCACCGAACTTCTTGGCATCAGCTTCTTTGGCGCGGGTGCGGGAGATGACGTGAGTCTCGGCGCCTAGCGCGGCCGAGAGCTGCACGCCCATGTGTCCAAGGCCGCCTAGGCCAACGATGGCCACCTTCTTGCCCGGTCCAGCGCCCCAACGCTTGAGCGGTGCGAAGAGCGTGACGCCAGCACAAAGTATTGGTGCAGCTGCGGAGAGGTCAATGTTTTCAGGGATTCGGCAGACGTAATCCTGCTCAACAGTAATGCCCTCGGAATAACCGCCGGCTGTTGGTTCGCCGTCACGACCGACGTCGTTATATGTCCACACCGTGCCGCCTTCGCCGCTACAAAACTGCTCGTGCCCCTCGGCGCACTGTTCGCATTCGCCACAGGAATCGACAAAGCAACCGACTCCCACGTGGTCGCCCACCTTGAACTTGGTAACCTCGCTGCCGACTTTCGTGACCACACCGGCAATTTCGTGTCCGGGAACGAGAGGGTATGAAACATTCGGTCCCCACTCTCCGCGCGCGGTGTGAATGTCCGAGTGGCAAATTCCTGCGTACTTGATGTCGAAGTACACCTCGGTGGGGCCGGGATCACGGCGGCGAATGCGTGTGGGTGTAAACGATCCGGTAGGTGAGTCGATGGCATAGGCGCGAACTTCAGGCATGACTCCACCTTATCGCTGAGCCCAAGAAATGTTTGCTCTTCAAGATGGCTAGGTTGCGGTCAGCTAAGATCGTTTCCATGAATCCACGGAAGATTATCCTTGACTGCGATCCCGGCCATGACGATGCTGTGGCGATGCTCCTCGCGCAGGGCAATCCGAACATCGATCTTTTAGCGGTCACAACGGTTGGCGGAAATCAGACTCTTGAGAAAGTCACATACAACGCCGCGAGGTTAGCCAAGCTCTTCGGCGTCACGGCTCCGGTGGCGGCCGGCTGCCCACGTCCACTGGTTCGCGTGCGTGAAGGCGCGCCCCAGATTCATGGAGAGAGTGGCATTGACGGCGTGGAGCTTCCTGAGCCAGTCGCGCTCGATCCTCGCCATGCTGTAGATCTTATTATCGATACGATCATGGAACACGAGCCGGGTACCGTCACGCTGGTACCGGTAGGCCCGCTCACGAATATCGCCATGGCTGCACGCAAGGAACCGCGGATCGTGGAGCGCGTTGCTGAGGTAGTCCTCATGGGCGGCGCGATGGGCGAAGGCAACTGGACACCTGCCGCCGAATTCAACATTTGGATCGACCCCGAAGCCGCTCACATCGTCTTCAACGAGCCGTGGCCGGTGGTGATGATCGGACTCGACCTCACGCACCAAGCGCTCTATACGAAAGAGATCGCGAGCAGGCTTGAGAATCTCGATGCGCCGCTCGGTGGTTTCATTAAGGACCTTTTCGCGTTCTTCTCAAAGACGCATCTCGAGTATTTCGACATGGAGGAGGCGCCGATTCACGATCCGTGCGCGGTTGCGTACTGCATTGATCCGAGCATTGTTGAAACGATGCGCGTCCCGATCGATGTGGAGATTGGCGGCGAGCTATCCGTTGGGCGAACGATTGCGGATACGCGATACGTTGCCAAGCCAGATTGCCACACGTCCGCAGGCGTGAAGCTCGATTTTGAGCGCTTCTGGGATCTGATTGCCGACGCCGTGGAGCGGATTCGTTAAAAGCTTGCTTGCGTGCGAGTACCAACGCCAATGGCAGCCACGTGCACCAGCCACGAAGGACTAGTCTTTTCGTGTAGTCGTCCAATCAACGAAGAGGATCAATATGCGCGCCTTGGTCAAACCCCACGAGGGACCCGGCCTAGAGCTTCGAGAAGTGCCAGAGCCAACTCCGCAACTGGGCGAAGTGAAAATTAAGGTGATGCGCGCTGGCCTGTGTGGCACTGACCTTCACATCCAGTCATGGGACGATTTCGCGGCTGACCATGTCCATGCAGGCCAGATCATTGGTCACGAGTTCTACGGCGAGATTGTGGAAATCGGACCCGGCGTTGCCGAGGGTGATGGACAGGACGAACTCCATGTGGGTCAGCGCGTCTCCGTGGAGGGTCACATCGTTTGCGGGCGTTGCCGTAACTGTCGAGCCGGGCGCCGCCAGATGTGCATGCGAACAGTGTCGATTGGCGTGGATCGCGATGGTGCCTTCGCTGATTTCGTGGTGGTTCCCGCCACCAATGTGTGGGTTCAGCCAGATTCCATCGATCCCGAGCTCGGGGCTCTTTTCGACCCGCTCGGCAATGCTGTTCACACCGCATTCCAATTCCCGCTGACCGCCCAGGACGTGCTCGTCTCCGGCGCCGGACCCATCGGAATCATGGCCGCAGCAATCAGTGTTCATGCTGGTGCGCGCCACACTGTACTCACCGACATCACCGATGAGCGCCTCCAGCTCGCCAGCGGTATCGATGGCATCATTCCGGTCAACGTTGCTCGTGAGAAGCTGCGCAACAAGTTCCCGGAGCTGGGGATTGCGGAAGGCTTCGACGTCGGCCTAGAAATGTCCGGTAGCCCTGCCGCGATGGCGTCCATGATCGACCTGTGTAACCACGGGGCCAAGATCGCGCTTCTAGGAATCCCTGCCCGCCCATTCTCGATCGACTGGAACGCGCTCATCGTCCGCATGCTCACCGTGCAAGGCGTGTACGGACGTCAGATGTTTGACACCTGGTACCAGGCAACTTACCTGTTGACCAGCTCGGAGAAGCTGCGCGAGCAAATCCGCGGCATCATCACACACCGCTTCGCTCCCGAAGATTGGGAAGAAGCTTTCGAGACCGCCCGCTCCGGCAAGTGCGGCAAGGTTATTTTGGAATGGAGCAACTGATGTTTACGATCCGCGAAGAGCTCGCAGCCACCCTTGATGAGATCCGCGAGGCGGGTTTGTACAAGAACGAGCGCTTTATTACCACCCCGCAATCCGCAAGTATTTCGACGACGACGGGCGATTACCTTAACTTCTGCGCTAACAATTATCTTGGGCTTGCGGACAATGATGAGATCGTGGAAGCCGCCCATCGTGGGCTAGAGGAATACGGTTACGGAACCGCCTCCGTCCGATTCATCTGTGGCACGCAAACCATCCACCGCGACCTGGAAAAGAAGATCGCGGACTTCGTGGGCATGGAGGATTCGATCCTCTTCCCCTCCTGCTTCGACGCGAACGGCGGTGTGTTTGAGGTGCTGCTGAGCAAGGATGACGCCGTGGTATCCGACGAGCTCAACCACGCTTCCATTATCGACGGCGTGCGACTATGCAAGGCCCAGCGTTTCCGCTACAAGAACTCCGACATGGAGGATCTGCGTACCCAGCTCGAGGCCGCACGTGAGGCAGGCGCGAAGCGCATTCTGATTGCTACCGACGGCGTGTTCTCCATGGACGGCTACTTCGCCAAGCTTCCCGACATCTGTGACCTCGCAGAAGAGTTCGGTGCGATGGTGCTGGTCGATGATTCCCATGCCACCGGCATTGTGGGTGCGCACGGTGCGGGCACGCACTCCATGCTCGGCGTGGAGGATCGGGTGGACATCATCACCGGCACCCTAGGCAAGGCGCTTGGCGGTGCCTCGGGCGGATTTGTTGCCGGGCCACAGGAGGTTGTTGATCTCCTTAAACAGCGTGCCCGCCCCTACCTTTTCTCCAATGCGGTAGCTCCGTCACTGGTGGCAGGTTCGCTGACTGCACTCGACATTGTTCGTAACGGCGATGATCGCCGCGACCAGCTCCAAAAGAACGCCAAGCTTTTCCGTGAACTCATGGACGAGGCCGGGTTTGAGCTCCTACCCGGATCGCACGCCATCATCGCCGTGATGTTCCCCGGCGATGATGGCGCGCGTATGGCTGGTGAGATCGCTGAGAAGATGCTTGAAAACGGCGTCTACGTCACTGCGTTCTCGTACCCGGTTGTGCCGTTAGGCAAGGCGCGTATTCGAGTCCAGCTCTCGGCCGGTCACTCCGAAGACGATGTCCGTGCTTGCGTCGAGGCGTTCAAGAAGAGCCGCGAGCAAGTTGCCTCGCTAACCGTTTAGAACTGGAAGTCGGTGGAACCAACCGGGAGGTAGTAGACGCCGACAATCGCGTCGTCGTCGTCAATAGCCACTCGACCCATGAGCTCGCCGGCTTCCTGCTTGATCGTGGTGACCACAATCGCCACGCCCATCATCTTGCCGGCAAGCTTCTGCCTGAATCCGGGATCCGGAGTGGTGCCCTTGGGTGCTGTAACAAAGGTGTCCTCGAAACCTTCGAGTTCGCCATGCTCGGCGAGGGCCTGGGCCCAAACGGAGGAAAGCACGGGCCAAGAAAGCTCTTTGCGAACCTTGGGATGAAGCATTCCCATGGTGGCTTCCTCGTTGCCCTCCGCAATGCGGGTAAAGAATCGCTCGGCGAGTTCGGGGTAGTGGTGGACAGATCGCTGTGTCATTGTTTCTCCTGTAGTTGGCTTTACTGGTTTGCCGAATCGTTTGAACGCGGCTTGGCGGGACATGCCGAGCGTTTGCCCGATGTCTGCCCACGTGGAGCCATGTGCGCGGGCTTCCAGCACTGCGTCTTGCAGTTGCTGATGAGCGTCCTCGAGAGCCTGCTGAGCGGAAAGAATCTTGTCCATGACGTTAGTCAACCAAAGGTTGACGCTGGTGTCAACCATTAGTTGACAGACGATGCGTGGCGCGCTTGCCTTCTAACTTACTGAAGGGTAACTTACTATTTGGTAGGTTAAGTGTTCTAGCCCTCGTCGGCATTCTTTGGAGATCTCATGTCAGTAGCGACGTCCCCCGCAGTTCTCGCGGATATCATCCCATTCCACTCGCGTACAGCCTCCCGGGCGTCATATTTCGCCCGCCAAGCCCTGCTCGTCATGGTCGGAGTTGCCGTGGTGACGCTCGCAGCGCAGGTCCGCATTCCTCTTCAACCCGTGCCCATCACGCTACAAACGCTCGCGGTGGTTCTCGTCGCCGCGACGCTGGGCGCGCGCCGGGGTACTGCCGCGCTCGCGGTTTATCTGGCAGTGGGCGCTGCAGGTTTGCCGGTCTTTTCTGGCTGGCAAGGCGGCCTCCCGTTGGCCACGGCGGGCTTCATCGTCGGCTTTATCCCGGCCGCCTGGGTGGTGGGCAAGCTCGCCGAGCGCAGCTGGGATCGCAATTGGAAATCGGTTGCAGTCTTCGCCCTTGGCCTAGCTATTCCCTTCCTTCCGGGTCTTGCTTGGCTCGGCTGGGTGCTGGCTAGTGCGGGGTCGACGACGGCGGGTGCCGTTTTGTCCGCAGGCCTGATTCCCTTTATTCCGGGGGAGCTTATTAAGCTCGTTGCGGCTGCACTCATCATGCCGACCCTGTGGGCAACCGTTGGTCGAGCAGCTCGCTGAGGAGCTGACTCCGCCACGTTTGGTGGTTAGCGACCAGCCAACCGGCGTCGTCTCCAGCTGCTCCAGCCGCTGACTCCGCCACGTTAGGTGGTTAGCGACCAATCAACCGGCGTCGTTCCCTGTTCCTCCAACAGCTGGTTCGCGCGCGAAAAGGGCTTCGAACCGAAGAAGCCGCGCGAAGCGGAAAGCGGAGATGGGTGCGGTGACATGACGATCGGTGTCGTTCCAAGCAGCGGTTTGAGTTCCTGCGCGGGGCGACCCCAGAGGATAGCGACGAGAGGCTTATTGCGGGCGACGAGCGTGCGAATCGCGTGGTCCGTAACCTTTTCCCAGCCTTTGCCGCGGTGTGATGCGGCATTCCCGCGATGGACAGTCAAGACCCTGTTGAGCAACATGACTCCCTGATCGCACCACGGCGTGAGGTCGCCGTTGGAGGGTATGTCTACTCCGAGATCGTCGTGCAGCTCGCGGTAAATATTGGTGAGCGACCGCGGAATCGGGCGGACGTCCGGATCGACGGAGAACGAGAGCCCTACCGGGTGACCCTTCGTGGGGTAGGGATCTTGGCCAACGATGAGCACCTTGACTTCGTTCAGGGGGTAGGTGAATGCCCGCAAAATGTTTTTGCCTGCGGGGAGGTACTCGCGGCCAGCCTTCAACTCTGCGCGCAGAAAATCGCCCATCTCGCGGATGACCGGTTCAACTGGCGAGAGCGCCTCGGCCCACTGCTCGTCGATGATGGCGCTAAGTGGTTGCATGCGGCTAGTTTACGATGTGGTTCGGGAAGAGTGTCGGTGGTGGGCGATAGGCTGGTCGCGTGGGAGGCGGTACGGCGTGCGGTCACGCGCGGATTGCGGACGGGCGAATGGAAGATGTGAGGGGTGAGGAAATGAACGGCGAAGAGTCGTCAGGTGATTCCAGCGAACCTACTGCACTCAGCGAGTTAGAGCGAAAAATTCTCGAGGTTGAATCGACGTGGTGGCGAATTGCCCCCACGCGCGAGCGAGCGATTGCAGCGTCTCTTAATATGACTCCTACGCGGTACTACCTTCTTCTCTCGCAGCTGCTGAGTGACGAGCGTGCTTGGCGGCACGATCCGCAGTTGATCGATCGTCTGCGAAGGTTGCGTGACGGTCGACTCGATGAGCGCCAAGACGGCGGCGCGTAGAGCGGTTCCTATCAAGTTGGTCTCCGGGACACCGAGATAGGCGCGTGCCAATGAGATTGCCCGAATTCCTCGCTGAACGTTGTAGGCTTTAGCCGTGGTGAACAAATATCCTGAAGATGAGTTTGATCGACTTGCCGCCGAGCGCACAACACGTGGAGCGCATCGGCGCACACGAAACGTGCGGCCATGGCTTCTTGGCCTGATTGCAGTGCTGATTCTTGCGCCGCTCATCGGACTTGGAATTGGCTCGCTTATGAGCGGACGCGACACCGATCCGCAGGCGGGTGAAACCACAGCCACCCAAACATCCGACTCTGGTCAGCCAGCAAGTGACGGCGACGCCGATGCCACCGGTGAGGGCGCAGATGGCGAAGCTGCAGATGGCGATGGCACCACGGGTGAGGCTGACGGCGATGCTGTAGAAGGTGAAGAAACCGAAGATGGTGACGCTGGCGCTAATGCCGAGCCGAACCTCGACGCCTCCATTCTGGTTCTCAACGGACGGGGAACCGTTGGTTTTGCCGGTGAAAACCGCGATTTGCTTGCAGCTGTGGGCTTCACCAATCTTGCGGTTGCTGACTATGCGGGCGGAGCAGAGCCTGCCGAGTCCACGGTCTTCTACGCGAGTCCCGAACTGGAAGCCACCGCGAACGCCGTTGCGGAGGAACTCGGAGCCACCGGCGTCGTCGAATCGGCGGCTGCAACGGAAGGGTACGACGTCATCGTCGTAGCTCGGTAGACGGAGCTGACGTCTCGTTACCCGAGCTGAAGCTCGTTGGACCGCCATCAAAGTTGATAATAAGACGCTCAACTTTATCGCCGTTCGCGAACATTTCAACAGAGCCCGATACGGGTTTGCACTCGTGCCCCCAGAGTGCCAGAATTCTTATTGGCACTCTCGCAGCGAGAGTGATAATCATACAGCCGATGAGGTGGGCCAAGCGGGCGGGACATGAACGTTCGCCGCACACCGTCCGTCGCGGGCATCGGTTGGAACAGCCACCCAACTGGGAGGAACTAGAAACGCATGGCAAAGATCATTGCTTTTGATGAAGAAGCCCGTCGCGGTATGGAGCGTGGCCTTGACCAGCTCGCAAACACCGTGAAGGTAACGCTTGGCCCCAAGGGCCGCAACGTCGTTCTTGACAAGAAGTGGGGCGCACCCACCATCACGAATGACGGCGTATCCATCGCCAAGGAAATCGAACTCGAAGATCCATACGAGTCCATCGGTGCAGAACTGGTGAAGGAAGTTGCCAAGAAGACTGACGACGTCGCTGGCGACGGCACCACTACCGCTACCGTTCTCGCTCAGGCGCTCGTCAAGGAAGGCCTGCGCAACGTTGCCGCTGGCGCGAACCCGATTGCTCTGCGCAAGGGTATCGACACCGCGGTATCACGCGTTGTTGAGCAGCTCCTGACCAACGCCAAGGAAATTGAGACCAAGCAGGAGATCGCAGCTACCGCTGCTATTTCGGCTGGCGATCCGGAGATTGGCGAGCTCATTGCCGAGGCTCTGGACAAGGTTGGCAAGGAAGGGGTTGTGACCGTTGAAGAGTCCAACACCTTCGGCACCGAGCTCGAGCTCACCGAAGGTATGTCCTTTGACAAGGGCTACCTCTCGCCATACTTCGTGACCGACGCGGACCGCCAAGAGGCAGTCCTTGAGGATGCCTACGTGCTCCTCGTCGAGTCGAAGATTTCCAACGTGAAGGACATGCTGCCGCTGCTTGAGAAGGTCATGCAGACCGGTAAGCCGCTGCTCATCATTGCTGAGGACATCGAGGGTGAAGCACTCGCAACGCTCGTCGTCAACAAGATCCGTGGCACCTTCAAGTCTGCAGCCGTCAAGGCTCCGGGCTTCGGCGATCGCCGTAAGGAAATGCTGCAGGACATGGCTGTACTCACCGGCGGTCAGGTCATCTCCGAGACCGTTGGTCTCAAGCTTGAGAACGCTGATATCGACCTGCTCGGTCAGGCTCGCAAGGTTGTTCTCACCAAGGATGAGACCACGATCGTTGAGGGTGCCGGCGCTGCTGAGGACATCGAGTCCCGCGTCTCCACCATCAAGACCCAGATCGAAAACTCCACCTCCGATTACGATCGCGAGAAGCTCCAGGAGCGCCTCGCGAAGCTCGCTGGCGGCGTGGCCGTCATCAAGTCGGGCGCCGCAACCGAGGTTGAGCTCAAGGAGCGCAAGCACCGCATTGAGGACGCCGTCCGCAACGCAAAGGCTGCTATCGAAGAGGGCATCGTTGCCGGTGGTGGCGTGGCACTTATCCACGCAGCCGATCAGGCACTCGAGAACCTCGAGCTCACGGGCGACGAGCTGACCGGCGCGAACATCGTTCGCTACGCCGTGATGGCTCCGCTCAAGCAGATCGCAGA
The DNA here is from genome assembly GCA_964403015.1 of uncultured Arcanobacterium sp. Taxonomy (GTDB): domain Bacteria; phylum Actinomycetota; class Actinomycetes; order Actinomycetales; family Actinomycetaceae; genus CAYOEJ01. Next base: position 11,366 of record CAYOEJ010000046.1, read on the forward strand.
GAACGCTGGCCTCGAAGGCGGAGTTGTGGCTGAGAAGGTCCGCAACCTCCCCGTTGGCCACGGCCTCAACGCTGCGACCGGCGAGTACGAGGATCTCCTCGCAGCTGGCGTCAACGATCCGGTCAAGGTGACCCGTTCCGCACTGCAGAACGCTGCCTCCATCGCTGGTCTCTTCCTGACCACCGAGGCTGTTGTTGCTGACAAGCCGGAGCCGAACAAGCCTGCAACCCCGGGTGCTGACGAGATGGGCGGCATGTACTAAATCTGATACAGCCCGCTGGCCGCGTGCTAGCTGGCGATCGCCCGGTGGCTGATTGCTAACAGGCATTTTCGCCCGCTAACCGCGTCCTGGTAGGGGATCAGATAGTGCATCGCACACCGATTTAACTGCACATCGTGCAAGAAAAGGGTGCCGTACGGATTTTCCGTACGGCACCCTTTGTGTATGCATGAGATTTCCCTGTGGTTCGGTGCTTTTTGTCCCATTCGAAGGGCAGCTGGATCCGCTTTGGCCCGACTGAGTTACATAACTGCGCTGATCCTGCAATATTTTGGCCGAAAGGGGGCTTTTT
>CAYOEJ010000047.1:0-7765 GCA_964403015.1 uncultured Arcanobacterium sp.
CTCAAGGGCCTACTCTCCCGCTCTGTGGTGATCATCGGTGAAGATGGCAAGGTCATCTACACCGAGCAGGTTCCAGAGATCGGCCAGGAGCCGAACTACGAGGCCGCAGCGGATGCGCTGAAGTAGAACTTCTCGAGAGATTTGTAGCTGCTTAATAGGTGGCTTAGAAGCAAAAGGTTGAGCCGGGCACACCCCGGCTCAACCTTTTGTATGCTAGCCCAGACTTTCGCTCTCTTGAATGATCTCTTCGAGTTCTCGCAAGTCTGTAATCTCCCACGTAGCTGGGGAATCGACGGGAAGATGTGGAGTTTCAAAGAAGACTGTACGAAGGCCCGCGGCGGCAGCCGCCTCTACGTCTATGAGGCGGTCTCCTACGGCGATGGCGGTACTCGGATCGACGCCGTTGTCCGCCATGATGGTGACGAACATTTCTGGGTCGGGCTTTCGTGCATATCCATCGGGTGCACAAATCATCCCATCATGATCAATGCCGAGCTGATCGACCAAGGTTGTGGCTGATTCCCGATCGCGATGCGTCACGATGAGGTTGAGCCCGCCTTGCCTACGAACTGCCTCCATCACTTCCTTTGCACCTGGCATGAGGGGAGCGGCGTCGCTTTCCCACGAACTCTTGAGAAGAGAGTATGCTTCCTCGAGCTCCGTTTCGGGAATGCCGAAGCGCTCGGACAGAACGTCGATTGCATGTCCCGTTGATTGCCTCGTCAGCCGTGCAACCTCAATGAGCTCAATCTCGCCGCCGAAGCGGCGAACGCATTCTTGAAACATGCGGTCAACCTCAGGGTAGGTGTTAACCAGGGTGCCACCCATGTCCCACACGATGCTCGTCATTTCGCCTCCTGCGACGTATCAAAGCCTTTTCTTGATTCTATTGCACGCTGCCCAGCTCAAACTGGCAAGATAGAAGTGATGACTTTGACGAACAACATAAAGGACGTAGCGCTCATCTTCGAAGGTGGCGGTATGCGCGCAAGCTACACGTCCGCCGTCGTCGCCACCCTTCTCGAAAACGAACTGTACTTCGACTACGTTGCCGGGATATCTGCCGGGTCTTCGAACGTGGTGAACTACGTTGCTCGCCAGAAAGAACGCGCGCGAGCCTGTTTCGTTGATTTTGCGGCGGATCCGCAGTTCGGGGACCTACGCACATTCTTGCGCGGGCAGGGCCTGTTCAACTCCGAGTACATATACGAACAAACTTCCGGCCCTGACGGCCCGTTGCCACTTGAATTCTCGCAGTTCACCGACAACCCGGCACAGTTCCGTATCGGCGGCTTCAACTGCGAGACGGGCAAGACGCACTACTGGTCCAACAAGGACGTCACCACGCTCACGCGCCTGATGAAGGCGGTGCGGGCGTCGTCGTCGATGCCTATTGTTATGCCGCCGGTCGAAATCGACGGGCAACTACATCTTGACGGCGCCATTGGCAATTCCGGAGGTATTCCGCTCGATGTTGCCAAGGCCGATGGCTATGAGAGGTTCTTCTTTGTCCTCACCCGGCCACGCGACTATGTGAAGAAACCGCCACGCAACCCGCGCTTCTATCGTCGCGCCCTGCGAAACCTTCCTCTTGCCGCTGAGGCGACGATTAATCGCTGGAAGCGTTACAACGACACTCGCGAAGAGATTCTCGAACTTGAACGCGAGGGTAAGGCGTACGTGTTTTGGGCCGAGAACATGATGGTCTCGAACCAAGAACGCAACGTGGCAAAGCTAGCACGCAATTACAACCGCGGCCGGCTTCAGGCCGTCAAGGAACTTCCGCAGTGGAAGGATTTCCTCGGTCTCTAGCGTGCTGGGCCGGTCGTGAAGGGTCCAGCAGCTTGGAACCTAGGCGTTTGCCTTGAGTAGCCCGGCAAGCTTGGGGCGAACCGGAAGATCGTAGGTGCCAACGTACTCTTCGGTGTCACCCTTGAACTGGCGCTTGAAGTGGACGACGCCGGCATCGGACGCTTCGTCGGAGAAGTCGCCGGTCATCCCAAAGAAGTTGTAGTAGCGCACGCCGTTATTGACGGCCCATTCGAACATCACTCGGTGGATGAGGTAAATACCGTAGTAGCTCTGGAACTCGGAGTACGCCCCGGATACCAGATACACCAGCTCGCCTGCGGAACGGATGAAGAAACTGGCTGCAAGAACCACCTCATCGCCGTGCTTGGCTTGAACTTCGCGCGTCTCGGCTTCGCGGCGACCGAGCACTTCGAGGCGTGATTCAAGTTCGCCAAGTTGGTTACGCTGCTTCTTTGGAAGAACTTTTCCTTCGGCCTCCATCACAGACTGACGATCTTTAAACTCGGCAATCTTAGGCTCGATTTCTTCGCGTTCCTTAGAGATCTCCTCAAGGTAAGCGGAGCAGTTCAACACCGCCACGGGGAGGAAAGCGTTCTCTGGCCCGAGATTCTTCGCGAGTGCCTTGTAGTAGGCCATCGTGGAATCGGTGACGGCGTTCATTTCGGTGCGTTCGGCAGTGTGTGCGAGTACCTTCTCGAGAATGTCCATCTCGTCCGGGGTGACCATGCGGACCTCAACACCGTTGGTGCCATAGCGGTTAAATGCAGTGCGAACCTGCTGGCCGGTGGACTTGGTAGCCGCCTTGAGGTCCATCCCGTCAAGGTCCTTAACGTAGGCGAAGCGAATCTGGATGTCGGAGCTATCGTAGAAATCCAGCGGCACGCGCTTGCCACCGATGCCACCCATAAGACGGTCGAAAGACTGCGCCTCGGCGGTTTCTTCACCTGGCGTGATGTCGTCATAGTCCCTGCGGATCACGGCCGGCGCGGTGCGAACCGAAATGACCCGACGATCGCGCTTGAGCATGGTGAGCAGGCCTTCGTAGAAGACGCGCTGTGCTTCCTCACTAAACTGTTCAAACGTGGGTCCGAAAGCTATGCGGGCACGGCGGAAGAACCGCATCCACGGCTGGTAAAGAACGGCCGCCGCGCAAACGATGCGTTCCGGATCGCCGTCGACCACGCCCACCAACTCAACCTGGAAGCCCTCGTCGCGCCGAGTTTTGATGTAAGCAGGGATCTGCGTAAAGAAAATACGATCTTGACGATTAGCGAAGCGCTTGTAGGCAGCCTCGGTTAGACGCGTGAAACGCATAAATCCTCAATTCTCAGCGCACGGACGTGCAGGCAGATTGTGGGTAACTTAGGCAATTCTAGGGTGAGTACTCGTTAGGTTACCGATTTTTCAGTGTGTCGTTGGTCTAGCTAGAAGCCAGTCTCAGTGGCGCGTGGATAGTGGGTGCGCATCGCCTTGACTGCTTTTGCGGCATTGGCGAGCCGATATAGCGTGCGCTTGGGGTGGATATCCGCCCGATAGACCATCGGGTGGACCGTCTTTCGAGCCAGAATGAGTTTGCGAACGCGAGAAAGTAGCTCGGGGTCCCGGATGTAGCGCTTCGTGAGCATCGCGAGTGGGAGTTGGTGGTACACGACTTCGCGGCTTAGGCGCTGCTGGGGGCGGCTGCGGCCGACGACGTCGTCCAGTACCGCTTGGTAAAGGTTTACCCCGCCTCCGCGAAGATAATAATGATTGCGGCCAGCTCGCGGATTGAGGTCCAGCCAGAACGCCATACCGGTGCGTGGGTCGATCTTAACGTCGAACGAGAAGAATCCATGAAGGCCGATCCGCCCAAGAATTCGCTCGGCGTCGGAGATCAGAGTGGGGTGTTCTTCGACGAGGATGATTCCGGCATTGCCCAGAATCGAGGGTTCGTGCATGCCGAGTAGTACGCGGCCGGTGCCAATAGCCGTGACCTCGCCTGCGCGATTGATGTAGCCGTTGATCACCCACTGCGTGGTGTCGTCGCCGGGGATGAGTTCTTGGACCGTGATCGACGTGTCGATTCCCGCTTCGTGCCAAGCCCGCAATGACTCCACGGCCTCATTAATGGAGTCGCGGGGTAAGACTTTGCGCAGGCCGCTTGACACGTGCAAGACCAACTCGCTGCGCTCATCGGGTTTAAACACCACCGGAAAGGTGAGTGTTTTCAGCTGCTCTTCCCACGTGCTCGGTTCGGAGAGCTGGAGTTGAATTGCGCGCGGAGTGGCGAGATCGAGCTCCTCAAGAATGCCTGCGAACGCCGTCTTCGAATCGGCCAGTGCGACCGCCTCGGGGGAGGCGTAGGGAAGGAACCAGGAATCGGGAAGCTCATCAGCCATGCCCACCGCAACTTTCACCAGCTCATCAGTATTGATGAACGGAATGACTCTCTCGGTGGGGAACTCCTTGGCCAAATCGCGAAGAAGGTCGGCAAATAGTGCGGGGCGCGTGAAGGTCTTTACCGGCACGAGGCGGAGGTCGAAGATGGAGGAGTCGTTGATGTAGCCGCGGTGGATGTTGGAGATGAGTAGCGGCTTTTGTCCGGTGGTCTCGTGAATGAGTCGAGCGAGTGCGTATTCGGCTAGATCGTGACCGAAGATTATCGGGAACGCGGCGACGTTACCGCTCATCGCTTCACCTTCCGTAGGAGCTTGTCAAAGATGCGCATGAACAACTGCGATTCTTCCATCTTAAAGGCCCGCATGAGGCCGAGGTAGGCGATCACCATGACCGCACCAACAACAATGATCGCGATGATAGCGATTCCGACGTTGTGCGACGCGCGTGCCGGATCGATCAATTGCATCATCAGCCAGCCGATAACGCCAACAGTGAGTGCGATCACGGCAAGCTGAGTGTGTGAACGAATCACCCGTGAAGAGTCGAGCCCACCGAGGCGCCGGCGAAGTACCACGAACATGACGATGGCGGCCAGGATATTCGTTGTTGCCATGACTCCGACCACGCCAACTACCACCCATTCCGGTGGCAAGAATCCACAGGCGAGGAAGCCGACGATCCCCATGATTTGCCATGGAAGGCCGATGAAGAACGCACCCCGAGTATCCTCGAGCGCGTAGTACAACTTGTTAAATACCGCCACGGCACCCACCGGCACGAGCCCGATGGTGAGGACGGTAAGAACCCGCGCCAATGTCGTCACCTCGGATGCAGTAACGAAGGGCGTGAGCACGCGGGACAGCGGCACGGCAAGAACAATGATGCCCGCCATGGCGAGGAAGTTGAACGAGGAGACCGTGCGCAATGTGAGCGACGTGTCCCGCTGAAGCGAATCGTACTGGCGAGAAACTGCGGATCGGGTCATGCGGGTGAACATCGCCGTGGTAATGGATACCGTGACGAGCGCGGTTGGCAGCCCATAGATCGCGTAGGCAGATGTGTAAGCAAAGTTGCCGGCGACCTGCGTGATGTCCGCACCAGCTTCGATTGCGCGGTTGGTAGCTCCCGCCGCTACGTTGGACAGCATCATGGCGGGGAAAATTCCCACGACCGTGGTGGCCAATACCCACAACGATGCGCGCCCGGCGTCGCCGAGTCCAGCGTTTCGCCACTGGAAGTCCGGCTTGTAACGAACGCCGATTTTCTTGAGCGGAATCATCAATACCAGCGCCTGTGCCGCGATACCAAGCGTGGAGATGCCCGCGAGCAGCACCGCGCGGCTTCCTTGCCAGTCTCCGGCCGACGACGGGTTCAGTGCGTCCTCCGACCCGAAGATTGCGAGCACGAGGATAAGGCCACCGATTGCGACAATGTTGTTGAGAACTGGTGCCCACGTATAAGGACCGAAGTTTTCCCGCGCGTTCAGGATTTGCCCGAGGACCGTGTACATGCCGTAGAAGAAAACTTGGGGCAAGCACCAGAATGCGAACAGGACGGTGAGGTTGTACCAGTCGCTGCTCATCGTGGAGGCAAACATCTTCACAATGAGTGGAGCTGCCAACGTCAGGAGGATAGTCATGCCGCCAAGCGCCACAATGGCCAGCGTGATCAGCTTGTTGATGAAGGTTTCGCCGTCGTCTTTCGAGTTCTTCGATGCCTTAACGATGGCTGGCACCAACACGGCGTTGACGAGACCGCCCGCGATCACCATATAGATGAGATTTGGCAGCTTGTTGGCAATATCGAACGAGTTGGCAACCGGGGTATTGAGGCCGACCACGGCGCCAAGCAAAATGGGCGAGCGCACCATGCCCAGTGCCCTCGAAACGAATGTTCCAAGGAACATGATCAGCGACGAGCGTGCTGCAGATGATCGAGGCGCCGTTGCCGCGCGCTCCTGTGTGCCGGTGTCTTGTTCGGGCATTGCCGGGGTTAACGATGGATCTGTGGCCGTTCCTGAAAGTCGGGGTGCTACGCCTTCACGTGAGCTAACCGGGACTGATTCGTTCGCGGAATCCCCTTTGGGTAGCGGGCCTCGACGACTCGCGGCGCGGGGCGCAAAGAGTGGCTGCGGGCCAGCACCGTGGCGAGGATTGTAGCTCTCATAGGGGCGAAACGACATACGGCAATAGTACCCGCATGCCCGTGTGCACTTGAAAAGGCTAGGGGCACACCGGTGTGATACCGGCCAAATAACGATAGGCTTTCCGAGATGAAAGGATCGCCATGAGCCTTCCCGTTTATGTGAATCTCCTGCGCATTGTTGCCCAAGGTCTCGTGCCTGCCACCCGAGCAAGTACGCCCGTTGAGGCGGTACGGGCACAGATGGCGATTCAGGGGCAGCAGGTGTCAGCCGTTCCCCACGCGTTAATCCTCCGGTCCGAGGCGGGCGGTTCCGACGTGCGGCGCGCGTTCGACACACACCAGCTTGTGCGTTCGTGGCCAATGCGCGGCACTGTTCATATCACCACCGCCGACGATCATCATTGGATACGGGTGACACTCAACCGCAATACTGACAGCCGCTTCCGACACGAGCGCATGTTGGGTATAGACGACGCCGTTGTGGCGCGTTGCGGCGAGATCGCCCGGCAAGCCATTGCGGAACTCGGACCACTGACACGCAGTCAGGTGTTCGAGCTATGGGCGCGTGAAGGCTTTGAGTTCGGCACTAATCGAGCTGAGCGAGACGATCAGTGGGCGGTTTCCAGTTGGCGACGAGCCATGATTGGCCGAATGGATCGCGACGGTTTTCTCGCCCAAGGCCCCGTGGGCGTTAATGAGCACCTCCTCTTCGACGCCGGGGCGCTGCCCAGTGCCGAATCGGAAGCGGGTGGCATTTCCACCAGCGGCGCCGGAAGTGACGGTGACGAGCGTGCGCTCGCGGAGGTCGCATTGAGGTATGCGCGGTGCCACGGTCCGGTAACTGCAGCCGACTTGTCTCGCTGGGCGAGTGTGCCGGTAACGTCCGCGCGAAAGATGCTCGAAAACGCTGTGGAGGTTTCGGCGATTCCGTCGTCACCGGCAACTCCGTCGTCGGCGGCAACCGGGACTGTCGCCCTGCCTCCATCAGTTCCCCTGATACGAGTGGGTGTCGAGAAATCCGGTCTTGTGCCGCTCGACGCCCCGCGGTCAGCAGCCGACTTTGCCCACACGTATTACATGCGAGCAGACCTCGAGGACTTACTGGCCGACTCCCTGAAAGAAGCCAAAGCGACTTTCTACCTGCCGAGCTTCGACGAGTTGCACGTGGGATACAAGGACCGCACATGTCTTACTGATGAAGCGGGGGAACTACTGATCTGCCCGGCGAAGAACGGTATGTTCCGGCCAATCGTCATGGACCGGGGACGGCTCGTGGCGGTGAACCCCGTGAAGGAGGGCCTACTTTGGAAGAAAGGTGAGCCCTCGAAGCGACTTGAGCGCGATGTCAATTGGGCACTTGCGAGCGTCGGAAAGGCGCTCGCGAGTTAGTTGCACCAGTGTTTCGTGGTCGTTCGGAACCGCGCTCGCG
>CAYOEJ010000047.1:7865-11318 GCA_964403015.1 uncultured Arcanobacterium sp.
GCGCTCGCGAGTTAGTTGCACCAGTGTTTCGTGGTCGTTCGGAACCGCGCTCGCGAGCTAGTTGCACCAGCGTTCCGTCGTCGTCCCGAACGCTCTATCACTTACTGTGCAGCAGGCTGGGGTTGCCACTCGCCGTCGACGAAGTAGGACATCCAAGCACCCTCGACGAAATCCACCGAGTATCCCAGCTTTTCGTTAATCGCCCACATGTGCACGTTTTCTTCAGCATTCCACGTCCTGATGGTGAGCATCTGTGGAGCTTGATCCAAGATCGTAAGCGCGCTGCGCGTTTTGAGGATGAGTCCGAGCTGGTGTCCGCGGTGATCTTTCGACACCCACGTGGAGTCGATAAAGCCGGCGTCTGAGCCCTTCGTCCAAGCGACTTCTGTGATGCCCACGAAATCGCCGGAGGCTCTGTGCTTGGCGACGGTGATGAAGCCCGTCTTGCCGGCATCAACACGGCGCTGTTCACCTTCCCGCGCACGCTCTGGAGTCATCGTTGACGCATCCATATCGCTCATGGTGGGCATATCCATGTAAAACTGATTGACCATCGCGACATAGGCATCGAGGTGCTCTTCTGGAGTTGGGAGCGTCCACTCAATAAGTTCGTACTGACCTTCGGGATCTCCAGCGGCGACGGCGGCAGCGTGGATGTCGCCGATGTGGCTTCTCGTGTGTTCGCGCTCCGTCCCTGATCCAAGGTGGAGAGTGGACGCCTTCTCGATCATGTCGAGACCGAACTGCTCGGCTTTCAAGAACGCGGCAGAGGCGTTAGTCGGATCGATTGCCCCATTCCCTCGCCTTGGCAGGAGTGCATCGGGGGCGCCGGTGGCCACCGCAACCTCGTTGGTCCATGCGTAGATCTTCTTTTTAGAGTTGTCGAGGACGACTTTCCGTGCAAAGTCGAGAGCGGCGCGACCAATGCCTTGGCGCCGGTATTCGGGAAGGACGTAGATGCTGACGTTAGCCAGCTCGGGGTTGTTGGTCTTTGACCAGAAGAGGGAGACCCCTCCGACTAGGGTCTCAGCATCCAAATCGTCAAACTCGGGGCCCTTTACCTCTTCTAAAACAGGTGCTTTGCCGGCTTCAACCCCGTTAGGTGCGAGAAGGGCGAAGTACTTGGTTTCTGAGAATCTAGACGGTTTAGTGGCTTGGCGGCGAAAATCTTCGGGTGAAGGCGGGATGTCTGCATCCGTGCCAAGCGATTCCATATCGACCTGCTTGGCCATGGCGTGAAGCCGTTTCCAGATGGGAGAAACCGACGAGGACAGGTTGACGTCAGAACCGCTGGGGCGCAGGTGTGCGCGAATGAGTGTCATAAGAAAACGATACCGCGTCCGCAACGTGGAACTGACGACCATATTTCACTTCCAACCAAGATTTCCTATGTCAGAATTGCTGTATGGAGCTCCGTCGTCGTTTGGTTTCTGCCACAGCCGTCGTTTTTACTGTGGGAGCGCTTTTGGTGGGATGCACAGAAAGTGAGCCACCCGTTGATACCACAACCTATGACCCCGACATCACCGAAGCTCCTGACACCGAGACGGTCATTGACTACAGCGCACCCGAGGGTGACCCAGAATTTGTTCCGAATCCGATTTTCGGTGAGAAGGGTGCCACCGAGGTGTGGTCGGCCGAACATGTGTCACTGCCGGTAAACGGGCTAGTTTCAGCCAGTGGTGACATGTGGGCTGTTCAGCGGCGGGATGGCGAGACGAGTGAGTGGACGGCATATGTCTACGACGCCAACGATCCCGAAATCGAGGTGTGGAGCGGTCCATGCACGAATAGATCCGTGTGGTTTGGCGATAAGCTTGCCTGCCACTGGGATCTCGTCGATCCAACTGATGGCAGCAAACAGACTCTCATTGATGCGGACATAGACGCGAGGAGCTGGGACGGTCCAGTTGCGGCCACCGAGGATATCCTTGTCCTCCAGCAGGGTGACGAACTTGCCGGGTTCAATCCTGCGGGTGAGGAGATCTGGCGCTCGCCCCGTCACGAGTCTTGGCTAGATGTTGTTCCTGGCGCGGAGGTTGCAAGCCTGTCCACGAATGACGTCAAGAGGATCTTGTATCTGTCGACTGGTGAAATCGTTGATTTGCCAGCCAGTACCCTCAACGTGAATCTAGTCGTAGGTGGTTACGCCGTCTTGAGTAGGCAGGCTAGTGACTCAGTTTGGGAGGTCTATTCAAACGATGGTGAGGAAGTGACCTCCGGTCGTTCCGGGGAAATGCTCCGATGCGAGCCGCCGGCGGGCTCGCCGCAGCTTCTATCAGACCTCGTTGAATGCCCGCAGGCTGTTGATAATGCTGGCGGGAACGACTCGGCGATCATTTCTCTTGCCCGCGGCACGGATGGCATACACGTTGTGACGAACCCGGACGGTGAGAGCTTCTTCGAACTGGATAGCGATCCGTTACCTATTGACCGTACGGGCGCGAGGATTCAGATGTGGGACGGGGAGACCGTTCTCATAAGTATGCCCGGCACGGATTGGGCATCTGGCCAAGTCGCCCTGTGGAATCAGGACACGAACTTCCCATTCTTACGTGTGGATGCCAGCAGCTATCAATTGCCCAGCCCGGATCTCTTTGTCGCATTCACCGGTGAGTACAGGGGCATTTCCGATCGGGGAACTGTGCGCGTCTTTGTTCCATTTGGAGAAGACTGACGCGGTTTCAGATTTGATGCTGGCGATTTTCCTCCAGCATCCCTAGCTAGCCGTGTTCCTCCAGCACCCCTCGCTAGCCGCCGTCCTTCATGATGAATTCAGTGATTTCTCTAGGTTTGCCGGACCTTCGGGCGTAGCATGGAGAAAAGCGCTCTTAGGTGGGAGTCATGACCATGCGAACATTTTTGCTTGGGCTGTGGGTAGTAGCGCTCGTGGGTACGGGGTACGGAATCTACGCGGCTTTCGTCTACGACGGCGGCACCGCACAGCTTTTCCCCTTCGCAATTGCGGCAGTGGTAGGAGCCGTGGTTGCGCTCGCGGCATGGCTGAAGTCCAGTACGCCAATCTTGTTCGTGGGATTCTTGCTCATGGCTATTGCGCCCACCGGCTTCGCCTGGATCGGAAATCTCGCCGCTATTCTTGGCGCGGTACTTACGGGATGGCACTGGTATTCCCAATGGAAGTCCGCCAGGCGAGGTGCCGAAGTCACGGGCCAACCAACCGGCTCGTCTGCCTATGATCTGCGGCCGTCGGAGTAGCTCTTCGGACTAGGTTTTCGGCTTAGGCTGGCGCAGACGACAAAACCCGCGATTTCTCGCGGGTTTTTAATCGTGGCTCCGACCGGCGTCGATCCGGTGACCTTTCGATTTTCAGTCGAACGCTCTACCAACTGAGCTACAGAGCCAGATAAGAAAACACCCGGTTTCCCGGGCGATTTTCTAGCGACCCTGACGGGACTTGAACCCGCGACCTCCGCCGTGACAGGGCGGCGCGCT
>CAYOEJ010000048.1:0-10407 GCA_964403015.1 uncultured Arcanobacterium sp.
GGTAGGCCCCGTGGGATTCGAACCCACAACCTACGGATTAAAAGTCCGGAGCTCTACCATTGAGCTAGAGGCCCGCAGGCTCGCCGCCTCGAACCGGAATCCGGCCATCATAGACCTGAGACCTGGGCTGCGAACGTTAAGAAAGTCTACATTGGGTTGAGGTCAGGATGAAATGCTGATCTGAGTTGTTCGTGACAGTTTGGAAGCACCTCCTGTGCCCTTCCTGTGCCACTGCTGTGCCCCTCCTGCGACAGGCCACCTCCTCTCGCGCACTCCCACCATCAACTCTTCGCGCCAAGCACTTTGCGTGAATATGCCCAGCTTGAGCCGCAAATGCGAGAGAATAGGGAAAACGAAGGAGGCGCGACATGAACGCGAAGCAACCCCGCCGACCAGCACAATTAAAGCCGGAACAGGTGGAACTTATTGAAGGTGAGATTGACACGGCAGTGAATTCTGACCTTGCCCACACCTCCGCCCAAGCAGTGGTGCCACTCGAAGGCCAGCACCGCGAGGATCCCGAGGTCAAAGAACGCGTGCTAACACTCATCGAGAGCGAGGGCATCGACGTCCTTGCCGAGACCTGGGTCCGTTCACCGGAGGGGTCGCTGCCGGGAATACTTTGGCGCGGATACCTATTGCGGGAATGGATCCGCCGCTATCCCGAGGACGTCAAAATGCGATTCGAAGCCGCAAAGGGTGCGCTCGATGACCAGCCCGACAAACTCGATCTCGTCCGGGATCCCGACGAGGTGCGTGGACTTTGGGATGAGGTTTTCGAGGGGAATTTCCAAGGCGACTTCGCCGAAGTCCTGCGGTCCTCAGCTCGTTTGACCGATTTCCTTGGTTCGGTCGCCCCAGTCTGGATCAACGACGAAGATCATCCCCTTGCCACAGAAGTGACGCGCCGCGATACCGCAATGATTCGTACCTCAGAAGATTTCCGGGCGGCAGGCGAGGCGTTGGTTGCAGGGACGCTGCAGTGACTCTTGGCGGGGTACGGGTGGCGAGTGGGGCTTGATTGCCCGCATCGGTAGCTCACAATCGCACGCGACTGGCCGAACCGCGCGACTTCTAGCCGCATGGCGCGCGACCTCCAGCCAAGCGACGAGCTACTTCTATCCGACTCTCGGCAGTTTGACACGGGCGGACGACGGTGGGCACACCTGCCGTCGTCTGCTGACGTTTAGCGGTACCTTGGATGCATGAGTATCCACCTTCATCGCGCGCACGATCTCGATGACGATCTGGCAACTCGCGTAGACGCGCTTGCCGATCGCGTGAAAGAGACAGACGGTTTCGCTGCTTTCGACGAACAAACGACCCTAAATTTCCGTACGGCCGGTACGTCGCTCTACGTGTATCTTTTGGACGACGACGAATCCCTCGTTGGCCTAGCGGCGGCAGACCTTCGCAATAGATCGGTGGAGCTGGCCGTCGATCCCGACCACCGTCGTCGTGGTTATGGAACTCAGCTTCTTACCGCGATGCGCGACTTCCTTTGCGAAGAGGGCCATCAGGATTTCACGGCTTGGGCGCATGGAACGTTGCCCGCAGCCCAGACGCTCACAACACAGATGGGATTGAACGAAGCGCGAGGCCTGCTCGTGATGGAGCGTCCGCTCGTGGGTGTTGCGCAGGATCGCGACTTTGAGCACGAGATCGAGGGCTGGAACATCAAGCCCATCAACGTAGATAAGGACCTTGATGCTCTAGTCGAGCTGAATGCCACCTCCTTCGAGGGGCATCCGGAGCAGGGCAAACTCACGGCCACCGACTTCCGTCAACGCTTCGACCAAGACTGGTTTGATCCGGGCCTCCTGTATTTGGTCCGGTCGGACGTGGGATCCCACCCCGACGTCATTGATTCCGATGGCGATTTCTCTGCCGCCTTCGCCCGGCAGAACGGATCTAACGGTACGGCTCCACAGGCGTTTCTATGGATGAAGCCGGTCAATGGCACCACGGTTGAGCTTTACTCCCTCGGTGTGTCGCCAATGATTCAAGGCAAGGGGCTGGGTGGCGCGCTGTCAAAGGCGATGTTGAAGATCATGCGTGCCCACGGTTATTCACGCGCCATCCTCTATGTTGATTCTGACAACGAGCCGGCCGTAAGGGCTTATAGTCGTGCAGGATTCCGAGTGACCGAAACCCATACCGCCTATGGATTGCCATGCACAAACGAGTCAAAGTCTGACAATATTTGAGGTATGAAGAAGGAAACTACCGAAAGCCCCCAGCTGGCCGGACTTGGTGGAGAGAACGTCCATGACGAGCATCTCCCGCTCGCTGCCGAAGAACAGCCTGACGAGAACGGTTTTGTTCGTGATGCCGACGACGTCATGACCGATCGCGCTCGCGAACAGGCGCGTGTTCGGCTGGGCACGTTGGTTTCCACGCACACGCTGGTAGAAGAGGCAGCCGAGGCGCGCGAAGCTGTGATTGCAGCGCAGAAGCATCCCGAGGAGTCGCAGCTGCCCGAGGGGCGTTTCGCAGATCGAGAGCTATCTTGGCTCGCATTCAATGAGCGCGTGCTTGAACAGGCCGAGGATCAGGATCTTCCCATCCTTGAGCGCGCGTGGTTCCTTGCGATTTTTGCGTCGAACCTCGACGAGTTCTACATGGTTCGTGTCGCTGGTCTCAAGCGTCGTATCGCCACAGGAATGGCGGTCACAAAGGCCTCCGGGCTTTCCCCGCGTCAGGTCCTTGACGGCATTACGGTGCGCACGAAGGAGCTCATGGAGCGTCACGCGCGTGTTTTCCGCGACGACGTCCAGCCCAAACTCGCCGACGAGGGCATCATCATCCAGCACTGGCACGAGCTTGGTGAAGAGGCGAAAGAGCGACTGCGCAAGTTCTACCGCAAGCAGATTTTCCCGGTCCTTACGCCGCTCGCCGTGGACCCGGCTCACCCCTTCCCCTATATTTCTGGCCTTTCCCTTAACTTGGCCGTGATTGTTCGTAACCCGCACACGGGCAAGGATCTCTTTGCTCGCGTGAAGGTGCCGCCGTTGCTTCCACGCTTCATCGCCGTTGATTCTGAAGGTCGCCCCTACCGTCCTGAGGACGTTCCTTCCGACGAGACCGGACAGACCGCCTACGTACCTCTCGAAGAGATCATGGGCGCGCACCTGGACACCCTCTTCCCTGGCATGGAAGTGATTGAGCACGCCACGTTCCGCGTTACTCGCAACGAGGATCTCGAAGTGGAAGAGGACGACGCCGAAAACCTCCTGAAGGCGTTGGAGAAGGAGCTTTTGCGTCGGCGTTTTGGTCCGGCTGTTCGCCTCGAGGTGGCAGATGACATTTCGGATCACGTTCTCTCGCTTCTCGTTCGCGAGCTAGGTGTGCGAGACGAGGACGTGCTGCGTTTGCCCACGCCCCTTGACCTCACCGGGCTGAACGTGATTCATGATCTTGACCGCCCCCACCTGAAGTACAAGAAGTTTGTGCCGGTGACGGCGAGCGGTCTGACGGAAGTGGAGACCTCCAGCGAACAGGATTTGTTTGCGAAGATCAGGCGCCAGGAAATTCTCCTGCACCACCCCTACGACTCCTTCTCCACGTCGGTCCAGTCGTTCATCCGGCAGGCCGCTGCGGATCCCAAGGTGTTGGCTATCAAGCAGACGCTCTATCGCACATCGGGTGATTCACCGATCGTGGACGCGCTCATCCAAGCGGCATACGCGGGCAAACAGGTGCTCGCCGTGGTCGAGATCAAGGCGCGCTTCGATGAGCAGAACAACATCGAGTGGGCCCGCAAGCTTGAGGAAGCCGGCGTGCACGTGGTGTACGGCATCGTGGGTTTGAAGACTCACTGCAAGCTCTGCCTGGTCGTTCGCCAAGAAGAAGACGGACTGCGTCGCTACTGCCACGTGGGAACGGGCAACTACAACCCGAAGACCGCCCGCGGATACGAAGACCTTGGTCTGCTTACCTCCGACCGCGATGTGGGCCAGGACCTCACGCGCCTGTTCAACCAGCTCTCTGGTTACGCGCCAAAGGCAAAGTTCCACCGCCTCATGGTTGCGCCAACGGGTATTCGCGCGGGACTTATCGAACGAATCGAGCGCGAGATTGCCAACCAAAAGGCTGGCAAGAACGCATGGATTAGGTTCAAGACGAACTCGCTGGTGGACGAAGCCACCATCGACGCGTTGTACCGCGCCTCTCAGGCGGGCGTCCAAGTGGATATCCAGGTACGAGGCATCTGCTGCATGCGCGCCGGAATCCCGGGACTATCCGAGAATATTCGCGTGCGTTCGATCCTTGGTCGCTTCCTTGAGCATTCGCGTATCTACGCGTTTTGTAACGACGACGATAACGAAGTGTGGATTGGCTCTGCGGACCTCATGCACCGCAACCTTGATCGCCGCATCGAGGCGCTTATTCGCATCGTGGAGCCTGAGCAGATCCGCCACCTTGTTGATCTCGTTGAGGTTGCCACCTCGGATGATACTCAGTCGTGGCATCTTGAGGCCGACGGGTGGGTTCACCACGACACCAACGAGAATGGCGAACCGCTCGCTCACATTCAAGATCTCCTCATGAAGCGAGCACGTTCTCGCGTCCGAGGTAAGTAACCGACGAGGTACGGGAATAGTTGTGGGTAAGAGCAGGTCGGTAGATATCCGCGCGGCCGGAGCAGTCGTATGGCGCCGTAATGGGCGCAAGGTTGAGGTGCTCCTCGTCCATCGCCCGCGTTGGGAGGATTGGTCATTTCCCAAGGGCAAGCTTAAGAACGGTGAGACGCTTCGCCAGTGTTGCGTGCGCGAAATCAAAGAGGAAACGGGTGCGGATATCGTGCTCGGAGTCCCGCTTGGCAGGTGCCACTACGAAACGCCAGACGGTAATTGGAAAGAGGTCCGTTACTGGCTCGCAACCGAAGCGGACCCGGACAATCAGGTAGTCCGGCGTCGTCCCAAGGTCAAGCCCGCGCCCAAGAGTGAAATCGACGAGGTGCGCTGGGTACCGGTGAAGCAGGCTAAGGCGATGGTGACGAACGACGACGATCGCGACCTTCTGGGACGCATGCGCGACCTGTGGTCGGATGACAAGCTTGTCACGACGCCGCTGATATTGGTTCGCCATACCCGCGCGCAGAAGCGCTCTGCGTGGAAGAACGGTAAGGGGAGTGAGGAGACGCGTCCGCTCACGTCGACTGGCCTTGATCGCGCAGACATGCTGGTCCCGGAACTTGGGGCGTACGGCGTGGATAAAGTTGCGTCGTCGCCATGGAAGCGCTGTATGGATACGGTCAAGCCCTATGCGAAGGCGGTGGGCACGGAGATCCAAGAGCTACCCGAACTGACCGAACATGCTCACAAAAAAGCGCCGAAAAAGGTGGCTCGCTACGTCAAGGACTTGCTCCGTAAGGAACAGCATGCGACTGCGCTGTGCCTGCACCGACCAACCCTGCCCACGGTAATGGACGCACTTGCCGAGTTCACGCCGCATGCGATCATGAGGCAGATCCCGAAGTCAGATCCGTGGCTGAAAACGGGGGAGATCATCGTGGCTCACGTCGCTAACCGACACGGGAAAGCGCCAACGGTTGTTGCCTTCGAAAAGACCCGGCCGGCGATTGATTAGCGAGCCCATAGGCCTACAAAACGCACGCTTTTCTTTGAATCCCGGCAAGTGTGAAACAACTTACAGGCGAGTTCACCAACTGTTAACCTAGCGTGCCCTCAATGGACAGTTTCGATCTTTAGCGTTGTCGATGGACGAGGGATTTCCCTCCGCACTCCACATTCGAAAAGGATGGAATGACAGTGAAGATCAATCGTGGGTTCGCCGGCATCGCGGCAGTTTCCGCACTTACACTTGCCCTTTCGGCTTGCTCCTCAGATACTGACGACACCGAGACCAATGGAACCAACGGCACCACTGAAACGGATGGCAACGGCTCCGGTGGTGGCACCATCAATGGCTCTGGCGCGTCCTCCCAGGTCAACGCCCAGCAGGCATGGCGCGATAACTTCGGCGCCGACACCGGTGTGACAGTCAACTACGACCCGACCGGTTCCGGAACGGGTCGCGAGCAGTTCATTGCTGGCGAGGTCGCCTACATTGGCACAGACTCGATTCTTGATGAGCAGGAAGTCACCGACGCAACGGCTCGTTGCATGGATCAAGAGCCACTCGAGCTTCCGCTCTACATTTCGCCGATCGCTATTGCGTTCAACCTCGAAGGTATCGATAACCTCAACATGACCGCAGAGGTCATCGCTCAGGTCTTCGACGGCCAGATCACAAAGTGGAACGATCCGGCAATCGCGGATCTCAACGAAGGTGTGGAGCTTCCAGACCTCGACATCATTCCGGTGAACCGCGCAGACGACTCCGGCACCACCGAGAACTTTCAGCAGTACCTCATTGAGGCCGCGGGCGACGCTTGGGGCTACGAGGCTTCGGACACATGGCCACGCACCGGCACCCAGTCGGCTGAGAAGACCTCCGGCGTTGTCAACCTTGTTCAGTCCACGCCTGGCGCAGTGACCTACGCCGATGCTTCGCAGATTGGCGAGCTCGGCACCGTTGCGGTTGAGGTTGGCGACGAGTTCCTCGAGTACTCGCCCGAAGCTGCTGCTGCAATTGTGGACGGCTCTGAGCCGACCGAAGATGCCACGGAGCGCCGCCTGACTGTTGAGCTCAAGCGCGACGGCTCCATCGAGGGCGCATACCCAGTGGTCATGATCTCCTACCTCGTTGCTTGCACCCAGTACGAGGATGCTGACACGGCTGTTAATGTGAAGGCGTTCTTCGAGTACATGGCTTCGGAAGATGGTCAGCAGGCCGCTGCCGACGCCAACGGTGGTAACGCACCTATCTCGGACACGCTTCGCGAGAGCGCAATGGCCGCTATCGAGCAGATTCAGACCAACTGACCTGCACATACATGATGCTCACGCGGGCCAACCAACCGGTTGGCCCGCGCGGGTGTGAAAAGAACGATCGGAGCTAGACAGTGCCACAGGACCAGTACAACGGCACATCCGAACCGCGCCCAGATGACATTGTCCAAGACAATGCAACGCGGGTGACCGGGGTTCACAGTGCCCGCGCTAACGAGGCAAGCACTGCCACCGAGGTCGAGCCCACGACCGATGCGGACCAGGGCGCAGGCTCGGGCGACGGCCGCGATCCTCGTGCCGGCCGGGTTGTCGAATCAAAGGACCCGTCGTCGTGGAACCCCACCTCCGGTGGATCCCACCACGGTGACCGCACCTTCCGCTACGTCGCTAATAGCGCAGGATTCTTGATTCTCGCACTGCTTTCTGCAGTGGCAATCTTCCTCATGCTTTCCTCGCAGAACGCGCTCCTGACGCCGAACGACGAAATCGTGGATCAGGTGAGCTTCACCCGCGGCATGAACTTCTGGGAGTTCGCTGCCGCCGCGGTCTTTGGCACACTGCTCGCCTCAATTATTGCGCTCATCATCGCGGTGCCATTCGCTATCGCGATTGCACTGTTTATTTCTCACTATTCGCCGCGTCGCCTCTCGTCGACGTTCGGTTACATCATCGATCTGCTGGCCGCGATCCCATCCGTCGTATTCGGCCTGTGGGGCATGTGGACTCTCGAGCCCATCATGCGGCCGGTATTCGAATGGTTCTCAGACCGGCTCACGCCACTCTTTGAGTTCCTCGCCGGAACCTACGAGATGGTTGACGGCGAGCGCGTGTGGTCCGGCGGACTGCCGGGCTTTACGCAGCTGGCACAGAACTTTGAATGGTGGCCAATTCAGCCCGACGCTGCCGCGTTCACGCCTCCTGGCCGTAACATTTTGATGGGCGGAATTATTCTCGCCATCATGATCCTTCCGATTATCACCTCGCTGTGCCGTGAGGTCTTCCTCCAGACTCCGCGTCTGCAGGAAGAGGCCTCCTTGGCACTCGGCGCGACCCGCTGGGAAATGATCAAGATGGTGGTACTCCCACACGGCCGTTCCGGTATCGTCTCCGCGTCCATGCTCGGTCTGGGACGTGCGCTCGGTGAAACGATGGCGCTCCTCATGGTCCTCTCGCCGGGATTGATGATTAATTTCAAGCTGATGCAGCCCGGCCAGCATTCAACGATTGCCTCCCAGATTGCACTGCGATTCCCGGAGGCGTCTGGACTTTCCTCAGACTTCCTCATTGCTCTGGGTCTGACTCTGTTCGTCATCACGTTCGTGGTTAACTTCATCGCCCGCGCGATTGTTGCCCGCTACGCCGAATTCTCAGGAGCAAACGCATGAGTACCTCCATCTCTGAAAAGGCTCCCGTCTCGCTCATCACAAAGAACCGCCAGCGCCACCTTCCCAAGTGGTTTGTCTGGGTCGTCTTGGCGATCGGCTTGGCCATCGGTGCGGCACTCTTCGTTTTCCGCGGCGACGAGCCCAGCTACATCGCTGCCGGCGTGGTTGGCGTAAGCATCTTCCTTATCGTTAACGGCATCGCCGGGTACGCCTACGAAGGACGCCGTTACGGCGCAGATCGCTTGGCGACGTCGGTCATCATCGGCGCGTTCGTCATGGCCGTTATCCCGCTGCTTTCGTTGCTTTTCACCGTGGCAGTAAACGGCTGGGAGCGGATGTCGGCTGCCGGTTACTTCACGCATACCACGTTCGGATCGTCCAACCCTGACGTGATCACGGGCGCGGGCCACGCGATCGTCGGCACGCTCATGATTACCGGGGTCACCGCATTCATCGCGATTCCACTGGGCGTCATGACCGCCGTCTACCTTGTGGAATATGGCAAGGGGAAGTTCGCCCGCGTCATCACCTTCCTCGTAGACATCATGACGGGCATCCCGTCCATCGTTGCGGGTCTGTTCGCAGCCGCGATGATCCCGATGATCAACCTTGCACTGTTTGGCCAGACCCAGTTCAAGAATGGCTTTATGGGTGCTGTCGCACTCGTTGTTTTGATGACGCCGATCGTCGTGCGCAACACCGAAGAAATGCTGCGTCTTGTTCCTAACGAGTTACGCGAAGCGTCCTACGCGCTTGGTGTGACCAAGGCGGGGACGATCGTGAAGGTTGTGCTCCGCACGTCGGTCTCAGGCATTATTTCAGGCATCGTCATTGCGGTTGCGCGAGTTATCGGTGAATCCGCCCCACTGCTGATTACAGCGGGAACCACGGATGTCTATAACTCCAACATGTTTGATGGGCAGATGCTTACCCTGCCCGTCTACGTCTACAACGAGTACACGAGAGGCAACCAGGATACGGCTTGGGCCGGCGCACTGTTGCTTATTCTCATCGTTTTGATCCTGAACCTCTTTGCACGCTGGATCGCAAAGCGATTCGCTCCCAAGGGCGAGTGACTGGTCTAAACCTAGCCCGCCGTCGTCGTTAGATAAAGCTTCCTCGCCTACCATAGGAGCGAGGGTCCCACGAAAGGAATCGCACGTGTCAGAAGGCATTAACGTACGAGATCTCAATATTTACTACGGTGATTTTCTTGCCGTAGAGAACGTCAACGTCGATATTGACGCGCGTTCTATCACCGCGCTGATTGGCCCGTCGGGCTGTGGAAAGTCCACCTTCTTGCGCTCGCTCAACCGCATGCACGAGGTTATCCAGGGTGCATACTGCGATGGATCCGTGGTGATCGACGGCGAAGATATTTATGCCGAAGGTGTGGATCCGGTTCAGGTTCGCCAGCACGTGGGCATGGTGTTCCAGCGTCCAAACCCGTTCCCGACGATGTCGATTGCGGACAACGTCCTTGCCGGTATGAAGCTCAACAACCGCAAGCTTCCCGCCAAGCGCGCTGAGGAGATTGTAGAAGAGTCCCTCCGTGGCGCAAACCTGTGGGAAGAGGTCAAGGATCGTCTTGATCGTCCGGGCTCGTCGCTTTCCGGTGGTCAGCAGCAGCGCTTGTGTATCGCGCGTGCCATTGCGGTCAAGCCCGAGGTTCTCCTCATGGATGAGCCGTGTTCAGCACTTGACCCCATTTCGACGCTCGCGATCGAGGACCTCATGCAGGATCTGCAAAAGGACTACACGATCGTGATCGTGACGCACAATATGCAGCAGGCTGCTCGCGTCTCGCAAAAGACCGGCTTCTTCAATATCGAGGGGACCGGCAAGCCAGGTCACCTCGTGGAATACGACGACACCGAGAAGATCTTCTCTAACCCGGAGAAGAAGGAGACCGAGGATTACGTCTCTGGTCGCTTCGGATGATGAACAACTCCTGGGCCACAACGCCCAGGGCATAGACTCTTAGGCCACAACGCCTGGGTCATAGACTCCTGAACGGGTCGGACCTCACGCACTCACCCATAAACTGCTTGAGGTAAAAAGTAGCGGGTCGAAAATTCTTCGACCCGCTACTTTTTATTCAGTTGTCCTTTGCCTCGCAGGAATATTCACGGACGTGACGCCGCCCGTCGCAACGGGCGTGATCG
>CAYOEJ010000049.1:0-10200 GCA_964403015.1 uncultured Arcanobacterium sp.
ACGTTGAGGTCGACTCCCAATTCGGACTCTACGATCCGGAGTTCATTGAGCGAGATGTCCATCAGTTGTCTCCGTCCATCTTCTTAAGTTCTACAACCACGTGGGCTTTTTTGATGTGGTCAAATTCGACCTCGGCATCCGAGGAATCAAGGACGACGCCGGTATCGGTGGTCTGCGCGACGCGTCCGGTTACTTTGTCACCATCGTTAAGAGTAATCGCCACGAGACGCCCAGCTGCTCGGGAAAAGTGACGGGGTTCGGTCATCTTGCGATCCGCCCCAGGGGTGGAAACCTCGAGTGTATAAGCGGAAGAAATTGGATCGGACTCGTCAAGCGTTGCGGAAATTGCACGCGAGACGTCGGTCAGCTGAGTTGAATCGACGCCGCCAGGACCACCGGGGAGATCCACCGTAACTCGACACGATGTATGTTTACCCGCACTCACGAGGCGTACGTCCTCGAGATAGAGGCCTGCCTCTTCAACCACCGGCGCTAATAAAGCGGCCAGATCGGCGTTCTTCTTTTCATTTGACATGGGGACAAGCCTACCCGCGTAGCCAACTTTGTGTCACGACCGGCGAAAGTGATTTATATGTCCGGCCGCGAAGAGATGCTATGGCACCATATTCGTATGGCCGAAACTTCCACACCCTCTGCTTCAAAACGTGGGCTTGGTTCCACATTGACCTTTCTGGGATTTTTGATCCTTGCCGTTGGTCTCTTCGCCCTTGTCATGGTTGTCATGGGCACGCGACTGGACAATCAGGATGTGGCGCCTCCCCCGGCCTCCCCAGCTGAAGTCGAGCGTCAGGATCTCGCGGAAAGCGCGGTGCGCATCGCGGAGCTTGGAAACGACCTGGGCGCCGACGACGCTTCTGCGCAACAAGCGGCCTCACACGCCTCAGCATGGAGTGATGCGTTCGGAGACATCTGGGTGCCTTGGCCAGCCGGTGCACCAAGCGGATATACAAATCCCCCTGTTGCCACCACCGCGTCCGATCGCACTCCCCAAGGGCTTATCAGCGAGCTCGATGAACTGTCGAACACCCTGGTCGACGGTTCAACCAAACTCGACCGCTCCCTCGCCACCTCCATCGCCATCGCGGCAACTCTTGACGCACGTGCCATCGCCTCGCAGCACGGTCTGGAGTACCAATGCGGTGCGCCTGACTTCGAGATTCTCGGGTCCTTGGGAGGCGATGGTGTTAGCGTCAAACGCTTTGAAACTGCCCGCCAGTGGCTCGAGTCCCACGCAGCCACACTGGAGGTAGGCGCACGCGATCTCGAGATCGAGCGCGCCGAAAACGTTGCCACGCTCATCGAAGAGTTCATTGACGCCGGAGCGCCGGATACCCGGCCGGCGATGGTCAACGCTCCCATCTCCGGCGAGAATGTGAGTGCTGCCTACCATCTCATCGCACAACAGTTCGTCTTTTTGTCCACCCACGCAAATAGCGAGCAGCAGGCAGCCATCGTGAACTACCTGTGCTCGCTAACCGAATACGAAGACGCGCCGGCTTTCGGAGCGTTCCCGGGGATTAACGAAGCCGATCTGCTAGCAGACGATGCTTCGCCGACTGGCCCGTGACGAGGTCAGCCGACTGACCCATAACCGGGTCAATGGCCTTTCAGCCTTTAATCCTTAAACCAGTAACGGCGCTATGCTCCCAGCAGGGAGTTGAACGTCGCCACAGCCTCGTTGACCGGAACCTCAACAGACGTTCCGGCGCGGCGATCGCGAACTTCAACGACACCGTTCTTCAGACCCCGACCAACCACGATCGCGTACGGCATGCCCAGCAGCTCGTAGTCGGCAAACTTCACGCCTGCAGACACCTTGCGTCGATCGTCGTAGAGAACCTCGCGGCCCTGACCTTCAAGCTCCGCAACAATCTCCTCGGCCGTAGCAAACACCTCGTCTTCCTTGCCGGTGGCAAGGACGTGCACCTGGGCAGGTGCGATCGAGGCGGGCCAGACAAGCCCCTTATCGTCGCAGTTCAGTTCGGCGAGCGCCGCCATCACGCGTGAAACACCGATACCGTACGAGCCCATGGTCACAACGGCAGATTTGCCATTCTGATCTAGAACCTTCAGGTCGAGTGCCTCCGCATACTTCCGACCCAGCTGGAAGATGTGGCCGATCTCGATTCCTCGCTCAATTGTGAGCTCTCCGGAACCGTCTGGCGCAGCATCACCGGCGCGGACCTCGGCGGCTTCGATCGTGGCATCAGCCTCGAAATCTCGGCCGTAGACGAGGTTGAACACGTGGTGGTTCTTCTCGTTGGCACCGGTAACCCAGCTTGATCCGCGGGCGATGTGGGGATCCACAAAGTAGCGCACCGAACCAGAAATTTCGCCGTCTTCGTTCGTAACTCGGTTCGGCGAATTAGGCCCAATAACCTGAGGACCGATGTAGCCGGCTACAAGCTCCGGATGCTTCTTTAGATCTTCGGGTGTTGCAACTTCAACTTCGGCCGGAGCCAGGCTGGCTTCGACGCGCTTGAGATCGACGTCGCGGTCTCCAGGAACCGCCACGACGACGGTCTCTCGGCTACCGTCCGGATGAACGAGAGCGATGACGACGTTCTTCAGCGTGTCTGCTGCCTCCCACGGACGATCTTCACGCGGACGCAGATCGTTGGACACCTGAAGCAACGTCTCGATCGTGGTTGCATCAGGGGTCAAGACGGTCTCGGGTTCCGGCACGTCGGTGAAATCGACGTCGTCCAACGGGGGCGTCGTCACGGCTTCCGTGTTTGCCGCATATCCACCAGCGGACTTAACGAAAGTATCTTCGCCAATGGCACAGGGGAAAAGGAATTCCTCGGAGCGCGAGCCACCCATGGCGCCCGATGTCGCGGCGCAAATAACGAATGGAAGTCCAAGGCGCGTGAAGACGGCTTGGTACGCGCGCCGCATGTTGTCGTAGGACGAATTGAGCCCGTCGTCGTCCACATCAAAGGAGTAGGCGTCCTTCATAAGAAACTCGCGCGTGCGGATGAGGCCCGCGCGCGGACGTGCCTCGTCGCGGTACTTGTGCTGGATCTGGTAGATCGTCAGCGGCAAGTCTTTGTATGACGAATAGAGATCCTTAACCGCAAGCGTAAACATTTCCTCGTGCGTGGGGGCGAGAAGGTAGTCATTCTCGCGGCGATCTTGCAGGCGGAAAAGGTTCGGGCCGTAGTCATCCCAGCGGCCCGTGGCCTCGTAGGGCTCGCGCGGAAGCAGCGCGGGGAAAAGCATTTCTTGGGCACCCGCAGCATCCATTTCTTCACGGACAATCTGCTCCACCTTGCGAAGCACCTTCAGCCCCAACGGCAGCCAAGTATAGATACCCGGAGCGGCACGACGGATATATCCGGCTCTCACGAGGAGCTTATGTGAAGCAACCTCGGCATCGGCGGGATCTTCGCGGAGGGTACGGACAAATAGTTCAGACATCTTTAGCACAGAACTAGTGTAGCGCGGGTGTAGCATTCCACCGCACTCGATCGCTAGAAAACCCATCGCACTCGCCACACTGTGCTTCGCGCGTCCGGCTCCAGCGTGCCAACACATAGAAGAACTTGTGAATTCTTAGAAAAGAATCGTCGAGTATTCTCCCTCGATGGCGAATCCAGCCTTCTCATACGCGCGCACGGCACCATGGTTGAAGTCGTTAACATAGAGCGAAACGGTGGGAGCAATGGATTTGCGTACAAGTTCAGCGACGGTCACCATGGCGGCGCTTGCGATACCCTGGCCGCGAAGGTCTGGCGCAGTCCACACACCCTGAATTTGGGCAACGCCCCCAGATAGAGCTCCTACATCGGCTTTAAACTCAACGCGGAGCTTGCCTTGAAGATCCTCACCAACCCGCACAAAAGTGTGTCCCTGACGTACGAGTTGATGTGCTCGCTGAGCATATCCGGATCCATAGACGGTGGGGTCATACCCAACCTCCTCGGTGAACATCGCCACCGACGCCGGAACCACGATACCGCCCTCGCCCAATTGCGCCGGCCTCACGCGAGGATCCCCCTCAACCGCGGGATCTCCGTGATAAACCATTGATAGCTGGCGAGCGCGAACCTCCCGTGGCGTTGGGAAGTCAGACTGAACACGCTCCCACAGCGGCAACACCTGATCCGCTCGTCCAACGATCGAGTTGCTAATCCGCTCGTGGCTGGTCAAATACTCGGCGAGGAGGTCGAGCCCCTCGTCTGAAAATCCCCACGGGACGATATTCGCGCCGTTCCAACACACGGCAGAAAGCCCTCCGGCGTCGTCGTAAAGTCCGAGCGCGTGTGAGGGACGCGGAATGCCTTGCTCGATAGGGCTACGCACGAGAATCGACCCCACCGGGTCTTGTTCGAGAAGCCGAAGCGCACGAGCCTTATCGATGCTGTGCAGCCGCCGAAGTCGTTCGTTTCGGCGGAGCGCCCAGCGCATGTCAGACGATCACTTCTGGGGACGAATTGGGATCCTCGGCAAGTCCGAGTTCTTCCGCAACAATTCGCGCGCGGGCAATAAGTGTCTCCACGATCTGATCCTCTGGAACAGTTTCAACGACTTCACCGCGAACGAAGATTTGACCCTTGCCATTTCCAGACGCGACGCCGAGATCTGCCTCGCGTGCTTCACCCGGCCCGTTCACAACACAGCCCATAACGGCTACACGGAGCGGGAAGGTGATGTCCTTCAACCCCTCGGTCACGTTGTTGGCAAGCTCGTAGACGTCTACCTGAGCTCGTCCACACGACGGGCACGAGACAATTTCCAGCTTCTTTTCCCGAAGGTTGAGCGAGCGCAAAATCTCCTCACCCACCTTGACTTCCTCAACGGGAGGAGCCGAAAGCGAGACGCGAATCGTATCGCCGATACCCTGGGACAAAAGCGCACCAAAAGCAACGGCCGACTTAATTGTTCCCTGGAACTGCGGTCCGGCTTCGGTGACACCGAGGTGAAGTGGCCAGTCACCGGCCTGGGACAACAACTCGTAAGCCCGCACCATAACGACGGGGTCGTGGTGCTTCACGGAGATCGCGAAATCGTAGAAGCCAGCCTCCTCAAAGAGACGAGCTTCATTAACGGCAGACTCGACGAGGGCCTCCGGTGTGGCCTTGCCGTACTTCTGCAGGAGGCGCGGGTCTAGAGAACCAGCATTGATTCCGATTCGCATCGCGGTCGCGTTAGCGTTTGCAGCGGCTGCAATCTCTGGAATGCGATCGTCAAACTTCTTGATATTGCCCGGGTTCACGCGCACACCACAGCCGGCCTCGATAGCCGCAAACACATAGCGTGGCTGGAAATGAATATCGGCAACAACGGGAATCGTTGATTGCTGGGCGATGATTGGAAGCGCGTCCGCATCCTTATCGGTGGGGCAAGCCACGCGCACGATATCGCAACCCGTCGCGGTCAGCTCCGCGATTTGCTGGAGAGTCGCCCCGATATCCCACGTCTTGGTTGTGGTCATGGACTGGACCGACACGGGGGCGTCTCCGCCCACCTTGACGTCTCCCACCTGAATCTGGCGAGTCTTCTTACGCGGGGACAGTACGGGTAGCTCTTCCTTGATGGACGGCATTCCTAGGGCAATTGGTTCACTCACGGGTTTAATTATTCCACCTTTTCACTCGCGTGGCAGTGTGTACGCCATCGACGTAGCACTAGAACGCGGGATTGACGATATCGGCAATGACCAGTAAAAGCGTCATGAAAATGAAGAAGACGATCACGCCCTGGCTCAGTGGCAGTAGCCGCGCCGTGTCAAACGGTCCCGGATCGGGCTTACCGCGCCACTTAGCGAGATGTCGTCGGCTGCCTTCGATCAGCGCGCCAAGAATATGGCCGCCATCCAGCGGTAGCAGCGGAAGCATATTGAATATGAAAAGTGACATATTCAATGAACCGAGAATCATGAGGAGGTCCGACGCGCGGTCAACCAGCGTGTACTGCTCCGATTCGGAGGCGCTCACGCTACCGGCAAGGTCCGCAATACCCACGATTCCTACCACGCCCGTCGCATCACGGGGCGTACCCGTGACCAAATCAGAGGCAGTATTCCAGAGGTGGACCGGAAGTCGGACCACAATACCCGCGGTCGCCTTTGCCAAATTTACGGTTGCAGCGGGAACCTCAAGAAGTGAAACTCGCTCGCGCTCAATAGCTGGCGAAATACCAACGAACGGCTTGGGTTCGGTGCGCGGGTTTCCGGCGTCGTCAAGGACGATTTCTCCGTCTCGAATCATGGGGCGTTCGGTCAAAATCGGAGTAACCGTCACGTCCAGTTGGCGCCCGTCCCGCTCGACGACGACGGTGGTGGGCTCCGCGCTTCCGGCGGCAATGGCCTCTTGGACTTCGGGCCACGTTGAGACCGGCACGCCTCCCCACGAGAGGATGACGTCGCCCTCTTCCAGTTCGGACTGCGCGCCCGGTGCGGGTGGATTATCTGTTCCGCAGGGCTCATCGGAGGCAACGCATTCGCTGATAATGCCCACGCCGTTGGTGTAGCTCGGCATCCCGATTCCTGACATCACCACTGCGAGACACAATCCCGCGAGGATGAAGTTCGTGAGCGGGCCACCGAACATGACCACGAGCTTTTTTCGTGCCGACAGGCGCCAGAAGGCTTGATCTTCCTGTCCCGGTTCCAGCTCTTCGGCGGACATGAGACGGGCTTCTTGGGCCGTGGTGAGGCTGCCGTCAGGCTTGTGTGTCTTAGTTCCCGGGCGTGCCGGAGCGAGCATGCCAGCAATCGACACGTAGCCGCCAAGGGGAAGCGCTTTGATTCCGTATTCGGTTCCGCGGTACTGACGAGACCATAGAGTTCGGCCAAATCCCACGAAATACTGCGAGACTTTCACGCCAAACTTTTTCGCAGGAATGAGGTGCCCGAGCTCATGTATCGCCACCGATATGAGCAGGCCGAGAATGAACAGTAAGATTCCGGGCAGACTCGACACGGTTACTTCATCACCTCGTGGGCTCGAGCACGCGCCCAATCTTCCGCACCGAGAACAGCGTCAAGGTCCACATCTGATCCGGCATCGAACTCGCTAAGCACGGCATCGACCGTATCGATGATCCCAAGGTAGCTCAGTGAACCAGCCATGAATGCTTCAACGCATTCCTCGTTGGCCGCGTTAAGAACGGCGGGATGAAGCGCGGATGCAGACACCGCGTGGCGCGCCAAGTTCAGGGCTGGAAAGACGTCGTGGTCGAGTGGCTCAAACGTCCAGGTAGCGGGTGTATCCCACGCACATGGCGTAGCGACATCCGAAAGTCGATTCGGCCACGACAGCCCTAGCGCGATGGGTAACCGCATATCCGGTGGGGATGCCTGAGCGATCGTTGACCCATCGCTGAACTCCACCATGGAGTGAATGATCGATTGGGGATGGACCACAGGGACGATATCTTGCGGGTCGACATCAAACAGATAGGCGGCCTCAATCAGTTCGAGGCCTTTATTCATCAGCGTCGATGAATTGATCGTCACCACGGGACCCATGTTCCACGTTGGGTGGTCCAGTGCCTGCGCCGGGGTTACCTTCGCAAGCTGCTCGCGTGAGAATCCGCGGAACGGACCTCCCGAAGCGGTGAGAATGATCCTGCGAACCTCTGTGGTGCCGTCAACCTGCGGCGACGTGAGGCCCTTCCGGTGGCGTCCGGAGAGAAGAGCCTGCGCGATCGCCGAATGCTCAGAATCTACGGGGACGATCTGACCCGGCCATGACATTGCATCCGCAATGAGGGCACCACCGACCACCAGTGATTCCTTATTTGCAAGGGCAAGTGTGGCGCCGGAACGCAGTGCCCCCAGCGTTGGCCGCAAACCAACGGATCCGGTAATTCCGTTGAGGACCACATCGGACTCGTTGGACGTACCTCGCGCGAGCGATGCGAGCTGTTCCATCGCCGTCGGTCCAAGAAGAAGCTCCGGCATCGGCGTCGAGCCCGCAATGGCGGACCACGCCGATTCGAAATCTGCGCGCCGATCAGCATCCGCGATAGCGACGACGGGCGTGAGGCCAACTCGAGACTCGTCGTAGGCTTGCTGAGCGAGCAGGTCAGTATTTCCGCCGCCCGCTCCAAGCCCGCGGACCACGTACGTGTCACGGTTCTTTTCGACGACGTCGAGCGCCTGGGTCCCGATCGAGCCGGTGGACCCGAGAATGGTGACGTTACGCATTACTCAACCGAGAGCAGAACCGTGACGGCTCTGTCGAGGTAGACGTCAACGACGGCCTCATCGTAGGCGTTCTCGTTCTTCGCCGAGGCGAACGTGGCACTACGTATTTCAGCCGATGAGAGCTTGCCTTCGCCATCGAAATACGCGGCGATACGAGCGAGAAACTCGTCAACTTCCGCCTTGTCGTAACCGGAACCATCGGCGTCGGCAAAGCGTTCACCTTCGGGGCGTAGCAGGCGAGGGTACAGCGACTTTGCATCCCCGTACGCCATGTCCAGCCACTTGTCTTCGCCGTCCTCCTGCATCGTTCGGGCACGACGGCGTCGAATGAAGGCGGTCTCAAGCCTATCGAGTGCGGCGTCTACAAGATCTGCCTGATAACCATCGCGTACCCAGTCAAACGCCACGCTGCGCACCGAGTTCTCGTCAAATTCGGTATCGAGCCCTTCGGCGGCTTTCGTGTAGTCGGCTCGCGCCTTTTCCAGGAACTCATCAACCTGATCCGGGTCGTAACCGGACGTAAAGCGTCCGGCTCGTGCAAACGTGTCTGACACTAGTTGTCTCCTTCAACGCTTTGTGCGGACTTCTCCGCGAGCTGACGATCTAGATCTTCCGGTTCATTCCGGTGTTCATTAATGCGCGCTTCCACGGCTGCCTGAGCCTCCGCCGCGCGTCGTGAGACGTTGTCCCTGTCCACAACTTCCGCTGCGAGCTGGCCGCACGCACCGTCAATATCTGAACCGCGGGTATCTCGGACCGTAGTGGAAATCCCCGCATCGATAAGTGTATCCACGAACGTGGTTGTTGCGTGGTGAGTCGATGCGGTCCAAATACTTCCAGGAGTGGGGTTCAGTGGGATTGGGTTCACGTGCACCCAGCCTCGGCCACGCGAATTGAGTTCGGCTGCCAAGAGCTCGGCGCGCCACTCGTGATCGTTCATATCCTTAATGAGGGCATACTCAATCGATACGCGGCGGCCAGTCTTGACGAAAAACCGACGTGCCGCATCCAGGAGCTCTGTAACCTTGTACCGTGAATTGATCGGAATCAGGTCATCTCGCAGGCCGTCATCAGGCGCGTGCAGGGAGACGGCTAATGTAACGGGGAAACCCTCGTCTGCCAGTTTGTTGATGACCGGAACAAGCCCCACCGTAGAAACGGTGACGTTGCGCGCGGACATTCCGAAACCTTCGGGAGACGGCAGGATCATTCTGCGCAGTGCTCCTACAACGGCCTTGTAGTTCGCGAGCGGCTCACCCATCCCCATGAACACGACGTTGGTGACACGCACCGCCTCGCCTCCCAGTGCACCCGAGGCCGCAGTGACGCGGGCCTCGCGGAGCTGCTCAATGATCTCCGCCGTCGTGAGGTTGCGAGTTAAACCTGCCTGTCCCGTTGCACAAAATGGGCACGCCATACCGCATCCGGCCTGCGAGGAGATACACAGCGTTGCTCGATCGGGATACTTCATCAGTACCGATTCGACTACTGCCCCGTCGTAAAGCTTCCATAAGGTCTTGATCGTATTGCCGCCGTCGGCATACTGATCCTTCACTTTCGTCAGCAACCGCGGGAACATACGCTCGCACAGTTCCTCGCGCTGAGCCTCGGGAAGATCCGTCATATCGGCAGGGTCTACCGTGTTATGCGTGAAGTAGTGCTTTGATAGCTGATCGGCACGAAAAGCCGGGAAGCCGAAGTCTTGTACTACAGACCGGCGCTCTTCTCGCGACAGATCGGCCAGGTGCTGAGCTGGTTTTCCGTGGCGTTGCTGAGTGAAGGTCAGCGAGGGACGCGGTCCCTGCTCGACCTTTGGCAAAACCTGCTTTTGTTTCTTCATCGCTCCCCTAGAGAATTCCGAACCCGAGTGCAAATAGTACGTAGAGCATGGGCGCACAGAAAAGCAGCGAGTCAATTCGATCCAGCATCCCGCCGTGCCCGGGGAAGATCGAGCCCATATCCTTCACGCCCAAATCGCGCTTCAAAAGCGACTCTGCAAAATCGCCGGTGGTCGCAAAAACCGG
>CAYOEJ010000050.1:0-7189 GCA_964403015.1 uncultured Arcanobacterium sp.
GGTGCGGACGTCTTCGATCCGCTCGGTGACCGCGTAGGCAGAGTCAACGACGTCGTCGTCGTCTTTCGTCTGCGGGGAGCTCCGCTAGCGGTAGGACTCGTGGTCGACGTCGTGGGCAAGCGTCGCGTTTTCGTGCCGCTAACCCGCGTGACCGCGATGGAAAATGGCCAGGTCATCACCACCGGTCTCGTGAATATTCGCCGCTTCTCTCAGCGCCCCGTTGAAACAATGGTCGTGGGTGAAATTCTTGACCGCGAGGTGACCTTCCGGGACGGAAGCGGGCTTGCGATCGTTGAAGATGTTGCCATCGAGCAAACTCACGCTCGCGAATGGCGCCTAACCTCGCTGTTCGTGCGGATGAAGCGCGGCTCGAAGGATGCCGGTAACACGCAAATCGTCTCCGTAGGCGACGTGACTGGTCTGGCGTCAAAGGTTTCAAATCAGGGCGCGAGCGCACTCATGGCGCAACTGACGGATCTGAAGGCTCCCGACGTTGCCGACGTGCTGCGTGACCTCCCGAGCGAGCGCGTCAACGCTGTGGCCCGCGAACTGACCGACGATCGCCTCGCCGACGTCCTCGAGGAGATGGGCGACGACGACCGCGTCTCGATCATGTCCTCGCTGAGCATCGAGCGCGCAGCTGACGTGCTCGAAGTGATGCAGCCCGATGACGCCGCAGACTTGGTCAACGAACTTCCCGAAGCACAGGCCGAAATACTTCTCGCGCGGATGGAGCCCGACGAGGCCGAAGACGTTCGCAGGCTCATGTCCTACGGCGAGCGCACCGCCGGTGGTCTCATGACAACCGACCCCATTATTCTCCCGCCGGACGCATCCGTTGCGATGGCTCTCGCCAAAGCTCGCCGCCCAGACATGGATCCGGCACTCGCGTCGATGATCTTCGTGACCCGCCCGCCTTCCGAGACACCCACCGGGCGCTATATCGGCATCGTCCACTTGCAGCGTGCCCTGCGTGAGCCACCGTCGAACATGATCGGCTCGATCATTGAGCAGGTAGAGGAGCTCGCTCCCCACGACGGCATTGGTAAAGTCACGCGTCTCCTTGCCACCTACAACCTCACCGCGCTGCCCGTCGTGGATCAAGGCGTGCTCGTGGGGGCGGTGTCTGTGGACGACGTGCTTGACCACCTCCTCCCCGAGGACTGGCGAGACGTGGACGACCAGGAGCTGGATCAAACGATTGACGCCACGCACGCTGGCGAGGATCAACTACTGACAACCGTGCTTTCAGAATCGCCTGAATCACACCGCCAAGATTTCAGCGAACCGCTAGAAACCAACGAAGAGGGGTGACGTGATGGATAACTTCAACGAGCCATTGGCCAAGAACAAGCGCCGCATGAAGAGGGCACGCTGGGATTCCGAGGCTGCTGGCGTTCTCGCCGAACGCATCGCCCGGTTTACCGGCACACCCCGCTTCCTCTTTTACCTGTCCGGGTTCGTGATCGTGTGGATCGCATGGAATACCATCGCGCCCGAACATCTCCGATTCGACTCGGCTGCCCTCGGTTTTACCGCCCTGACACTGATGCTGTCGCTGCAGGCGTCATACTCGGCACCGCTCATTCTGCTGGCTCAGAACCGGCAAGATGATCGCGACCGCGTGAACGCGCAACACGATCGCATGACAGCCGAGCGCAACCTCGCCGACACCGAATACCTCACTCGCGAAATTGCATCGCTACGCATGTCCATCAGTGAGATTGCGACCCGCGACTTTGTGCGCTCCGAGATTCGCGACCAGCTCGAATTGGTGTCCGGCCAAGAATCAGAAGTAGCGAAGCGCGACCGCAAAATCGCGGAACTTGAAAGCCGCATCGCCGAGCTCCAACGCACGAACGACTGACTTAGTACACCCACATCTGGATAAATGTGTGACTCTCGCCCTCGCCTAGGGTTTCGCGAGCACGCTCGCTAGACTTACTCCCATGAGCCTTCCCACCGTTGAACAAATCACCGCAGAACTCGACAAAGTCTACGATCCAGAGATTCGTCGCCCGATCACCGAACTAGGAATGGTTCGATCGGTAGAGATTGACGACGCCGGTCTCGTCGTCGTCGGTATCGACCTCACGACAGCCGGTTGTCCACTTCGCGACAAGATCACCACGGATACCCAAGAAGTCGTGGGCAAGTTGGAAGGCGTCACGGCCGTTGACGTGGCAATGGGCGTGATGAGCGAAGAGCAAAAGTCTGAGCTGAAGACCAAGCTCCGCGGCGGTCAACCCGAACGCACAAATCCTTTCGCCGAGCCCGGCAACCTCACGCGCGTGTATGCGATCTCGTCAGGTAAGGGCGGCGTCGGTAAGTCGTCAATGACCGTCAACCTCGCAACCGCAATGGCCAAGCAGGGCCTGAAGGTGGGCGTGGTGGACGCCGATATCTACGGCTTTTCCATCCCACAAATGATGGGCGTCGATTCACCGCCGCAGGTGGTGGATAAGATGATCATTCCGCCGGTTGCACACGACGTCAAGACCATTTCCATTGGCATGTTCATGCAGGAAAACACGCCGGTTGTGTGGCGTGGCCCGATGCTTCATCGTGCACTCGAGCAGTTCTTCTCCGACGTCTACTGGGGCGACCTAGATATCCTCCTCATCGACCTTCCACCGGGCACCGGCGATATTGCTATCTCGGTGGCACAGCTTATTCCTAGCGCCGAGATCGTCGTTATCACTACCCCGCAGAGCGCGGCTGCCGAGGTAGCTGAGCGCGCGGGCATGATGGCCAAGCAAACGGACCAGCGCGTGGTCGGCGTCATCGAGAATATGTCCTACCTCGAAATGCCAAGCGGAGAGCGGATGGAAATCTTCGGTTCTGGTGGCGGCGAGACGGTTGCGGGACAGCTCTCGCGGATCCTCGGCTACGAGATCCCCGTTCTTGCCAACGTTCCGCTCGAGCAGCCGTTGCGTGAAGGTGGCGACGCCGGCAACCCGCTCGCGGGTCAGGATGGCGAGTCTACTGCCCAGCAGGCGATTCGCGAGGTTGCGCAGAAGCTCGGTCACCGTGCACGCGGCCTGTCCGGACGTTCTCTTGGAGTGGCGCCGCTTTAACGATCGGCTACCATATCTACGTAGACGGAAAAGGGAGAATGAATGTCCAACGATAAGGCTCTATCTTGGTCCTATGCCGAGGACATCGTGGAAGAAGCGCCGCGGATGGCCACGGCACGCGAACAAGCACACGATCTGGGCATTCAACCCGTCTCCCCCGCCACCGGAAATCTTCTTGCCACCCTCGCAGCAACACATTCTGTGCGAACCATTGCCGAAGTTGGCACCGGTACGGGTGTTTCGGGGCTCTACCTGCTCTCGGCGTCCGACGATTCGGTGCTCACATCGATCGACGTCGAGTCCGAGGCACAAAATTACGCTCGCGAGAGTTTCACGGCAACCGGTGTTCGCTCTGGTCGTTTCCGTGTCATTAATGGCCGAAGCGCAGATATCTTGCCGCGTTTGGCCGATGCGAGTTACGACCTCGTCTTCATCGACGGCGATCCGTTAGAAGCCGATGGTGACGTAACCGAAGCAATCCGTATGCTTCGCAAGGGCGGAATTCTCGTGGTCGCTCACGCCCTCCATGGCGACCGGGTGGCCGATCCCGCACGCCGCGATGAAGTCACCGTTGCGATGCGCAATTTGGGCAAGGAAATAGTTGAGGCTGAAGAAATCTTCTCCAGCCTCATTCCCCTAGGGGACGGTGTAATTTTGGGTGTTAAGCGCTAGCGCTTAATGACTGTTTCGAGGACTTCATGAAGGTTCCTCACCTCGTCGTCCTTGAGCTCAAGAACAAGACGTCCGCCACCTTCCAGTGGTATACGGAGCGTTGTTCCATGAAGTACGCGCTCTGCTTCTAGCGGTCCGTCACCGGTACGCGGTTTCATCGCAGCCATGAGTCTCCTCTCGTGGGCAGGTAGGTTCCCGACCTCAATTACACTCATTCTATTGCAAGTGGGGGCCACGTTGGAGGGTTTGGTGCCTCACTCGCCGTCTGAGATCAGTTGGGCTTCCTCTTCGCGCTGCGCGACTGCAAGTCTATGGACGCCCTCAGTAATGGCTGCGACTGCCTCTTCAGCGGTATCTACCACGGTAAACAGCTTGTCGTCGCCTTCGGAAATCATGCCTTGCGCAATGAGAGTCTTTTGGATCCACTCCACCAGACCACCCCAGAATTCGCTGCCGACTAGAACGACCGGGAAGCTCTTAACCTTATGAGTCTGGACGAGCGTCAGTGCCTCGAAAAGCTCATCCATGGTGCCAAATCCACCCGGCAGCACCACGAAGCCGAGCGAGTACTTCACGAACATCATCTTGCGCACGAAGAAGTACCGGAAGTTAATACCGAGGTCGACGTAATCGTTGAGACCCTGCTCGAAGGGAAGCTCAATTCCCAGACCAATAGAGGTTCCACCGGCGTCGTGAGCGCCCTTGTTACCCGCCTCCATAATGCCAGGGCCACCACCGGTGACTACTCCGTAGTCCTCGGCCACCAGACGTCGCGCGATGTCCATCGCCAGATCATATTCGGGATCGCCGGGGCGGGTACGGGCTGAACCAAAAATGGAAATGGCTGGGCCCACCTTGGCAAGCGCACCAAAACCTTCGACGAATTCGGCTTGAATTCGCATAATGCGCCACGGATCCGAGTGGACGAACGACGAATCCTGAACCGGAGAAAGCAAACGCGCGTCCGTCGTCTCTTCCGGAATTTGCTTGCCCCTTAGCGTGACCGGGCCTTTTTGATACTTACTAAATTTCCTACTCATGTCCATAAGTTACCGTGAAACGCCCACCCGTTTGGAATTGAGTGTCCAAAAGCAAAGGAGAAGGTTAACGATGGGTGTCTTCGCGCCTCTACAGTCCGGTACTGCGAAGTTGGCGTGCAGCCTCCGCGATCGATCCCGAGATCGATGGATAGATCGTGAACGTGTTAGCTACGTCGTCTGCGGTTAGCCGGTTCCTGACCGCGAGCGCAATCGGATAAATATATTCGGAAGCACTGGGGGCCACCACCACGCCGCCCGCGATGGTCCGGGTTCGTCGTCGGGCAAAGAGCTTAATGAAACCCTCGGAAACGCCACGCATTTTCGCGCGTGGATTGCGCGCGAGTGGAACGATCACCTGCAGGCAGTCGGCGCTGCCTTCATCAACCTCAGCCTGGGAAATACCCACGGTCGCGATCTCGGGAGCAGTGAAGATGTTGGCTGAGACGTCATCCAAACGCAGCGGCTCAACAGAATCTCCAAGAGCGTGCGCCATCGCGATGCGCCCCTGGGAGGAAGCGACGGACGCGAGAGGGTAAATGCCCGTGCAGTCCCCTGCCGCATAAATGCGATGGCCGGTCGTGCGAGACACGCGGTCCGTCAAAACGTAACCGCGCTCATCGAGGGCTACTCCGGCTTCTTCGAGACCGATGCCTCGCGTATTTGGCGTGGCGCCAACGGCCATGAGGCAGTGCGATCCTTCAATCTCCTCGCCATCCCCAAGAGTGACGATCACTCGATCTCCCTCAACCCTGGCTGCCATGGCGCGCGATCGCGACTTAATGGTCATCCCAGCGTCGGCAAAGACCTTCTCGATGAGCTCTGCCGCGTCCTTATCCTCGTTCGGCAGCACGCGGTCACGAGAAGACACAAGAGTCACGTGTACACCTAGAGCTTGGTAGGCAGAAGCAAACTCCGCACCCGTCACGCCCGAGCCGACCACGATCAGGTGCTCGGGAACCTCGTTCAGTGAGTAAATCTGCTTCCACGTAAGGATCCGCTCACCATCTGGTTGAGCTTCGGGCAGCTCACGTGGCTGAGCGCCAGTGGAAATGAGCACGTAGTCCGCGATGAACTGCTGCTCCCCTACTTCAACGATGCGCCGTCCCGCCTCGGCAAGCTCAGCGGACACCGTGCCGCGGCCATCAATAACGCGAATGCCCAACGCATCGAGATTCCGTCTGATGTCTCTCGACTGACTCTGTGCAATACCAACAACGCGTTGATTGATCGCGAGAATATCAGGGCTGAGCTGGGTCTCATCGCCATAGATGTGCAGGTCTCCGGCTCGATCCGCGATCTTCATCCATTCGGCGGAAGCAATCAGCGTTTTGGACGGCACGACGTCCGTAAGTACTGCGGAACCGCCGGCTCCGTGTTCCTCGATGAGGACGACGTCGGCACCCGCACGCCTAGCAACGATTGCAGCTTCGTAGCCACCGGGCCCACCACCGAGGATCACAACAGAAGGTTCAGTCTTAGTCATATCTGCCATTCTCGCAGGTTTCGAACGAGGATTGGAAAACTCGGGCAGTAAGCTTGGCAGTACATGCAATCAGCAGTGCTTTCAGCCGCTGGTTGCAAGGTCTACTCGGAGGCTGCGCAAAGTCGCTTATTTCGGTACCTTTTTTACATGACTGAAGCAAATCCAACGCAATTGGCCCAAGAGGCCGCAAGCGTCATCGCAGAACGTACCGGCGTCGATCGCCACGACATCGCTCTTACTCTTGGCTCCGGCTGGGGTGGAGCCGCTGAGCTTATCGGGGAGGTCGTCGCAGAGATCGATGCTGCGGATATCCCGGGCTTCTCGGCACCGGCTGTGGTCGGCCACGGAGGAAAGATCACCTCAATTCGCCTCGAGTCCGGTCACCACGCACTCGTTCTCGGTTCGCGCACCCACCATTACGAGGGCAAGGGCGTGCGCGCAGTTGCGCACGGAGTACGCACGGCAGCCGCTGCCGGTGCTCGCCTGTGCATTCTCACCAATGGCTGCGGTTCTACCGTTCCCGAGTGGGGCCCCGGCACCGCCGTACTCATTGCCGACCACCTTAACCTCACTGCCACCTCGCCCATTGAAGGCGCGAACTTTGTGGATCTGACGGACCTCTACTCCGAGCGTCTTCGCAGTGTTGCGCGTGAGATCGACGCCGATCTTCCTGAAGGCGTGTACACCCAGTTCCCGGGTCCTCACTACGAGACCCCTGCCGAAGTAAAGATGGCTCGCACGCTCGGCGGCGACCTCGTGGGAATGTCCACCGCCCTTGAAGCAATTGCAGCGCGCGAGGCGGGCATGGAAATTCTTGGAATCTCCCTCGTCACCAACCACGCCGCAGGTTTTGCCCCCGGCCAACTGGATCACGCCGAAGTTCTTGAGGCGGGCAAGGCTGCCGGACCACGGATTTC
>CAYOEJ010000050.1:7289-9714 GCA_964403015.1 uncultured Arcanobacterium sp.
CATGAACGAAGGAGACACTATGACGTATAACCGCACCGATGTTGAGACGTGGATTGCCCACGACCCAGAAGAAAAGACCCGCGAGGAACTCACGGCGTTGCTCGAACAGGCAGAAGGCGGCGACGAAAAAGCTAGCGCCGAACTCGCCGACCGCTTCCAAGGATTCCTCGAGTTCGGCACTGCCGGACTTCGCGGCGCCATGGCGGGCGGCCCCTACCGCATGAATCGCGCGGTCGTGCGACGCGCGGCTGCCGGCCTCGTAGCCTGGCTCAAGAAGCGCGTGGGCGAGGATGCGCTCGTCGTCATCGGATACGATGCCCGCTACAATTCTGAAGATTTTGCCAAGGACACCGCCGCCATCGTCACAGCTGCAGGTGCGCGTGCGATGATCATGCCGCGCCCGCTACCCACCCCGCTGCTGGCTTTCGCCGTCCGTCACTTCGGTGCCGACGCCGGCGTCATGGTCACGGCTTCGCACAACCCGGCACAGGACAACGGCTACAAGGTCTATGTGGGCGGCCGCGCCATCGACGAAGACGGCAACGGCGTTCAGATCGTGCCGCCTGTGGACAAGGAGATCGCCGCTGAGATCGCAGCCGCACCGCATGCCGATGAAGTCGAGATCGCACAGAGTGGTTGGGAGACCATCGGAGATGATTTCGTAGACACCTACGTCTCCACGGTGGTCGACGCCCTGAAGGCCGACGGCCCACGCGATCTGAAGATCGTCTACACGGCCATGCATGGCGTGGGTGCTCCGATTATGCGATCCATCCTCGGTGGTGCTGGATTCACCAATATCATCGAGGTCGAGGAGCAGAATACTCCCGATCCAGATTTCCCCACCGTCTCCTTCCCGAACCCGGAAGAGGCTGGCGCACTCGATATTGCCATCGCTCTAGCAGAAAAGAACGACGCCGATATCGTCATCGCATCTGACCCGGACGCCGATCGCTGTTCCGCGGCGATCCCCACCAGCAACGGTTGGCGCCAGCTCTCCGGTGACGAGATTGGATCGATTCTCGGCGAGCAGGTAGCCCAGCGCGTGGCCGCTGCAGGTGAGGGCGGCAACCTCGCCTCCTCGATCGTTTCTTCCCAGCTTCTTGAGCAGATCGCCAAGCACCATGGACTCGGCTACGAACCGACCCTGACCGGCTTCAAGTGGATCGCGCGCGCGCCTCAGATCCGCTTTGGTTACGAAGAGGCGATCGGATTCTGCGTACTTCCAGAGGTGGTCAAGGATAAAGATGGTCTTTCTGCGGCGCTGCTGCTAGCTGAGACTGTCGCAAAGCTCCAGACCGAGGGCACGGACCTCCAGGGCGAACTTGATCGTCTAGCGGGCATTCACGGCCTCTACTTGTCCGGTCCGGTCACGGTCCGCGTCGAGGATCTTTCCATCATCCCGGCAACGATGGCCAAGATGCGTTCGAATCCGCCGAAGGAACTCGTGGGCTCCCCCGTCATTTCGATCGAGGACCTGTCCAAAGAAGGCGGAGACCTTCCTCCAACCGACGCGATCAAGATTCACACCGAGGCCGGCGACCGCGTCATCATTCGCCCCTCCGGTACCGAGCCGAAGGTAAAGTGCTACCTCGAGGTCATCGCCTCAATCAACGAGGGTGAGGACATCGCAGAAGTCCGTGCACAGGCAGCCGAGCGCCTTGAGCGATTCAAGGCCGACATGAGCGAGGCTCTCAAGCTCGACTAAAACGCCTAGAACAATAAAGTGCGAGCCCCGCGGGAATTCCCGCGGGGCTCGCACTTTTTGGCATTCAACCCTCTCGGCTCTAGTTAGCCTCTAGGCTCATGCTGAATATCAGCCCTCGAGAGAATCGAGCACTGCGCGCGAGCTGGAAAGCCCGAGGCGGGTGGCGCCTGCCTCGATGAGCTCGGCGGCGAACTTTCCGTCGCGAATGCCTCCGGATGCCTTGACCTCAAGGTCCTCGCCCACGGTCTTCTTCATGATCTCCACGGCGTGCACGGATGCGCCGCCTGCTGGATGGAAGCCGGTGGAGGTCTTGACGAAGTCTGCGCCAGCGTTACGCGAGGCTTCACACGCCTTCACGATTTCGTCGTCGGTCAAAACCGCCGATTCAATGATGACCTTGAGCACGGCGTATGGAATGGCGTCGCGGACAACCGCGATGTCGTACTCGAGTGCCTCCCAGTCGCCTTCCTTGGCGTATCCAAGGTTAATGACCATATCGACTTCGTCTGCACCAGCGGCGACTGCCCGTGCTGCCTCGGCAGCCTTAACCTCGGATGCAACAGCGCCGGAGGGGAATCCGGCAACAACGGCAACCTTGAGCTCGCCAAGATCGAGATCGGCGGGCAACGGGAGCATGGACGGCGAAACACAAATCGAGTATGCGTTAACGGCCTTGCCTTCTTCGACGAGCGCCTTCACATCATCGATCGTTGCCTC
>CAYOEJ010000051.1:0-2812 GCA_964403015.1 uncultured Arcanobacterium sp.
GCCACCACCGACGAGTCGCGCACCGCTCTCGATACCGCCCAGCGCAGGGTTGCCACCATCGCGCTGGTCCACGAACGACTCTCGCAAAACATTGACGAAGTCGTGGATTTCGATGGACTCTTCATCCCCGTACTTCGTATGGCCTCCGACGTTGCTGTCACCGAGGCGCCCGTACGAACCACCTTCGAGGGTTCGTTTGGACGGGTGCGAGCAGAGCAAGCCACGCCGCTAGCAATCGTGATGAACGAAGTTATATCCAACGCGATCGAGCACGGCGTGAGCGCGGGTGGCGAAATTCGCGTGAGTGTGGAGCGCGAGGAGAAGCGGTTGCACATCGAGGTGTACGACGACGGCATTGGCATTGGCGAGGACGGCCCAGGCAGTGGGCTCGGAACGCAAATTGTCCGCACCATGGTCGCTTCCGAGCTCAACGGGCGCATTGAATGGCGCCGCGGGGAAACGCGAGGGACTCGGGTGCTGCTTGACCTTCTGATCGACAGCTAGATTCGCTCGGCGCATCCGAAAGAGCCAACACTCAAAAACTGAGGGACCGATTGCTCGGTCCCTCAGAAACGTTTTAAGTTGTCTGCGCATGCGCCCCGGTTTCGAACCCTGGTTCGACCTGCGCGGGTGAGAATTAAACGCGACGTGCGCGGGCGGTACGACGCTTGAGAGCGCGGCGCTCGTCTTCAGACATGGCGCCCCAGACGCCGGCGTCTTGGTTCGTGGTGAGCGCCCAGTTCAGGCATGTCTCTACCACGGCACACGTTCTGCACACACGCTTCGCCTGTTCAATCTGGGCGAGTGCGGGCCCTGAGCTACCGATCGGGAAGAAAAGTTCCGGATCCTCGTTGAGGCAAGCGGCTTCGTGGCGCCAATCCATTTGCTATGCGTCTCCTTGTGATGGTTCACCACCACGTATGCGTGTCTTTCGTTGTATTAACTTACCTTGGCAGGTTTGCCAGCGGTGGTAAAGGGTTAAAACTGTGATCCTTTACCGCATGTTCAACGTCACGCAATTCGGCTCCAGATTCGCCGCGAGTATCTGACTTAGATCACGGGTTCCACGCGGTCGATATTCTCGGGCTTGTTGTGTCGCACATTTCCGACCGCGCGGTTGACAGCATAGAAGTCGAGATCAGTATTTTCTCGGTCCACCAGCGCCTTGACCTCGTCGGGATTGTCGAGGGAGGGATCGAGCCACGCATCGAACTCGTGCTTTTCAAGAATCAGCGGCGTCCGATTATGAATCTCTGCCACCTCTCCCTGCGCCTCGCGCGTGATGATGGTGGCGGTGAGCAGCCACTGCGCGTCTGGCGTCTGCCACCAGCCGTACAACCCTGCAAAGGCCAGCGGTTCACCGTCGGGACGGAAGATGTAATAAGGCTGCTTGGTGGCGCCTTCGCGCTTCCACTCGAAGTATCCGGACGCAGGAATGATGCAGCGGCGCTTTTTAAAACCGGGAGCAAACGAGCGCTTGGAATCCACTGTCTCAAGCCGCGCATTGATCATGTTGCTTGTCGGTTCCTTTGCCCACGGAGGGATGAAACC
This sequence comes from uncultured Arcanobacterium sp., assembly GCA_964403015.1. Classification (GTDB taxonomy): domain Bacteria; phylum Actinomycetota; class Actinomycetes; order Actinomycetales; family Actinomycetaceae; genus CAYOEJ01. Next base: position 1,552 of record CAYOEJ010000051.1, read on the forward strand.
CCAGTGTGCGAGGTTGAGCGCGCGGACGACGTCGGCCTCCGGCTTCGCGTCACCAAACCAGCTGTCGTCGTCTTGTGGCTTACGTTCGACGACGACGGGGATCGCCTGGGTTGGAGCTACATTCCAATTCGGAGTCAGCTCGGTTCCCGGGGCGTAAGATTCGAGGTCAAAGGCTAGTTGAACATCGGTTCGTGACATCGTGGTGGCATATCTTCCGCACATGGCATAAGCGTGCCATACCGCATGTCAAAACGTTGACTATCAGAGACAATGGCGGGGTGACTGAATTGGATATTGCACAGGCGCGCGAGCGCTGGAATGAACTTGCGCCGAAACTCCGTGCCGCCCAAGAGGCCTATCATTCAACCGCGCAGACGACGATGGTGGACGCCACCTATGACGCGCTCATTCGCGAAATGCGTCGAATCGAAGATCAATTTCCAGAGCTCTGGTCGCCCGAATCACCCACGATGAAGGTTGGTGCGAAAATTGCCCGGGGCTCGCTCCCAGAATTGCGCCACCGCGAGCGCATGTACTCACTCCAGGACGTGTTTTCGCGTGAGGAGCTACGCGCATGGTATGCGGGAATCGTCAGGGAGCTGCCAGACAGCGCACGCTTCACAGTCGAAGTGAAGATTGATGGCCTCGCGCTCAATTTGACGTACCGCAACGGCGTCCTAGAGACTGCCGCTACGCGCGGCGACGGTACGAGCGGCGAAGATGTGACGCGCAATGCGCTCGCGATCGCCGACATCCCGCGTCAACTTGAGGGCACCGACCATCCCGAGCTCGTTGAGATCCGCGGTGAGGTGTTTTTCCCGGTCGCTGCATTCAAGGAATTCAACGAGGCGGTGGAGAGCCGCAACGAAGAGATCCAGCGTCGCAACGAAGAGATCCGTCGCCACAACAAACAGCTCGCAAAGCGCAATGCCGACATCAAGCTTGCCAATGCCGGCCTGCCCGAGGCTGAGCACGTGCCGCTGCTCCAACGCGGTCGCACCGAGCCTTTGCTGAAGACCTTCGTCAATCCACGAAACGCCGCGGCTGGCACCATGCGTCAAGAAGACGCCACGGGCTTTGCCATGCATTCGCTGTCCTTCATCGCACACGGTATCGGGGCGCTTGAAGGAGCCAACGAAGCGCTGACGCAACGGCTCGTAACCCAAGAGGGCGTCTACGAAGCCTTTGAATCGTGGGGAGTGCCAATCTCGCCGGAGACTCAAATTCTTTCCACCATCGAGGAGATCGAAGCTTTCCTTGA
>CAYOEJ010000051.1:2912-9649 GCA_964403015.1 uncultured Arcanobacterium sp.
GCGCAAGGGCGTTCGAATTGGCGACGTTGTGATCCTTCGCAAGGCGGGCGACATCATTCCCGAAGTTGTGGGACCGGTTCTCGCAGAACGCGATGGCACCGAACGCGAATTCGATATGCCCACCACCTGCCCGGCATGCGGTGCGCCGGTGGTTGCCGCCAAGGAGGGCGATGTAGACCTGCGCTGCTCCAACACCCGTTCGTGCCCGGCGCAGCTGGCGCAGCGTGTAGTCCACGTCGGGTCACGAGGAGCCCTCGACGTCGAGGCGCTCGGTGATGAAACTTCGCTTTGGCTCGCGGACCCCGACCGCTACCGCCCCGACGCGCTCATTGCGCTCGCGACCGGACACACGCTCTTCATCGAGAACGAATTTGCGGACGTGGTTCCGTTGGCACTAGATCTCGCCAAACGCCAAGAGCTTGGCATAGTCGACGACGACGGTGCTCTGCTTGACCACGAGCATGCGATCCCGCCGTCGGTCCAGTCTGACCTTGGTCTGCCAGCTGCACAGACTCCGTTCCTCGAGACCGAAGCTGGCCTGTTCGACCTCACCGCGGATGCCGTGAGAGACGTTTGGCAGTGGCAGCCCGTTCGCAGCGGCGGAGCGCCCACCGGAGATTGGCGATACGTTCGTGCGGCATGGACGAAGCCAACCTTTGCTAAGCGGGTGGATGAGAATGGCGAGCGCATTCAGACGAAGGAATCAGCCCCGTCGAAAACTCTTCTGAAAATCATCGATGAACTCGACAAGGCGAAAACCAAAGAGCTGTGGCGAAAACTCGTTGCGTTGAACATTCGACACGTTGGTCCCGTTGCCTCGCGTGCGCTCGCGGCACAGTTCGGCTCACTTGACGCGATTCGCAAAGCCGGACTCGAGCAGGTGTCCCAAGTGGATGGGGTTGGCGAGATTATCGCTCGTTCATTCCTCGAGTGGTTCGATGAGGACTGGCATCAAGAGATCGTGGATCGATGGACTGCTGCCGGAGTGACGTTCGCCGACGAAATCGAGGAGACCACCTCGGCTGAGCCACAAACGCTCGAGGGCATGACCATCGTGGCAACGGGTTCGCTCAGCGATTTCACCCGTGATGGGATCAACGACGTCATCCTTGCCCACGGAGGAAAAGCCTCGGGGTCTGTGTCGAAGAAGACGACCGCCGTCGTCGTCGGTGAAAACGCGGGGTCTAAAGCAACGAAAGCGGATACGCTCGGTATCCCGATTCTGAGCGAGGATCAATTCAAGGAACTGCTCAAGACTGGACAGTTGCCCTAAAGCAGAGGTGCCAGCGGCTTGAGAACGCGTTCGGCGATCCGGGCCAAAATTGACCTGTTTTCCCAATCTTCGGAGAGAAGCTCGTGCGCATTGGACATGTCCATCTGGAAGATCTCCTCCATGGTCTTGGCCATGTCCCTATCGAAAATCTCGACGTTGATCTCGAAGTTCCCCGCCATCGACAATCGATCGATGTTGGTGGTTCCCACAGTGGACCAAATGCCATCCACGGTCATGGTCTTGGCGTGAACCATGGCCTCCTCGTAGAGGAAAATTCGCGCACCCGCATTCAGTAGCTCCGAATAGTGCGGGCGGCTCACCCAGTCCGCCACGATGTGGTTCGAGTACTGCGGGATGAGAATCTGTACGTCCACGCCACGTTTGGCTGCGCTCGTCAGTGAATGCATGATGCCGAAGTCCGGAATGAAGTAGCCCATCGTGATCCAGATCCGGCTATCGGCCCGGTTGATGGCCTCGAGGTACTTTGCGCGTACCGGGTAGGACCGGAATGCGGGAATGTTTTGAATGGCGCGAAGCTGGGAGGTCCACGTCTTGGAACCCTCGTCGGGGAGCTCTGGCTGACCTCCGCCGCGGTACACGTTCCACATGTCCACGAAGGCGTTTTCCAGTTCCCACACCCGCGGGCCACTGATACGGATATGGGTATCACGCCAGTGGTCTGCGTAGAGGCGGCCAATGTTGTATCCGCCAACGAATCCCACCTCGGAGTCCACGCAGAGAATCTTGCGGTGGTCGTACCCGCTGTCCTTGAAGCGAGCGGTGAGGAACCACGGACGAATAAGTGGAAATCGAATGACGTGGAGGTTCTCGTGGGCAGGGAACCGGCGGAAGCGGGGATCCTGATTGAGGTTTCCAAAGGTATCGAGAATGATGTACACCTTGACGCCGCGCTCGGCGGCAGCGATGAGGGCATCGCGGAAGGCGTACCCGACGTCGTCGGCCTTAATAATGTAGGTCTCGAAGAAAATGTACTTCTCGGCAGAATTGATCGCCTCGAGCATTTCCTTGAAAAGATGCCCGCCGAAGGTGTAGACGCGCACGGTCGAATCGGCAATTGGCGCGTCTTGGGGATCCATGTGGGGGAATTCGCCCGTGGGAGGATTTCGCCGTTTTCGGTTCTCATCGACTGCCACGACGGCACTGACGGCAAGGACTTGGGCGGTAAGCGTGCCGATGGCACCCCATTTGAGCGCGCGTTTCATCGCATCTTTGGAGCGCTTGTGGAAACCTGACATGCTGGCATTCTACCGAAAAGAGCGCATTGTGCTGCGACCAGATGAACAGAGTTCGCGGACGTTGATTCGTTGCGTTTAGACTGTGCACATGTCGTCAATTTCTAAGGAAGAGGTCGCCAAGTTGGCGGACCTCGCACGTATTTCATTAACCGATGAGGAGCTGGAGCAGTTCGGCGCTGAACTCCAGGAGATTTCAAAGTCCGTTACAAAGATCGCCGAGTTCGTGGGCCCTGATACGCCGCGAACGTCCCACCCCATTCCGCTCACGAATGTGTGGCGTGAGGACGAGGTAGAGCCCGGACTTGACCTCGACGAAGTATTCGCCATGGCTCCCGCGCACGAAGACGGCAAGTTTGCCGTGCCGCAGATTCTAGGGGAGGACTAATGAACGACCTCATGAAGAAGACTGCCGCTGAACTGGCCCGTGAACTACGTGACGGAAATGTGACAGCGGTTGAGCTCACCAAGCTTTTCTTGAATCGCATCGACAAGCTCAACCCGAAGATGAACGCCTTCCTCTATGTGGACACCGAAGGCGCCATGAGGCAGGCCGAATCCGTGGACGCAGATCGCGCCGCTGGTAAGGAACTGCCCCCGTTTGCCGGTGTTCCCGTAGCTGTCAAAGACAACATGTGCAACCACGGCGTGCCGACCTCCGCTGCTTCGAAGATGCTTGAGGGCTGGAGGCCGCCGTACGATGCGACCGTGGTCGCCAAGCTCAAGGAAGCGCGCCTGCCCATTCTCGGTATGACGAACATGGACGAATTCGCCATGGGTTCGTCCACCGAGCATTCTGCATTTGGTCCTACGCACAATCCGTGGGGCGAGAACCTCATTCCAGGAGGCTCGGGCGGTGGTAGCGCTGCCGCCGTGGCCGGCTATCTCGTGCCCTGGGCGCTGGGTTCGGACACCGGTGGCTCTATCCGCCAGCCGGGCGCCATGACCGGCACGGTGGGAACGAAGCCGACCTACGGCGCGGTCTCTCGGTATGGCGTGATCGCCATGGCATCCTCGCTCGACCAGGTTGGTCCGGTCGCGCGCAATGTCAACGACGCCGCCGCGCTGCAAGAGATTATCTCCGGCCACGACCCGCACGATTCGACCTCCCTGCCCAATCCGATTCTGGGATTGGTAGACGCCGTCAGTGAGGGTTCCACCCTGCAGGACCTTAAGGGCTTGAGGATTGGAATTATTGACGAGCTGCGCGGCGAGGGCTTCTCAGAAGGTGTTCTGACGGTCTACGAAGACATGCTCGCCAAGCTCAAGGAGCGCGGCGCAGAGGAAGTCATTGTCTCCTGCCCGTCCTTCGAGTACGCGATGTCTGCCTATTACTTGATTATGCCTGCCGAGGTCTCCTCGAACTTGGCTCGGTTCGACGGCGTGCGCTACGGCAACCGTGTTGAGCCTGAGACTGGGCCGGTCACGGCCGAGACGATGATGTCCGAGACGCGCGGCAAGATGTTTGGTGTTGAAGTCAAGCGACGCATCATTCTTGGAACTGCAGCGCTTTCCTCTGGGCACTATGACGAGTACTACGGCTCAGCGCTTCAGGTGCGCACGCTCGTTCAGCGTGACCTTAAGGCCGCCTTCGAAAAGGTTGACGTTCTAGTCTCGCCATCCACTCCTACCACCGCGTTTAAGTTCGGTGAAAAGGTGGATGACCTTATGGCAATGTATGCCAACGACATGACTACCACGCCTGCGAACCTCGCTGGCGTCCCGGCAATCTCTATTCCCGCAGGCCTATCCAACGGCCTTCCGGTGGGAATTCAGGTTATTGCGCCCGCACACGAAGATGCGCGTATGTACAAGGTGGCCGCAGCTATTGAAAGTATCGCCGATCCGGCCGCATCGCAGTGCCCTGTGGGCGAGTGGGAGGACAATCTGTAATGGATGAACTGATGGATTACGAGGACGTCATCGCGAACTTCGATCCCGTGATGGGTATCGAGGTCCACGTTGAACTGTCCACGAAGACGAAGATGTTCGACGGCGCGCCCAACGCTTTCGGTGGCGAGCCAAACTCCTTTACGACGCCGGTGTCGCTCGGCATGCCCGGCGCGCTCCCGGTGGTCAATAAGAAGGCCATCGAGTATGCGATCCGTCTGGGCTTGGCGCTGAACTGCTCCATTGCGGAGTCGTGCCGCTTTGCGCGCAAGAACTACTTCTACCCGGACCTGTCAAAGAACTTCCAAACCTCCCAGTCCGATGAGCCCATCGCCTTTGACGGCTGGCTGGATGTGGAACTTGACGACGGCGATATCTTCCGCGTCAACATCGAGCGTGCTCACGTGGAAGAAGACGCCGGAAAGAACACCCACGTAGGTGGAGCTGGTCGTATCCACGGCGCCCAGTACTCGCTGGTCGATTACAACCGTGCTGGCGTTCCGCTCGTCGAAATCGTGACCCGCCCGATCGAAGGTGCGGGAGCTCGTGCTCCAGAGGTGGCGGCGAAGTATGTTCAGACGCTTCGCGACATCGCGCGGGCGATCGGTGTTTCTGATGCCCGCATGGAGCGCGGAAACGTACGTGCCGATGTGAACGTATCCCTGCGTGACACTCCGGAGTCCGCGCTCGGCACCCGCACCGAGACCAAGAACGTCAACAGCTTCCGAGCGATTGAGCGCGCCACAGAATACGAGATGCGCAGGCAAGCGGCAATTCTTTCTGCGGGCGGTTCGATTTTGCAGGAGACGCGCCACTGGCAGGAGAGCGACGGCACCACGCTATCGGGCCGCCCCAAGTCCGACGCCGATGACTACCGTTACTTCCCCGAGCCGGATCTCGTGCCCATCGCGCCTCCGCGCGAATGGGTCGAGGAGATCCGCGCATCCCTCCCTGAGCTGCCCGCTGCCAAGCGTCGGCGTCTCAAGGACGAATGGGGCACGTCCGATATGGAAATGCGGGACATCGTCAATGCTGGCGCGCTCGACCTGATCGAAGATTCGGTGAAGGCTGGCGCTACCGCCGCTGGTGCCCGCAAGTGGTGGATGGGTGAACTTGCTCGTCACGCCAAGGAAAACGACATCGATCTTGTTGCGGTTCCCGTGACATCTGAGCAGGTGGCCGAAATCGACCGCATGGTTCAGGATGGGAAGCTCACCGACAAGCTCGCCCGCCAAGCACTCGAGGGTGTGCTTGCTGGTGAAGGCACACCTTCCGAGGTAGTAGCAGCACGCGGACTCGAGGTCGTCTCGGACGACGGCGCTCTGAACGCCGCTGTCGACGAGGCTTTGGCTGCGAACCCGGACGTCGTGGAAAAGATCCGCGGCGGCAAGGTGCAGGCTGCTGGCGCCATCGTCGGTGCTGTCATGAAGGCAACCCAAGGCAAGGCGGATGCGGCTCGCGTGCGAGAGCTGGTTATGGAACGCGCAGGCGTTTAGCCAGATCCTATGCCTATCCTGTTGATGGAGTTTTGAAATCAGTTAACTTGCTCTCTGGAGGAGACCTATGCCGGGAATACCGAGCTATGACGTCACATTGCGCATCGGCACACCCTATGACGCGCACGCAACAGCGAGGCTCGTGAAGGCGGTTGCCGATAACGACGCGATCGTGACGGGTGTGGACGTGGTGGAGTCGGAGGCGGATAACCTCCTGGTCGATATCACGTGCCTCACTTTTGATCGCACGCACGCGAAGAACCTCCAAGCGGCGATCGAGGAGCTGTCCGGCGTCGTCGTCCACGGAATTCATGACGCGGTAGTTCAGGCCCACCTCGGCGGCAAGATCGAGATCAACCTGAAGCGCGCTCTCAACACGCGTCAGGATCTCTCGCGTATCTATACGCCCGGCGTCGCCGGAATATGTGAGCGTATTGCGGAGGATCCAGAGCAGGCGCGCAAGCTGACGATCAAGAAAAATACCGTAGCCGTGGTTACTGATGGGACGGCGGTACTCGGGCTCGGTGATATCGGGCCCGAGGCGGCCATGCCCGTCATGGAGGGCAAGGCCGCGCTATTCAAGAAGTTCGCAAACGTGGATGCGTGGCCGATTGCTCTGGATACCACGGATACGGAGGAGATCATCTCCGTCGTCAAGGCGATTGCGCCAGGGTTTGGCGGAATCAATCTCGAGGACATCTCCGCGCCACGATGTTTCGAGATCGAGCGCAGGTTGCGTGAAGAGCTCGATATCCCGGTGTTCCACGACGATCAGCATGGAACCGCCGTCGTGGTTCTCGCGGCCCTCATCAACGCACTCAAGAT
>CAYOEJ010000052.1:0-9493 GCA_964403015.1 uncultured Arcanobacterium sp.
TACCCTTGATCACGTCGTGCATGCGATCTCGATGGGAGATGTGTGCGTAGATGTCCGGATCAATAGAGTCCAAGGAAACGTTCACGCGCTTCAGGCCCGCCTCAGCGAGTACCCGAACCTTCTTGTCTAGGCCAAGTGCATTCGTGGTCAAAGAGATATCTGGCGTGTTGCCCGAGCGAGTAGTGAGTGAGGACGTAAATCCAATAATGCTCTGAAGGCCTCCGCGCAGAAGCGGCTCACCTCCGGTGAATCGAACTTCTTCGATGCCGAGCATGTCAACTGCAATGCGAATCAGTCGCATAACTTCGTCGTCGGTCAGCGTTTGCTCGGTCGGGAGCCAATCGAGCCCCTCGGGGGGCATACAGTAGGAGCAGCGCAGATTGCATCGATCGGTGAGGGAGACTCGCAGATCGCGAGCAACGCGTCCCCAACTATCGCGCAACTCAAGAGCCTCCAACGGCGTGGCGGCATGAGATCCTGAAGTCATCGGTGAGAGAGACACGAGTGCAATCCTATCGAGTTTAGATAGAGTTTAAACACCTCGAGTGGTGTAAAAAATACTGCATCAGTAGTTTTCGGCTATGGGAGACGGTTTTGAGTGTACGAGTAGGCAATATGAGGTTGGGCACCATAGATGTTGCCGCGGTCATAATTTTGGCTGGCGGAACTGGTCGGCGACTCGGGGGTGTCTCTAAGCCTGACTACCGAGTTGCGGGGCAGCGCCTCATCGATATTCTGTTCACTGAACTCGACGCGGCGGGTTTTGTTGGCAGGAGCGTGGTGGTCGGACCGCCCAACTTAGAAGTACGCCCGGGTGTGCGTCTCGTTCTCGAAGACCCGCCCTTGGGAGGCCCACTAGCGGGCATAGCTGCGGGCGTGGCGGCACTGTCCGATTTCGACGACGACGATCTGGTTCTTTTAGCAACCTGTGATGCGCCCTTGTCGGTGCGGCTACTGCCGGACCTCATTGCGGACCTTGAAAGCGCCATTGCGAAGCAAGAAACCACCGAGAGCAACACCACCTCTGAAAAGAACGCCGTCGTTGGTGCTGTACCGCTCAAGGACGATGGTGAAGCCTGGCCGCAGTACTTGCAGGGGCTGTACTTGCTGGAGGGTCTTCGCCGCGTTCCAAACGAACGACACGGAGCGATCCGCTTCGGGTTCGGCGGGCTCGAAACGGTTGCCGTGCGAGATGTTAAGAATCATTGTCTCGATGTGGACACGGAAGACGATGCGGCTCGTCTAGCGGACCGCCTGTAGGTCACTTCGAGCCGATCGCGAGGGTATGTCGAAACTGACATCTAGGATCGATGTACTAAGGACTTCGGATAACGCGCCCAAAAGCGGGACGTATGTCCGGACAAAGTGGGCGTCAGTGCACTTCACATACCTTCTGCTTACCGGATAATGTATGTACCCAGATGACAAATCACCCAAGTCGTACGACACTTGGGATAGAGGGTGAGTTTATGAGTGTTGTGTCAGAGTTGACCGCAGCATCGGCACTGCATGAAGCCGTGGCGGGGCTTTCTCCTGCTCAGCGGACTACGCTTCTGACGCTCTCGCATCACAAGGAGCCGGTAACAGTAGGAGTGCTCTCTGAAGAACTGGGATTGCATCCGAATTCCGTGCGCGAGACTCTTGATGCACTAGTTGCTCAGAATCTCATTGCCCGCACACCTATTCGTCGCAAGACTCGTGGCCGTCCTTCTTGGGACTACGTGTCCCTAGCTCCCGCGAACCAAGAGTTCGCAAATGACCAGCTGGTTGGGCTGCTTCACGTGTGCACGGAGATGATTCGGAGCCTGCCGATGGACAGCGCCGAAACCGTTCGCCGCATCGGAATCCAGTGGGGTGAGCGCCTTCTCGCTCAAACCGAGATCGGCCATGACTTTTCTGCCCCCACCGAGGATGCTGACGCCGCAGATCTCATGCCGGATCTCTTGGCCAAGTTCCGCAATTACTTCACGTCAATCGGGAATTCCGCGCTCATCAGCGCGGACAAACCTAATACGCTGACCCTTCATTCCTGCCCGTTCGTAGATTCGAATGGACGCATCGATCCGTTGGTATGCGAAATGCACCGCGGGTTACTGACGAAACTGGGCGGTACGGCGTCGGCGGGAAAGATCCGCGGAGACCTTCGACCTTTCGTCACGCCGTGGGAATGCCAAGTAACTTTCCGCGAGGTCGCAGACTCGTAACGCGTGTGCGGATCGCCCCATAGTTTTCGCGACCGGAAGCATTCGTGCAGGTGACCCGGTGAGCGGGCGCGTTGACCCCGCAGTGTGGACGCGTGGTTCATGGTTCGGCAGCCGTCGGTAAGGTGGCCGCATGTCCCTTTCCGTCGATCTTCGTGCTGCTGCGCGTGATACCGCTCCGATCGGGCTCGGTTACATACCTCTTGGCCTAGCCTTTGGCCTGTTTGCGGTGAGTCAAGGATTCGAATGGTGGATGGCCACCGTCACCGCGGTGATCGTGTATTCCGGAGCGATGGAATTCATTGCGGTCGGCCTTATCACTGGTGGCGCGTCCGTGGCGACGACGGCGGTGACAGCGTTCTTCGTGAGCTTCCGGCACATTTTTTACGGGCTCTCAGTCTCGCTGCGCAACGTCTCCTCGCCACTCGCTAAGATTTACGCGATGCACGCCCTGACCGACGAAGCATACGCCGTGCTCTCACAGCCCCGGGCGCGAGCCTTTAGCGGCGGCAGAGTGCTGGGTATTAGCCTTCTGTGTCAGGTGTACTGGGTTGTAGGGACGACGGCGGGTGCGCTCCTTGGCGAACAGCTTCCGTGGGATCTCAGTTGGTTGGGATTTACGCTCACGGCCCTGTTTGTTGTCCTCTCGATTGACGCCATGAAAAGCGCCGCGTACCCGGGAAGGCTCGCATTCATCGCGGTTGGTGCCATTACTCTTGCGTATCTGATACATCCAGGGGCGATGATGGTCATCGCCATGATTGTGTATGCCAGTGTGGTGCTCGTGGCACGGCGGTGGCTCACGTGAGCGCTCACGCTTGGGTCCTCATTCTTGTTACTTTTGCCGTGACATTCGGCCTCCGCGCCCTGCCTTTCGGTGTGCGAGCCTGGCTCAAAGACAGTGCCCTGCTCGCCGATCTTGGCAAACTCATGCCGGTTGGCATCATGGTAATTCTGGTGGCGTACTCGTTTGAGAGTTCGGCGGGGTTCGGTTCGGTAGCGGCAATGCTAGGCGTTGTGGTGACGGCCGCCCTCCACCTGTGGAAGGGCCACATAATGGTGTCGCTCGTCGGGGGAGTGCTCACCTACGGGATTATCCTTGGACTGACGTGAGTTATCTTTATCGGGTGGATGTCCGCCACGTGGTGTGATCTTGCTCCAGCTCAATAGGGCAATCTCACCTAGAGTTTTAGAGCATAAGAAAGGTAGCGCGTGCGTTTACTTCTCAACATCATCTGGGGGATTTTTGGTGGGTTTGTACTCTTTCTCGAATACATACTTTTCGGCCTCCTCGCACTTATTCCGATCGTGACCATTCCGGCGTCACTCGCATGTTTCCGGATTGCTGGTTACGTACTGTGGCCATTCGGGCGCACGGTGGTTCGCAAGCCGAACGCGGGTGCAGGTTCAGCGCTCATGAATATCGTGTGGTTTGTTATTGCCGGTCTGTGGCTAGCGATTGGGCACATCGTGACCGCAGCGTTCCAAGCAGTCACTATCGTCGGCATTCCGCTCGCGATCGCCAATATCAAGCTCATCCCGGTCACGTGCTTCCCGTTTGGCAAAGAAGCTATTTCCATCGATGAGGCACGCGCTCGTGGCATGGAACTGGACTACAGCTCACCGATTGTCTAGCGGCAAGCCGTCCTCTGTCTAACACTAGGGCTTTACGTGCATCCCAAAATGCTTTAATCTTCAACTATGAAGGCTTTTGGATTTCTTAGTTTTGGACACCACGCGGTTGCGGGTCAGCAGGGCATGGATGCGGGGGAAACCCTTCGATCTCAGCTCGAGCTCGCCAGGGTTGCAGACGAGATTGGTGTGAATGGCGCTTACTTCCGCGTTCACCACTTCGCACCCCAAGGCGCCTCGCCCATGCCGCTGCTTGGCGCGATTATTGGTGCGACGAAGAACATCGAGGTTGGCACCGGTGTTATCGATATGCGGTACGAAAACCCGTTCCACCTCGCGGAAGAGGCGGCAGCACTTGACCTGCTCGCCAATGGTCGCGTTGCCTTAGGTGTTTCCCGCGGCTCACCCGAACCCGCTAAGAAGGGCTGGGAGACTTTCGGATACTCGGGAGAAGCCGCCAATGGAGCCGATATGGCTCGGCGGAAGTTCGAGCTATTTCTAGCCGCGATCCGCGGATATGGCGTAGCCGAGGCGGCATCAATGGAAGAGCAGTACCCGAGGATGTACCAGCCCGGCACCTCGCTCCCGATCTTCCCGCATTCGCCGGAACTTGAAAAGCGAGTGTGGTGGGGTTCTGGAACAAATGCTTCCGCCGAACAGGTGGCGCGCGACGGAGTTAACCTCATGTCGTCCACGCTCGTTGCCGAGGCTGATGGCAGTTCGCTCGGCGAACTTCAGGCCGAGCAAATTCGGGTCTACCGTAAAGCTTGGCAGGATGCCGGCCACGACTGGACCCCGCGCGTTTCTATCTCGCGTTCGATCTTCCCGATCGTGTCGGAAGAGGACCGCCAACAGTTTGGTCTGCTCGCTTCTGACAAGGATCAAATTGGCTACCTCGAGGGTGCTACCAAGACGACGTTTGGCCGCACCTATGCCGCAGAGCCCGATGTGTTGATCGAGCAGCTCAAGGAAGATCCGGCTCTCGCCGCGGCGGACACCTTGATGATCACCATCCCCAACCAACTCGGCGTGGACGCCAATGCCCGGATTCTGCAGAATTTTGCCGAACATGTCGCTCCTGCACTCGGGTGGATCCCGAATACTGAGGGCCTCGTTGAGGGTTACCCCATCGATTAAGTCCTCACATCGGGCGATATCACCGCTGACAGGCGTCTCGAAACGTGAGATTCCAATAGCGCAGAAGTCTCACAAAGTGAGAAGTTTTCGCAGGCAACGGTCTCGTCTGGCGAACCCAAGCCGATCGTCGTCGTCGCCGAAAACATAGTAATCGCAAAGATAAATGCGTGCGCAGCCAACCGCGATGACGAGCGCGGGCGTGGTCAATTTTTCTTGCCGTTGCCTTTGTCACGCCTGATTTCGCTGGGATAAGTGAGCTAGCCGGTCATACGATCAAGTTCTTCCATTGGCACACTTGAAGGACGGAACATGACCAGTTTTGGTTGGGTCATTTTGGCGCTAGGCGTACTGGTCGGCGGTGGCGTCGCTCTGATAGGAACGTACGTCGGACGCCGGCAAACCAAAACCAGCGAGCACTTCTTCACCGGCGGCCGCAATGTGACCATGTCGCTCATGACGGCGACGTGGATTGCCTACGCGGTTGGCACGGGCCTCATCTTCTCGCCTGCGGAATCTGCATACCTCACCGGTATGTCCGCAATGATCGGTTACGCCCTCGCTTTGACGATCGCCTACCTCGTCTTCATTCCGGTGTCCCGCAAGATTCGCTCGCGAATTCCCGAGGGCCACACCATCGCCGAGTACGCGAAGGTTCGCTACGGAACCCCGATGCAGTTGACGACGACGATCGTCACGGTCATCTACATGTTCGTTTTGCTTGTTTCCAACCTTATCGGTGCGGCGCTGATCTTTAAACATGTGGGTGGCGTGCCCATGATCGTCTCGGTACTCGCCATTGGGCTTCCCACGCTGTACTTCGCAGGCTTTGGCGGCGTCAAGGCGGCTATCGCAACGAACGGCCTGCAGTCACTTCTCATTACGCCGCTGATCTTCCTTCCGGCCGCCTATCTGTTGTTCGATCTGCGCGGCACGTATCCGATCTACCGAGGCGTGTTGGCGAATCAGACGGAGTTCCTCAACATCGGCTGGGATGCGTCCACGCAGTTTGCCGTGATGATTACCCTCGCGGTGACCTCCGCGGAGCTTCTCAATCAGTCTCTGTGGCAGCGTATTTACACAGCCAAGGACCAAAGGACGATTAGCCGTTCACTCGGCGCGGCCTCCATCATGGTGTTCCCCATGACGATTGTTGCGGCGTTCCTTGGGTTTGCGGCGATCGGACTCGATACAACGGTGCCGCATTCATCAATCGTCTCCGGCATGGTGATCTTCGAAAACACGCCTAACTGGATCACGGCGCTGTTTACCGTCGTCGTCGTCCTTGCCGCTTCGTCAACCGGTGGAGACGCGCTCGCGGGCTTCTCCTCGATCTTCTCGTTCGACGTCGTCCGCGTGGTCAATCCGAAGATAACCGCAAAGCAAGCGGTTACTGCGGGCCGAGTCGGCGTCGTACTTTTCGGTGTGGCAGGCATGGCCGTGGCATACCAGGCACCCTCGATACTCTTCCTGCTGTTGTTGGCGGACCTTCTGGCCTGCGCGACTGTGGTGCCCATTATCGGCGGCCTGTATTCGGCGAGAATCGGGGGAATCGCGGCATTCATTGCCTGCGCGACTGGAATTATTGCCGGCCTGCCGATGTTTCTTGCCGGCCAAAGCTTGTGGAGCTTCCTGACGGCCCTTGGTGCATCCAGCGCGATCACCATTATTTCTATCGTTGCTTCGAAAAAGCGATTCGACTTCAAGCGCCTCAAGACCGAGATTGAGAACATCGCCTAGCGCGGTTCGAAAGGAACGTCATGTACTCAGAAACATTCTTCGCAGTCCTCATCTATGCCTCGATGATTGGCCTCATCTTCGTCTATGCCTTCCAAGTCGCAGTGTTCGTGAAGGATCGCCGCGATCTTCAGCGCGAACGTCGAGAAATTCGCGATGTGCGCGGCAATATTCAGGGCGCAGGCCGCGAATCGAGCTCACCTCACCACAAGGAGAACACCAATGGAAGCAACTGAAGCACGAGTAATGATTTGGGAAGAGCTGCGGAAGGTAGCTCGCCCCGACTCCCGCTTTTCGTGGAACTTTGGCGAGTTCATCGCAGACTATGAGGGTTCTGATGAGTGCGCGCGACGCTTTTGCGAAACGGACGTGTACAAGAACGCCGACGTGCTGTTCGTGACCCCGGACAACAACCTCGAAGCGCTGCGCGAGCAGGTGATCCGCGATGGCAAGACCCTCATCATGACCAACTACGGAATCTCGCGCGGGTTCTACCTGCTGCTCCCGGAATGGGTTCCGGAGGGCCAAGAGATCCTTGCTTCTACGCTTGATGGTGTCCAGCGTTTTTGGAAGCATCACACGCTTGCCGCGCTTGCTGAGGTCATTGACCGCATTCCAGTTCTCGTGTCGGGAGCTTCGGCGATCACGCCATCGGGAATTCGGTTTGGAAAAGGCCACGGATACTTCGACCTCGAGTGGGCGATGTTCTACACCAAGGGCTTGGTGGATACAGACTCCGTAGTGGTCGCGATCGGACACGACTGCCAGGTTGTGGATGTGCCGGTTGAGGTTCGTCCATTTGACACCGCGATCGATCTCATCGTGACTCCGACGCGCGTGCTTGAAACCCGTAGCGAGTTTCCAAAGCCCGAGCACGGTGTGATGTGGTACCTGCTAGAGGACGACATGCTCGGTCGCATTCCACCCCTGCAGGAGCTGTGGGCCGATGAATTCTGCCGCTAGGGCTGTGCATCGGATCCTAGCGGGCCTGCCGCTAGGTGCAGGCAGGATCCTAGGGGTGTGCATCGGACCCTAGCGGGCCTGCTACAAGGTGCCCGCCCAGATGTCCTCTTTCTTGATAGTTAATTCATGGATTGAGTGTTTATTTATGTATCAATTTGCGAATTAACTATCAATATGATGGGGCGTAGGGGCAGGTGCTAGAGAAACGCTCGACTTGATGGCCAATAATCCGACTTGATGGCTAATAATCCGACCTGATCCGTGCAAAGAAACAAGTCAATCAAGCCAAGCAGGCCAAACAAACAAAAATCCCGCGGCATAGGCGGACCTATGTCGCGGGAATTGGTCGGGGTGGCGGGATTTGAACCCACGGCCTCTTCGTCCCGAACGAAGCGCGCTACCAAGCTGCGCCACACCCCGAGTGCTCCAAGGAGCTGTGCCAAATAATTGGCAACTGCTTCATGATAGCGGAGCGCTAGATAATTATGGAAGTTAGGAACTCGCTGTGCGCCGGAGGTCACAGGCGGCAACCGAGATTAACCCACGCGACAACCCTGCTTGACCAAGGCGGCAACCGAGATCAACCCAGTTATAGCGGGACGACATCCATCTGAATCGCCTCTGGCGCGCAGAAGGTTCGGATGGGTGTGAACGGCGAAGTCCCCAGACCTGCCGAGATCTGTACGATAGCGCTGCCATCGTGGTCTCGCTCAGGATCCCAGCCGATGATGGCGCCGTCGCCCTGAATGGGCAGCTCCTCGTCGGAGTCGCGTACGCCGGGTAAAGGCCACCGGAATAGACCCGAGGCATACCGGGTGTCCATATCCGAATTTGTCACCAGTGCTCGATGCGGAAGACACACCTGCCCGCCGTGGGTATGACCGGCAAAAATGAGGTGACATCCGTCGTCGACCATTCGATCGAGAATCCTGCTATAGGGCGCGTGGGTGACACCAATGCGCATACGGTAGGGCAATTCGCCGCTCGGTTCGGCTGGGGCGGGGAACATGTCTCGGTCGATGTGCGGATCGTCCACGCCCACGATGTCGATGTCCCATCCATTAACGTGGAGCGTGCCGCGGGTGTTATTGGCATCAATCCAGCCGCGCCCGCTTAGGCCGCGCCGGAGGTCCTCGGTGGGTAACCGAACAGGCTTGTCGTGCTCGGAATCCTCGTTGGAATTTCGCGTCAGGTACCTCAACGGGCTCCTGAACTGGGGTGCGAAGTAATCATTTGATCCGAACACGAATGCGCCCGGACGGTCCAGGAGCGGCTCGAGGGCATCCAAAAGCGTACCGATCGCGGCGGGTTCGGCGATGAGATCGCCGGTGAGGATGACCAGGTCAGGATCGGTATTGGCGAGATCGCGGATGAACTCTGTACGCTTCTTGTTTTTGACAAGCAGATGCGGGTCCGAGATGTGGAGAATCCGAATGGCTTGGGCATCGGACCTGTCGGGATGGGGCAGCAGCACTGTGCGCCTGCGTAGCTTGTACGCGTGAGCGTGCACGAGTGCATAGCCGAGCACGGCTGATCCCGTGAGTACTGGCGCGGCTAGAGCGGCCGCGAGCGCCTTCCCCGGCGTCATCCGGCGTTAGGGTCGGGGCCGATAGATAGCCACAGGTTAACGATGGTTCCAGAGGCAGCATTCGAGTTTGGACCGGGGCTTTGCCTTGCGACGACGCCGGGCGGCAGATCCGAATAGTCGGTGCCGATTGCGTATCCGTATCCGTTGCTGAGGAGGATCTGGCCGGCTTCATCTGGTCCCATGCCGACGACGTTGGGAACCGTGGACTGATTTTGGTTGTCGTCGGTGTCAGAGGCCG
>CAYOEJ010000053.1:0-1791 GCA_964403015.1 uncultured Arcanobacterium sp.
GTGGGTTACAGCCGAAAAAGTATGTGCCCGCCGAAAAACCCGGCGGGCACAACACATTGGTACCTGCGGCCTTAGCGTCTCAGCGACGGACTCCGAAAATACCTCGCGTTATCTCGCGTGTGATGGTGCGGCCAGCGGTGCGAACAATCTGATCGATGGTTGCCTCTCGCCGCTTACGCTGGCGATCAGCTTCTTTCTGAGCTTCCTTCGCGCGCCTTTCAGCTTCCTTCTCTGCAGCCTTTTGCTCCGCCGCAATCTGCTTTTCAAGTTCTTTAGCGAGACGCTCCTGCTCCTTCGCCGCCTGCTTTTCTAGCTCGGCCTGTTTCTCTGCAGCGACGCGGGCTGCCTCCTCTTCGACAATGCGCTTCTCAAGGAGTTCCATGGCAGATTCTGGATCCACTGCGTCCTTGTATTTGTCCATCGAGTACGAATTAGCTAGGGCCGCAGAGATCGCAGCATCTGACGCCACACCCATGACGGCGGCTGGTGCCCAGATCTTGGTTGGTGCAACCGGAGTGGGGCGGCCCTTGGGATCGAGAACTGTCACGATGGCCTCACCCGTGCCAAGCGAAGGAAGGACCTGCTCAAGATCTAGAGGAGAGGTCGGGAAAGTCTTGACGGTCTCACGCAGAGCCTTGGCCTCATTTGGCGTGTGTGCGCGCAGGGCATGCTGGATCTTTGAGCCGAGCTGGGCGAGAACATCGTCGGGGACATCCTTGGGTGTCTGGGTTACGAAGAAGATGCCCACGCCCTTGGACCTGATGAGGCGCACTGTCTGGATCACCTGATTGAGGAATTCCTTGGACGCCCCCGAAAAGAGCAGGTGTGCCTCATCGAAGAAGAAGACGAGCTTGGGCTTGTCAGCATCGCCAACCTCGGGCAGGTTTTCGAATAGCTCCGCCAGCAGCCACATGATGAACGTGGAAAACAGCGCCGGACGTGATTGAACATCGGGGAGCTCGAGTGCGGAAATCACGCCGCGTCCGTCGGCAGCTGTCCGAATGAACTCATTGACCTTGAAGGCCGGCTCGCCAAAGAAGGCATCTGCACCCTGCGCCTGTAGGGCCGAAACCTCGCGCAAAATGACACCCGCTGTCGCGGTTGCAATTCCGCCAATGCCCTTGAGCTCGGCCTTGCCAGCATCCGACGTCAGATAGTTGACCACCGCGCGCAGATCGTTCAGATCAATAAGTGCCAACTGCTCGCTATCTGCCCAGTGGAAGATGAGCGAAAGCGCCGATTCTTGAGTCTCGTTGAGCCCGAGGACCTTCGCAAGAAGAATAGGTCCGAAATCTGTGACGGTTGTACGAATCGGCGTGCCGTGACCCTCACCTCCCAGCGCATATAGCTCCGTAGGAAATGCCGTGGGAACCCATGCTTGGCCCTGCTTCTGCGTACGCTCGAGTAACTGCTCCGACGACGGTCCCGGCTCAAGCAGGCCGGTCAGGTCACCCTTGATGTCGGTGACGAACACCGGGATTCCGTTTGTCGAGAGTCCTTCGGCGAGAAGCTGGAGTGTGCGGGTTTTGCCGGTACCAGTCGCTCCTGCGACCAGTCCATGACGGTTCATCATGCCCAGCGGCAACTTGACGTGCACGTCCGGCACTGGCGCGCCATCTTCAAGGTAAGCACCAACCGTGAATGTCGGAACCCCAAAGTCGTAACCGGCCTGGACCTCTTTAGCGTAGTCAGACAACGACGCCGGTAGAGCCGTGTCGCTCTCAGGCATTTCCGTGGCTTCCTTCTGCGCCTCTACCTCTGCAGTCGGATCGGCTTGTGGGGTTACTGTCT
>CAYOEJ010000053.1:1891-6924 GCA_964403015.1 uncultured Arcanobacterium sp.
CGGCTGCGAAATCTGGAGGTTGTCCTGCTCGGATTCGGACGCCTCGATATCTTGAGGATCTCCACTGACATAGCCAGTTGCTCCAGCAGCAAGTAATGCCGCCTCTAGTTCTGCTTGTGCGGCGGCGGCTTTGGCTGCTGCTGCCTCGGCCTGCGCGGCGAGCGCCTCGGCTTTGAGGCGTGCAAGTTCAGCATTATTAGGTGTGCTCATGGTTGATAGTGTACGGCGAGCAGACGACACATTCGACACAATCGGTTTGTCCACACGAGTACAAGAGCTAAGGGAATCCACAGTCTTAAGAACCTTCGAGCACCCTCTCGAGAGGTGAGGAAGACTCCTGCCATGGACTCTCCACCACCTCGGCTCAACCCCAACGGCGCACTAAGGCGTACGCCGCGCACTCGTCATGCTGCTCCTAAACCATCCGAAGAGGAACGGACTCGGCATGAGAGAGCACGCGGATTTGCCCGGGTTGCAATTGGCGCCGGTGTGGGCGACGACGTCGGCACTCTCACCAACACGGGCGGGAAGACTCGCTTCATCCTCAGCGGTCAGGCTCTCTACTTGGTCTGCATCATGCTGGTTGCCATGGCACTGGTCGTGGTGATTGGCATCTTCTCCCAACGGTCCACGGAGGCGATTGCCATTCAACGATCAAACGAAGTTTCGGAGTCCGGCGATGTGAGCACAGTCGATGGACTAGGCGGCGAACACGGGGAGGCGAGTGAGACCACCAGCGTGGGTAACGAGCCAGTCCCGCCATCAGATACACAGTCAGGCGCTGCTTCCCAGCTCCATCAATCCGAGGCAGAGCCACGGAGTCTCATTGTCCATGTGTCTGGAGCAGTCGAATCCGAGGGTCTCGTGGAAGTTCCGTCGAATGCACGAGTAAATGACGTGATTGTTGCCGCCGGCGGTCTCAGTGCTGAGGCTGATACGTCATTGATCAATCTGGCTGCCACTGTTGCCGATGCCCAACACATCCACGTCCCGGCCGTGGGAGAAGATCCTTTGCCACCTAGCGCGCACAGCGGGAGCGGTGACGGAAGCTCCGCATCGCAGCCGTCAAACTCGGGCTCTGAGTCTGAGAGTGCACCGATGATCAACATCAATACAGCTGACCGCGTCGGTTTGGAAGCAATACCTGGCGTGGGCCCTGTGACGGCAGGAGCGATTATTGCTTGGAGGGAGGACAATGGCGCATTCACATCTGTAGACCAATTGATCGAAGTCTCGGGTATTGGCCCGAAAACTCTTGAAGCTCTACGTCCCTACGTGACGGTGTAGTCCAGCTTCGAAAGTGAAGAATCGCAGTGAGACAAGATGTCAGGTTGGCGCTTCCCGCCATTGTGGTGTGGGCGGTGGCTCACGCTGGAGCGGAAGTTGCGTTCTTGACCGCGAGCGTTGGCACGGTACTCACCCTGATAGCGCTGATCCTGCGAAGACACCAACCAACCCCGGTCCGTGATCTATTGGCAGTCATTGGCGTGTGTCTGGTGATTTCCTCCGTCACGGTCACCAGTCACCATCACCTCCGTGATTCTGATGCGATCACTCGAGCAGTGGCTAGCTCACGGTTTGCCACTGTTGAGGCCACTGTTCTCGACCATCCATCCCCATGGGGCAGCGGTGAAGACCTGGTTGCTGAGGCTGCAGTTGAGCGCGTCGAGGTGGGGGACTCAACCATGTCATCGTCGCAATCCATTCGCCTTTTGTGGGCGAGATCGGCGAGTTGGACTCCGAGCCGGGGCGATCATGTCATCGTCAGCGGTCAGCTTGGCTCTACGTGGGATGGCGATACCGCTGTGGGCACGCTCCGACTGATGTCAGCTGACTTCCACAACAGTGCCGTTGGCTTACGCGGACTAACCAACGTCATTCATAGAGAACTTCTAGATGCCACCTCATCTGGTCCGAGCCATCTAGCACTCATTCCCGGTGTCGTGGTCGGTGATGATTCGGGGTTGACCCAGAGACTTGAGGACAACATGCGCGTCCTCGGGCTTGCGCATCTCACCGCCGTTTCGGGTGCCCATGTGTCACTGGTACTGGGTGTGGTGATATTCGTGATCGGCAGGCGCTCGCGATTTGTCACCGCCGCACTTTCTGCCGGTGCGCTTTACGTTCTGATCCTGCTTGTAGGAGGTGAGCCTTCGGTTATCAGGGCAGGCCTTATGGGAGCTTTCATCTGTGTTGGCTTCCTCCTAAAGAAGCCTGCCACCGCCTTCCCGCTGCTTTGTTTCACCGTTATCGTGATTTCACTCGCCAACCCTTACCTCGCCCGATCGCTTGGTTTCCAACTCTCGGCCATCGCGACGGGCGCGATCGTTCTCGCGGGTTACCCGCTACGTGCGGCCCTATCTCGTCGCCTGCCTCGCACCCTCGCAGAAATGATTGCGATTCCGCTGATTGCCGGCATCGCAACTATCCCGTTTCTCGTAGGTGTTCAGGAGGAGTCATCGATCTGGACCGTTGCGGCAAATGCCCTAGTCGCGCCGGTTGTAGCCCCACTGACACTGGGTGGCTTGGCGGCCGCGCTGCTCTTGCCGTATTTCCCTTGGGGTGCCTCGCCGTTATTGTGGCTAAGCGGGCTGTGCACTTGGTGGATAGAGGTCGTGGCAGACGTACTCATCGGCCTGCCAGGATCTGGGGTGTCGCTCGGCGTTGCGTTGACTTTCAATGGTGCCGTTCTCGCTGGTCTCGTCTTCTGGGTACGACGACGGGATCGCCCCCATTCGGCATTGTCAAGATTGACGAAATACTCTCAGCCCACGCAACTGGGCCGAACGGACGTGCTCGGTCCTCGGCATTTGCACGATCGTCAAGTTTGGAGTCTGTGGCGTCCGGTGCTGGGTACCGCAGTAGCAGTGGCGGTAGGTACGGCCATCGGAATGTCGGGAACCAAAATACTTCGAGGTGGCGCCATTGGGCACTGGCAGGCAATTCAATGCGACGTAGGACAGGGCTCGGCCTTCCTAGCGCGAACCGCCAGTACAACTGTGCTTGTTGATGTTGGGCCTGAGGATGGCAATATTAGTGACTGCCTGCGCTATGCGGATGTCCAGAGGATCGATCTCCTGATCGTCTCCCACTTCGATTCAGACCACGTTCGGGGTCTTCAGGAAGTCCTCGACACCGCGGATGTCGGCGAGGTCTGGGTGTCAGAGAACCCCAATCCACTCTTTAACTCCGCATGGGCAAGTGAAATTCTCCAAGAACGCGGAATCCCGCGCACCGTCGTGACAGTAGACGGACAGCCAGGCGCAGATCTGAACGCCAACGTCAGTGTTGTCGGCCCGCAGTATCTCAGCGGAGGCGAAGACGCGAGCAACTCAGACTCGCTCATCATCGATATCCGCACACGCGACCTCCGCTTCTTGGTGCTGGCGGATGCTCCCAAAGAAAGACAAGACCAGCTTGCCCGCGAACTGCAGGCGCAAGCGGAAAGAGAGTTCGACGTCGTCGTCATCGGGCATCACGGAGCTGCAGACCAATCCACGCTCCTTGCGCAGACGGTCGATCCTGCAGTTTCCGTCGTGTCTGTGGGGGAGAACGACTATGGCCACCCCACGAGCCAAGCGCTGGACATTTGGGATGCGCCTGCCGTCTTGCGAACGGATGAATGTGGGCACATCGTCTTTACCGGGACCGAGGTGATTGCGCAATGCCCGTAAGAGGTCGAGGGCGCTCGCGATCGGCGCCGGGGTCAAACCCGTGGAATAATGGCGGCATGAATTGGGATCAGATCGAACCGGCGCCGCTGCTGCTCATCAAGAGCGGTGAGCCCGTCTTCGCGGACCGGGCGATTGATCGCCTGAAGTCGATGCTCATCGCGAGCGATCCCCAGACGGAAATCACTTTGCTGGACGCGGCGCAATACCAGCCGCACCAACTTGAAGTTCTCACAACGCCGTCGTTATTTGGTGAAGCCCGCGCAATTATCGTCCCTAATCTTGAGGCGCTGAATCCAAGCCTCCAAGACGAACTGCTGTCATACATCCAGATGCCAGAGTCGGACGTGTGCGTCATTCTGCGCCACAACGGCGGAGTTCGGGGGAAGAAGCTGCTCGACGCGCTCGCGAAAGCCAAGGTTCCAACCGCCACCATTGAGCCGGTGAAGAACGCGAAGGCCAAGGCACAGGCTGTCACCGACGACGTCCGCAGGGCAGGCCGCAAAATGACGTCCGACGCGGTGGGCTCACTCGTCGACGCGCTGGGATCCGATCTGCGCGAGCTCCTGTCTGCGGTGCGCCAACTGCTTGCAGACGTGGAAGGTACGATTGACGACTCCCACGTTCACACCTATTTCTCCGGCCGTATCGAAGCAACCGGATTCAACGTCGCAGATGCTCTGGTGGCTGGCAATACGGGCCGGGCGATCGAGCTAGCGCGTCACGCCGTGGCAACCGGTACAAGCCCCGTGGCCATCGTCTCCGCGATCGCTATGAAACTCCGAACGATGGCGCAGGTGTTGGGCATGAGGTCGTCGAAGGTGGACGTCAAGGTGTCAATGGCTCCGTGGCAGATGGACCGAGCCAAGAGGGACTTGCGTGCGTGGTCGGCAGATGGGTTGGCCAATGCAATCCGAGTGATCGCCCGCGCGGACGCCGAGGTTAAGGGTGAGTCGCGTGATGCGGGATTTGCTTTGGAACGCGGCATTCTCGAGATTGGCCGCGCCCGGAAGAAGCGAAACAGCGATCCCGTAAAGAAGTAGGGCCAGAAGACTAAAATCCGATACCCTGAGAATGTACAGCGCGGCGCATCCATCGTTGGGAAAGCGCCGGTTGTTTTTGGCTAAAACCATCGCAAGGAGACAAGGTGCTGATAGGCGTACCGCGCGAGCCCCGTGAAGATCAGGCTCTCGTGTCCGCCACTCCAGACACTGTTGGGAAGCTCATCAAGCTCGGTTATGAGGTAGTCGTTGAACGCGACGCCGGTGATCGTGCGAGCTATCCGGACAGTCAGTATGAGAGTGCGGGCGCAACAATCACAGATCATGAACAGGTGTGGCGGAGCGATATTGTTCTAGCTCT
>CAYOEJ010000053.1:7024-9221 GCA_964403015.1 uncultured Arcanobacterium sp.
GGCAGACTCTTCAACGGACAGGTAACCGCCGCCGGTAAGGTGCCGCCCGCAACCGTCTACGTGATTGGCGCGGGTGTGGCAGGCTTGGCCGCGATCGGTACGGCAAATTCGATGGGTGCCATCGTCAACGCCACCGATGTCCGCAGCGAGACCGCCGAGCAGATTGAATCGATGGGGGCCAGCTTCATCGCAATTCCGGCACCGGCACAGGAATCCGCAGACGGTTACGCCAAGGAAATGTCTACCGAGCAGGCCGACGCCGCTGCCAAGCTTTACGCTGAGCAGGCTGCGGTTTCCGACATTGTGATTACGACCGCGAATATCCCCGGCCGCAAATCCCCGATTCTCCTCGATGCGGCAGCTGTCGCCAACATGAAGCCCGGCTCGGTGATCGTTGATCTCGCCGCAGCCAATGGCGGCAACTGCGAACTCACCGTCCCAGGTGAAACAGTCACCACGGACAACGGCGTGAAGATCGTTGGCGTTACGGACTATTCGGTCCTACTCCCGGCGCAGGCCTCACAGTTGTTTGGTCAAAACATCGTGAACTTCTTTACGCTGACCACGCCGAACAAGGATGGCCAGCTCCACCTCGATCTCGATGATGAGATCGTGCGCCAAATGACCGTCTCCCTTAATGGCGATGTCCTCTTCCCGCCACCGCCCGTCCAAGTATCGGCAGCTCCGGCGAAGGCCGGCCCCGCCGTCGTCGACCAAAGCGCACAAGCTGAGCAAGCGCTCGACCTTCCGCAGAAGAAGAGCTCGTGGATCGGGCGTAACTGGTGGAAGATCGTTGCGGTTGCGCTATTTACGTTCCTGATATTGGCGGCGCCCCCGGGCATGCAGTCACACTTCATCGTCTTTGCTCTCGCAGTTGTGGTGGGCTTCTACGTGATCACAGCTGTTACGCACGCCCTGCACACCCCGCTTATGTCCGTGACTAATGCGATTTCCGGCATCATCGTGGTGGGAGCGCTATTGCAAATCGGTTCGGACAATCTTGCCGTTCAAATTCTGGCATTCATTGCGGTGGTTGTGGCGTCCATTAACGTATTCGGTGGCTTCCTCGTGACCAACCGTATGCTCAAGATGTTCCATAGGAGCTAGGCATGACTGACACACTCACACTTGGCTTCTTTGACGGCATCGAGATCCGTTTCCAAGCGCTTGCTTACATTGTTGCAGCGCTCCTCTTTATCCTCGCTCTTGCTGGATTGTCTAAGCAGACGACGGCGGCGCGAGGCAATAAGTTCGGCATTATCGGCATGGGCTTGGCACTCGTTGCAACCATCTGGGTTGTTATAGCTGTTAGCGGCAAGATCGGCGGCACCGGTGATGCGATTCAAAGCGCAGCACTCATTGTTGTCGCCATGGCCATCGGTGCAACGATTGGCATTTGGAAGGCTCGCAGCGTTGAGATGACCGGCATGCCGGAGCTCATTGCGCTATTGCATTCCTTCGTGGGTCTTGCGGCCGTGATCGTGGGCTACAACTCGTTCATTCTTGAACCCGGCTCAGACTCGTCAACCAATGCGTTCCATATGGGCGAAGTGGGCTTGGCCGTGTTCATCGGTGCGGTCACGTTAACCGGTTCGGTTGTTGCGTACATGAAGCTGTCGGGCAAGATGAGCGGTGCTCCGCTGATGTTGCCAGCGCGCAATCTGCTCAATCTGGTTGCGATCGTTGCCTCTATTGGCCTCATCATCTGGTTTGCCTGCACGCGGTCGCTCGCTGCGGGCATGATCCCGCTGGTGCTGCTCACAATTATCGCCCTTGCTCTTGGCTTCCATCTCGTAGCAGCCATCGGCGGTGGCGACATGCCCGTGGTTGTCTCGATGCTCAACTCCTACTCTGGCTGGGCTGCCGCGATGGCTGGTTTCACCTTGGGCAACGACCTGCTCATCATTACCGGCGCGCTTGTTGGTTCCTCGGGTGCTTACCTGAGCTACATCATGTGTAAGGCAATGAACAGATCGTTCATCTCGGTGATCCTTGGCGGCTTCGGCTCCGATGGAGCCGTGACGGGTGAAGCCCGCGACTACGGCGCTCACACCGAAACTACCGCTGAAGAAGTTGCTCAGATGCTCAAGGGTGCCCGCTCTGTGGTGATCACCCCTGGTTACGGCATGGCTGTTGCGCAGGCGCAGTATCCGGTGGCGGAACTGACGTCGAGGCTGCGAGCTCAGGGCGTGGACGT
>CAYOEJ010000054.1:0-3467 GCA_964403015.1 uncultured Arcanobacterium sp.
GTGAGCGCAAGGGCCGCTGGAATTGTTCGATCGGTTCGTCAGCAAGAGCGACATCCATAAACGACTTGAATGCGAGTGCCGGGTAAAGGCCGCCAAAGACCTCGAGGTGGTAATTTCCGTTGATGACGGAGTCGAACATAGAGACGTTACCCTCCATGTGGCCCTGCCAGATCGCAGTTGCGAGCTGAGGGGTGTAGCCCATGAACCATGCGTGCCAGTCCATGTTGGCGGTACCGGTCTTGCCAGCAGCTGGTCGGCCACCCTGAAGCTGGGCGCGGAAGCCGGTGGCGTTATCGTCGACGACCTGCTCCAGCACCGCCGTGGTGGCACGCGCCGTATCGATATCGATAACCTGGCGGCACTCAGGCTCTTGGCTGGCAAGGACCTCGCCCTGCGCGTTCGTGATCTCGGTGAACGAGTATGCGCGGCAGAACTCGCCTTCGGCGGCAAGGCTTGCCATGGAGTTAGCCATGGACAGTGGGGTGACCGGGTTGGTGCCAAGCACCTGGGATGGGTTGGGTTCGAGTGGGAGCGGTTCACCTGCGGTCGAGTCGAGTCCGAGACTGGTGTAGTGCTCGGCCTGCTCTGCGTTTGCGGTTGTGCCGCGCTCGACGCCGAGCGCGCTCGCCTTATCCACGATGTCGCACACGTCCAATTGGCTAGACATATTCACGTAGCCGGTATTGACGGACTGGCGCGTGATGTCGAGGACCGTCATCATTCCCGAGCCGATGCCTTCAATGTTCTTGGGTGCGTATGGTTCCGGCATGGTCGCAAACCCTGGAGCGCAGGACATAGTCCACTCTTCCGATGGGAAGGTCTGACCGTTGGCGGCATTCACTCGGTCTCGCGGTGACCGACCAGAATCAAGCCATTCGATGAGCGTGAAGACCTTGAACGTCGAGCCGGATTGGAAGCCGTCTCCGCCGCCCATTCGCTGACCCACGTTGAGGTTCACACGAGTCGCGGTGGGGTCGTCCTCGGTTGGGTTGCCAAAGTTGGTGTTCTGAACCATTGCCTTGATTTGGCCGGTTCCGGGTTCTACTACGGACATCGCCATTTCGATCGACGACGGATCGCCAACCGGAACCCCGCCGACGACGGCGTCGTACGCGGCCTGCTGCTGGACCGGGTCGAGAGTGGTCTTGATTGTCAGGCCACCACGATAGAGCTCTTGGACGCGCTCTTCGCGGGTCTCGCCGAGGAGCTCCGATTCAAGGACTTCCTTGACCACGTACTCGCAGTAATAGGCGGAGATCCCAGCTTCGGCACATCCGTTAAACGTGTTGGTCACGTTGAGCATGTCCTCGATGCTCACAGCCACAGCGGCCTCAAGCTGATCGCGCGTGATCGTTCCCAGGTTGTACATCTGGCCGAGGACGGTGTCGCGACGTGTTTTCGCGTCCTCCGGGTGGTTAATGGGGTCCCACCGGCCGGGTGCCTGCGTGATTCCCACGAGCATCGCTGCCTGTTCGAGGGTCACGTCTTTTGCGCTGGTGGAGAAGTAGTGCTGTGCCGCAGCCTCCACGCCGTATTGGGAGGGCCCGAACTGAGCGAGGTTGAGGTAACCGGTGAGGATCTCGTCCTTCGTCATTTGGTTCTCAACCGCAATGGCAAAACGTGCTTCGTTGAGCTTTCGTGCGATGCTTCGTTCGGTTGCGGACGCAATCAGCTCGGCGTCGTTGTTAATACGCCCCTCTTCGATCATTGCGTTCTTAACGTACTGCTGCGTGATGGTGGAGCCGCCTGCGAGAGCTCCGCCGGTGAGGTTATTAAATGCGGCGCCTGCGAGGCCCTGTGGGTCGATTCCGTTGTGCTCGTAGAATCGCTCGTCCTCAATGGCCACTGCGCCATCCTTGAGGTACTGCGAAATATTCTCCGAGGTGACGATAATGCGGTTCTCCGCGTAGAAGTTTGCAATGGTGGAACCATCTGCCGCCAAGATGACCGACTGTTCTGATGGGCGTGTGAAGTCGATTTCCGTTGGCAAGTCGTCGAAGACGCGCGTGACTGCGTTAGCCGCCGTGCCCGTCGTCGCCGCAAGCGGAATCGCTGTGGCTGCAAGAATGCCGCCGCCAACTCCGCATAGCAAAAGGAAGGAAAGCAGCGCTACGAGAAGCTGCTTCACGCTCAGTTGTCTATCTTGTGCAGGCATACCGCCAGAATACTGCCTATGGATTGAAAAGTGGCGTGACGTGAGCCATGGCGCGGTACTCAGTGCCATAAAAATGCTCAATGTGAGTTTTTCCAGATAACGCGATAGCATGACTGAGTAGTGATACCCGTCACTTTGCATTACTAAGAGCAACGTCGCTCTTAGTGGAGGAGAATGTTATGACTTTGGTGTACGAGGACCAAACGTGGGCAGTGCAAGCTGCCTGTTCGGGTGCTGACCCAGACTCACTCTTCGTGCGAGGAGCAGCCCAGCGGCAGGTTCGGCAGGTTTGTTTTTCCTGTCCCGTGCGCTTGGAGTGTCTCGCAGATGCGCTCGATTCAAATACCGCATTCGGTGTCTGGGGTGGCCTGACGGAACGTGAACGACGCGCTTTGCTACGCCGGTTCCCGAACGAAAGAGACTGGTACACGCGTTTGATGACGTCGGAGGAGCAGCTTGCTACCGATCTGCGCGCGGGACGAGTTCCGCGTTTGTCTGGTCGTTAAGGATTTCCCGGTAGAAAAGATAGTTCCAACTCGGTAGCATCGCTTGAAATGAGCGGCACAACGGTGTGTCGCTCATTTTGCTGTTCGCGCGCATCCGTGCCCAATTTAGATAGTCTTGAGCCATGACTAAATGGGAATATGCAACGCTGCCACTGCTCATCCACAATACGAAGGCCATTCTTGATACGTGGGGTGACGACGGCTGGGAACTCGTCACTGTCATCCCCGGCCCTGATGGCACCAATCCGGTGGCCTACCTCAAGCGCGAAAAGCAGTGATGATGGGACAGTATTCGCGGCGCCTCGCAGAACTAGGCATTGAACTTCCTGCGGTCGCCGCTCCGGTTGCTGCCTACATACCCGCTCAGCGCATCGGTTATGAAGTGCGGACATCGGGTCAACTGCCATTCGTTGAGGGACAGTTGCCGGCCGCTGGCAAAGTGGGCGCAGAGGTGTCGCCTGAAACTGCCCAAGAGCTTTCGCGGGTCGCAGTCCTCAATGCCGTCGCCGCCGCAGCAGAGGTGGCTGGTGGAATCGACAATATCGAGCGGATTTCTCACCTCACGGGATTCGTCGCGTCTGCCCCAGAGTTCACCGGTCAGCCCGCAGTAATAAACGGCGCTTCCATCCTTATTGGAGAGATTTTCGGCGACGCCGGTGCCCACACGCGCTCAGCCGTTGGTGTTGCTGTGCTCCCGTTGGACTCACCCGTCGAAATCGAACTGACCTGCATTGTGAAAGCGGACGACGGAACTCGGTGACGCCGAAGGTTGGTTAGCACGTGAGTAACAGGCCCACCTGGGCAGA
>CAYOEJ010000054.1:3567-8972 GCA_964403015.1 uncultured Arcanobacterium sp.
CGCCGGAGCAGGTGCCGATGCACTTCGGGTGGGACGGGGAACCCACCCGGTACGGCAGCCCGTCAGAGTTCTGGTTCTTGATTCCCTTCTTTGTGTTGATGCCGCTCATCCTCATCATGGTGTGGAAGCCGCACAGGGGTAACTACGCCGGTTGGGTGGTTAAGGGAGATATTCCAGATGAGGCATGGCAGCGAATTTACGGCATCGCGCGCATCATGTACCTCGTCTTGACCGCTATCGCTGTGGGTTTGGGCTACGTGATTCTGCTGGTCATATTCCATAGCAGTGAGGGCCCATTTGTGGTCTTACTGTGGCTAGGCATCGTGGCACTGATTGGCCTTGCCATCTGGGGAAGTTTAGCCTCGCGGAAGATCGCAAAGGAAAGTGAGTGACCGGCGTCGTGAGCGTAGCTTCCGCAAAGGAGAGCAAACCGTCGTCGTGAACGATGTCAGGAAAAATCGTCGTGAACGACGATAGGAAAAAGTAGCGGAGCCAGTGAATTACCGGCTCCGCTACTTAGTTAATCTCGGGCTGGTGCCCGATCGGAATCAGTGAGCGCGACGCTGCAGGCGCTGAACCTGGATCAGAAGCACAGCGCGACCTTCGAGACGGATCCAGCCACGCGAGGTGAAGTCGGCAAGCGACTTGTTCACGGTTTCGCGGGAGGCGCCAACGAGGTGAGCGAGCTCTTCCTGGGTGAGGTCGTGGGCGACGTAAATGCCCTCTGGCGTACGCTCGCCGAAGCGCTCGGCAAGATCGAGCAGCGCCTTGGCTACGCGGCCAGGGACGTCGGAGAAGACGAGGTCGGCCATCTGCTGGTTGGTGTTTCGCAGACGCTTTGCCAGTTCGCGCAACATGGACTTGGCCATCGGAGGATGCTCGTCGATGTACTCCATCATGTCCTTATGGGACAGAGAAAGGAGGCGGGTTGCTGCGATGGCAGTAACCGTTGAGGAACGAGCTCCAAGATCGAAGAGGGTCAGTTCACCAATGATCTCGCCCGGGCCGAGAACAGCGATGAGATTCTCGCGGCCGTCGTCGGCAGTGTGGGAGAGCTTGACCTTTCCCTCGGTCACCACGTACAGACGATCTCCGGAGTCGCCCTCGTGGAAAAGGGATTCGCCTCGCTTCAGTGAGGTCTCGGACATGAGCGCAGCAAGGTCTGCGCGCTCGGTTTCGTCTAGTTCCTTAAACAGTTCTACGTTTGCGAGAACGTTGGAATCCATTCGAATTCCTTTCTACCGACATTAATATTTGGATCGATGTTTACCGATGTGCACCTGTGTGCAACGCCATACATGCTTAATACTGCCATGTTGCGGCGACTAAAGCACGGTTATTGCCACGAAAAATCCTAGGTATCCTAAAGGAAAGGGCTGGCAGGACGGAGAAAAGCTGTGAAAGTAAATAGTAAACACGACGCATTGAAAACCTCCGTCGCGAATTCGACGAAAGCTCCGAAGAAAACCTCGAAGAAAACCTCGGCGAAAGCTCCGAAGAAAACCGCATCGAAGCCCCAGAAGACCGTGAAGCTACCTCCGCGCCCGCGATCGCTATCGGAACGTCAAGAAAAAGCAAAGATCATCACGGATCGCTTGGCGCAGGTGTATCCGAATTCCACGTGCGCCCTGAATCACCGCAATGCGTTCGAGCTACTCGTTGCAACGGTGCTGTCCGCCCAAACCACTGATGAGCGGGTCAATCAGGTCACCCCGGAGCTTTTTGGCGAGTTTCCAGATCCGCAATCGATGTCCGCCGCGCCGCTCGAGGTTCTCGAGGATATTTTGCGCCCGCTCGGCTTTTTCAGATCCAAGGCGAAGTCCTTGAACGGACTCTCTGTTCGGTTGGTGGAGGATCATGACGGCGATGTGCCGAGCACGCTGGAGGAGCTGGTGAAGCTCCCCGGCGTTGGCCGGAAGACCGCCAATGTTGTGCTGGGAAATGCGTTTGATGTCCCAGGGATCACCGTGGACACGCACGTTGGTCGGCTCGCTAGGCGGTGGGGGTGGACGAGGGAGACGGATCCGGTGAAGGCCGAGCTGGAGCTCAATAAGCTACTTCCACCAGAGATATGGACGATCACGTGCCACAGAACAATTGATCACGGCCGCCAGATTTGTCATTCGCGAGCCCCGGAATGTGGGCGTTGCCCACTCGCAGACATCTGCCCCTCGTACGAGTGTCTGACGGGCTTGCCGCAGCCTGACCGCGCTTAACAAGATAGTTCGATTTTCGAACGCCCAAGCGCAGCACTGCAGGCTGCGAACTACAGGCTGCGAGCGACCGCTACGCGTCTAGTTGAGCGAGGAAGTCCAGAAGAATCTTCGTGAAGGCCTCTGGCTGCTCTTCGGGCACGAAGTGGCCGGCGTCTTGCACACGAACCTTGTGGTAGGGGCCAACTGCGAACTCGCGGTCCTTGTCCCACGCGCGGTCGGGCAAGAGCGAGTCGAGCTCGCCACGCACAGCACACACCGGAATGTAGATGGAGCTAGCGGACTCGCGCAGATACGCGCGCCCAGAGGGGCGGTGCTGAGCGAGGTAGGTCCAACGGAGTTGGTCGACGGCGACGTCGGCCGCTCCCGGGAGCTTCAGCGCCTGCGCGTACAGTTCGGCTTGGCCGGAAGCGCCAGTATTCCCAGGTGCTGACCATTCCTCGAGAAGCCCGCGCACGACGTCTTCGGAGAGAAGCCCGCGCTTGGACATGGTGCGAACGCCAGTAGCAAGCACGTGTCGCCACGTACGGAACGTGACGTGTGTGCCCACGCGTTGGAGCGTCCGGGGATGCGGTGAGGAAACGGTCATGAGACCAGCGAAAAGGTCTTGCTCCATGGACACCGCGGACCACGCCAGCGCGCCGCCACGTCCGAGCCCGACGATAACGGCCTTGCTCGCTCCCATCGTTCGCACGATGGAGATGAGGTCTTGGGCGAGGGTCAGGCCGTCTTCTGAATCTGGCGTCTTGTCAGATCCGCCAATCCCTCGCCTGTCGATAGCAGCAACCTGATAGCCGGCTGCCGCGATTGGTTCAATCTGATTTCGCCATGCCCACCAATACTGGGGAAACCCGTGGACTAGCAGCACGAGCGGCTTGTCCTGCGAGTATTCCCCAGCACAGGCGAGATGGAACTGTGCGCCATTAGCTTGAATAAGGCGGTGATTCCATGGGCCTGGAATCGTGACGCATGAGTTGTCAGCGGGCATTGTTACTTTTCGATCTCGCGATCCTTGAGCATCATGGAGCGGCGGGTGACGGCGTTGCCGTAGTACTGGCCGCGGCGGCGCGCGTTATGGGCGACGACGCCGGTCATGAAGAGCAGGAATCCGAGCACGGCTACGCGGCCGGTTCCGAGATCGAGGTTGAGGTGATGGACGACGTTGCCGGTGAAGGCGTTGTAGTCGCCGATGGTGTCACTTAGCCAAACGATGACGTCTTGGCCGAGGTTGGGCATGATAATCGCAACGAGGCCAGCAATCGTGACGAGGCCGCCGATGACCATGGCGCCCAACGAGGAGTTCCATGCGATCATCCACAAAATGGCGATTACCACGAGGCCGCCAACGAGCTCGAGCACGGGCATCCACTCGAAGTTCCCGGTATTCCACGCACTGTTCTCGCCGAGCATAAGGCGCGCGCCCGCGTCGGAGATGAGATACCAAGCGACTGGCAGAAGAAGCAGAGTCAGGAAGATTGATCCGACGTGCCAGCCTCCGCGGCCGCGCGGTTCATCCGGAATGTCGTCGACTTCAGTCGGACCGGGATCTGTGGACCAGCGCTCGCGGCGGTCGACGTCGTCCTCTCGCCGATCGCGATTTGCCATGAATCCCGCGGTGCCAGCGGCGGTTGCTCCCGCGGCTGCTGCGCCGGCTCCGGTTTGGTGATCGTCGGGAGTCTGAGCGCTGATGACCGACGTCCGGGTAGGAGCGGTGCGAGCGTCTTCGGCCGGGGTGACCACGGTGTCGTCGGCGCGGTCGACCCGATCACGGTTGGCGTCGTAGCCGTTGCGTTCGTCGGCGAGACGGTTGCGATCATCGCCGAAGCGGTCGCGTCCAAGGTTGTCGTCGTGGCCATCCCGCACGAGATCCGGCTGGATATTATCACCGATATGGCCCTCGCGAGCCTGCGCGCCACGCTCGTAGAGTTCTGCGTCGCGCTCGGTCTCACGATCGCCGTCGCCGAAGTACGAACCGAGATTGCGGTTCTCTTCGCGGCTATCGCCGTTGAAGAGGCGAGCATCGCGGTCAGTGGCGCGACCGTCGTCGTCGCGGGCGGCTCCGGCGGCAGCAAAGCCGGTTACTCCAGCAACTGACGCGGCGGTTGCGCCGGTCGAGACGCCGTCGGGCCTCGCGGGGGTACGCTGGGATCCGGTAGCGCCGCTTGCCGTGTAGGTGTCCGTGGCAGCCGTGTCGTCGACGTCGGTGCGCGAGTATCCCTCGAGGCGAGCGTCGTCGCGCTCGTCGTCATCGTGGGTCTCTTCGTGAAGGTCGTCGTTACGAGACTCGTAAAGATCGGCGTCGTGCTCGGAGTCGTCAGCGAAGGCGCCGGTGCCGGTGACGGACTGGTCGCGAACGACGTCGTCCCTTTGGAAGTCGCGTTCGCTGAGGCCCGTGCTGCCGTGTACCTGGTCGGAGTCGGGGCGATGCTGGCCATCGATGACCGTGCCGGCCTCGCCGTACTCGTCGCCTGCGAACTCGCGATCGTATTCTGAGTCGGTGCGGGTTCCGTCGAGGTCGTCTCCCTCGAGATCATCGTGGCGTTCCTCGGGCAACGGCTCGAGGATGTCATCGTCGTCGAAAAGACGACGCGAAGCTGAATTATAGGGATCTGATGGTGTTGACACGATTCCTCCTGTTTATACCTTGCTGCAACGCTATATCTTCGTTTCATCATGGTTTATGAGGGCATTCGGCGTGCCGATGTTTTGTTATCCGCGTAATTGCTGTTCGCAGCGCATATTCCTACGCTTTTTCGACCTCCACGAGGTTTGTGTGCTGTGTGGTTTGGGCGTTCAACGTGGCAGGTGAACGTTGACTCCTGCCCGACCAGCAGGATGCCGTGGACAACTCAGACCTTTCCACAAAACCCACGGCTAGAAACTTTCTGGAGCGGGGAATCGTCATTGTTGATGCATGACTTCTCATGCTGAAGGGCGATTCGCGCCCGAACTAGATCTCCTGTCCATTGTTTATGTGGGTGACGACGACGAACGGCTGGCCGAACTTTCCCGGCTTGCGGACCTCGTGGGGCTCGACTTCACGAGGTTGGCAGCTGGAGAGACGCGGCGTGCAGGCGTGCTTACCTTCTCCTCAGAGGGGTTGCCGCCCTACGTGGTCAAGGCGCAGTTTCACGACCTCTTCGCGCCCTATTTTGCACGTGGTCAGGTGCGGCTCCATGTTCGCGATGATGC
>CAYOEJ010000055.1:0-3042 GCA_964403015.1 uncultured Arcanobacterium sp.
CCTCGTGTCGCGACGTGCGATACCGTCGTCGTCGAACAACGCCACTCACGCAAGCCGGCGCTTCTAGCAATTGCTTTCGTCGCGGCGTTCAGCCTCGTGTTCACGGGACTGTGGGTGGCCGTCGGACTCATCGGATGGGTGGTTGGCGATGCCCGCCAGCTCCTGTCCATCATCGGCGGAGTCCTGCTCATTCTCCTCGGCCTTCACCTTGCTGGCCTCATCAGGATTCCGATTCTCGATCGGGTGATGACGCCATCTATCGTGCACGGCGACGACGAGGGGCCAAGCTATCGTCGGTCTGTTTTGCTCGGATTGTCGTTCGGTGCGGGCTGGACGCCGTGTATCGGTCCGATTCTGGGCGGAGTGCTGGGATTGACGACGACGAAGGGCAGCGTCGGCGAAGGTTTCCTCCTGCTCGTCGTGTTCTGCTTGGGGCTTGGCGTGCCTTTCGTCTTGTCGGCGATTGCGGCGGACAAGGTGTTCAACTCCCTCAATGGCATCAAGCGACACTACAAACTTATTGAACTGATCCTCGGCCTTGCCCTTGTGGCCGTTGGATTCCTCATGCTCTCGGGCTTGCTTGAACGGCTTGCTCTCTACCTCCCAGTGATTGAGGGACTATGACAACGGTAACTAGCGCTCCGGAAATTGATCACTACGAAGAGGATATTTCTCCTTCGTACGTTTTCAAGCGGATTTATGCCTTCTTCTACAACAAGACCGTGGGCGTCATCCTGATTCTCGCCATGGCGATCATGGCGTTCTTTGGAACGATGATCATGCAGGCTCCGGCTGGCGTGTTTGATGATCCGACGACGGCCGAACAGTGGCTGGAAACCGCCCGACAAAGGTATGGCGGATGGACGGGAATCCTTGACTTCCTTGGGTTCTTCCACATCTACTCGTCGGCGCTGTTCCTCATCATTTGTGCGATGCTCGCACTGTCCATCATCGCCTGCACAACGCACCGACTGCCCGTGCTGTGGAAGGCCGCCATGCATCCGCGCGTGCATGTTTCGGACAACTTCCACCGTCATGCCCAGAACCGAACTGAGGTTCTTCTCGAGGACGTGGGTGGCACCCCGGAAGCGGCATTCCATCAGGCAACAGGGGTACTCAAGGGCAAGCGCTGGCGGATCCTCCACGATGACAGGCACGAGAACTCTGCTTATGCAGACAAGAATCGCTTCGGCCCGTTCGGTACCGCTCTTGCACACGCGTCCTTCGTGTTGATGATGGGTGCCTTCGTACTCACCAACACGGCGGCGGTGGAGCACTACATTCCGATCGTCGTTGGCACCACGGAAGAAGTTCCTGACACCACGATGACCGTGACCGCGCAATCCTTCCAAGATACGTACAACGAGGACGGTCGGCCCATCGACTACGTCTCGCACCTGATTGTGCACGACGACGGAACCCAGGTTGGCGAGCAGGATGTGCGGGTGAACTCGCCGCTCGGTTACGACGGATACAGGTTCCACCAGACGTCCTACGGCATTGCGGCTGTCATGACCGTGACGAATCCCGCGGGGGAGTCCACGTCCGAATCCGTACCACTTCAGTGGACCTCGAACGACGGCACGAACTCGATCGGCCGCCTCAGCCTGCCCGGGATGGAGGCCTATGACATTTTGGTGGTCACCCCGGCTTCTGGTCGTGCGGACTCCGCCATCCCACCTGGGTCTGCCATGCTCGAGATCTATCCGGCAACCTCAAATCAGCCCCTTACGGTACAGCGGCTTCCGCAGGGCGATGAGGTTCAAGCTGAGGGCTATACGTTCACCTTCGAACGCGAGGCCCAGTACACCGGCATCACAGCGCGAAAGGATCCTGCCGCCATTCTCATGTGGATCTCCGCGGTTCTCCTCGTGGCCGGCATGTGGATGACGTTCGGTTTCCCGCACCGCAGACTCTGGATTCGCGCCGACGACGGCGGTCTGCACATCTCATCCGTTGATAAACACGATGCAATCTATGAGCGTGAGTATCGCCGACTAGTTGCAGAAATCTCCAATAAGGAAGGTGAAGAGCATGCTTGAGACTATTGAGTACCTCTTGCTCGGAGCGCTGATATTCACCGCGCTCGCACTGATTAGCGACCTCGTCTTCGTTACGTCGAAGAGTTACGCGGTTCGCAAGCAACCCGCGGCACGCACGCGTACCCGCACGCCGGTGACGGTTGGCGGACCAGCCAGCGGCGATGGCGTTGCGGACGACGCCGGAGTTGCAGCCAACGACGTTGACGAGCGTCGCGAAGCACGGCAGTCTGCTTCGAGCCGGTCCCTAAGCTGGTATGGCACGGCTTTCGCAGTGGTTTCGTTCCTGCTTGTCACGGCCTATCTCATTGCTCGTATGAGCCTGACCGGCCACGGCCCGTTCGCCAACCAGCACGAATTTGCCGTCTCGTTTATCTGGGGTATTGCTCTGGCTAGCCTCTACTTCCAGTGGCGCTACCGCGTTCGCATGCTCTCGCTCATTGTCTACCCCGTGATCATTGCGATGATGGTGTATGCACTGAGCTTGGACACCGGAATCGACCCGCTTGTCCCCGCCCTGCAAAATAACCTCATGCTTACCCTGCACGTGGGCTTTGCAATCTTTGCCTATGGCGCTGCGTGTGTTTCCTTCGGTGGCGCGGTCCTCTTCCTTCTCCACGATTCAATCTCGAAGAAGATCCGCCGCATGCCGTCAAAGGATCTCTTGGACGAAATCGGCTACAAGGCAGCCGTGATCACGTTCCCGGCACTGACCATCATGATCTTGCTCGGTGCTGTGTGGGCAGATACTGCATGGGGCCGTTACTGGGGCTGGGATCCCAAGGAAACAGCCGCGTTCGTAACCTGGCTGCTCTACGGCGCATACCTGCATGCTCGCGTTGTGCGAGACTGGCGTGGTAAGAAGGCCGCATGGCTGTTGATCATCGGATTTGCATCTGTACTCTTTGCCTACTTTGGTAACCACTTCTTTGGAGGACTTCACTCGTATGGCTGATATGCAATGGAGGGATCGGATCCGGGATTCGAAACTCGGTAACGTCGC
>CAYOEJ010000055.1:3142-8945 GCA_964403015.1 uncultured Arcanobacterium sp.
GCCGAGGTTCCGGACATGCAGCAGGTACAGGATGAATACGGCGAGGACGTGAAGATCCTGTCTATCTGGGTCAACGAGCCGGCCGATCGCGTGGAGCAATTCACCGAGCAACTCGGGCTTTCATACACGCATATCGTGGACGCCAGCACCGAGATCTCTGCCTCGTACCGCACCATGGGTATCCCGGCGCACTATTTCATCAGCTCTGACGGGACGATCGAATCGATCCACGTTGGGGGCCTGAGCAAGGCGCAGATGGAAGACAAGATCCAGGCGCTTAACTAACCACTCAACTATCCCCGTAGTAAAACAATGAGGGAGCGGCAGATTGCCGCTCCCTCATTGATATCGCTACTGCCTCGCGGGATCGTGCGGGGCGCGGTCGAAGGCGTCGGGGACGCCGTCGGCGTCGGTATCGGAAATCTCCTCCTCGCGAATGCGCTTGTAAGCACGGTTGCGAGGAACCAGAATCATCGCTGCGCATATCGCTGCGAGAACGGAGGCAAGGAGGATGCCCACCTTGGCGTCGTCGTTAAATGCGGAGCCAAGACCAAAGGACAGTTCGCCCACGAGCAGCGAGACGGTAAAGCCGATACCTGCGAGGAGGCCAACGCCAACGAGGTCGATCCACTTGATTTCGTCATCGAGATCGGCGCGGGTGAACTTGGTGACCAGGAACGTGGCGAGCGCGATGCCGATAGGCTTGCCGAGAACCAAACCGGCGATGATGCCAATCGCCACCTGCGAGGTAATTGCGTCGAGCAGGCCGTCAAAGCCGCCCACGGCAACGCCCGCAGAGAAGAAGGCGAACACCGGAACTGCGAAGCCCGAGGAAAGTGGGCGGTAGGCGTGCTCGAAAGAGGTGGTGAGGCCCGGCTGGTCATCGTCGCGGATGTCAGCTTCGACATCCTTCTTCAGGCGTACCGGGACGAGGAAGCCGAGTAGTACGCCAGCGATCGTGGCGTGAATGCCGGACTCGTGAAGCAGTGCCCACGCAACGATGGCGATTGGAAGGAGAATGACCCAAGGCGCCCAATCGTTACGGGCAAACCACCGTTGGTAGCGCTGGACGATGAAGCCGTAGAGAGCTAGCGGGATAAGGAATAGCCCCAAAGCAAGAAGGTTTACGGACTCGGTGTAGAACACGGCGATGATCGTGATGGCGATAAGATCGTCGACTACTGCCAAGGTCAGCAGGAAGAGTCGCAGCGGGCTGGGTAGGTGCGAGCCAATGATGGCGAGTACTGCCACGGCGAAAGCAATGTCAGTTGCGGTTGGGATAGCCCACCCGTTGATGGTTTCTGATCCCCAGTTGATGGCCGCATAGATTGCGGCAGGAACGATAACGCCGCCAGCAGCGGCAACGACCGGAACCATGGCACGTTTGGGGCTTCGCAGATCGCCCGTGACGAACTCCTGCTTGAGCTCGAGGCCCACAAGGAAGAAGAAGATCGCGAGTAGGCCGTCTGCCGCCCAGGTGCCGAGCGAGAGCTTGAGGTTGAGGGCCTCGATGCCGATTTCGAAATCTCGCAAGGAGAAGTAGGACTCTGCCCAGGGGGAGTTCGCCCAGATAATGGCGATGAGTGCCGCCACCATGAGCGCGATGCCGCCGGTTGTCTCTTTGCGGAGGATGGTGCCGATGCGAAGGTGTTCGCTGTAGCTGCCGTGAGAGAGCACGTCGTCATTGCTGTGCTGCGTGGTCATAAAGATCCCGTCGATGTATGCGGACATTACATGCCGACCAGACTTCCCGGCTCACCTCCGCCCAATAGTAGCGGAATCTTAAAGCCTGTGACCTTGGAGATACCTGTTCGTTACAAATTCGCTAATGTCGGTATCAGCCGTGACAATGGCAGCATGGAAAATCCATTTCTGAGCGCGGGGGCCTACACGGGTGCCTACGTGGATGTTCGGCCTGGCTACCCGGATGTCCTCGTCGAGAACGCCGTGCCAGTGGGCGCTTCGGTAGCCGACGTCGGGGCGGGCACCGGCAAGCTCACCGCGTCGCTGATGGAGCGCGCGGGCGAGACCTGGGCGGTCGAGCCGGCTGGAGACATGCGCGAAGCGTTTCGCACGGCGTTGCCGGATTTTCCAGCAGAGCGACTTTTGCCGACGACGGCGGAGTCCACCGGTCTTCCATCGGCAAGTCTGGATGTGGTCACCTACGGGCAGTGCTGGCACTGGCTCGATAGCGACGCGGCAAGCGCTGAAGCTGCCCGTATCTTGCGCGCTGATGGGCGCATCGCCATTTTCTTTAACCAAATGGACGTCAGTATCCCTTGGGTCAAACGCCTCACGCGTATCATGCGCTCGGGGGACGTCCACCGATTCGACCGCGCCCCTGAACTTAGCTCCGCGTTCACTAAGCCCGCGCTAAGCGTCCACGAGTGGCTCGATCCGCTGTATCCGCAGCAGGTATTCAAGCTTGGAACAACGCGGGCGTCGTGGATTAGATCCACTCCCGACAACCGCGCGAAGATGCGCGAGAATTTGCGGTGGTACCTGTATGAGCACCTCGGTTTCACCGATGATTCACCGATTCAGATTCCGTACCACACCTACCTCTGGACCGCCGAGCTCCGCTAGTAATCATTGCGCTGTCAGGCCGGCCAACCAGCCAGCCAACAGAGGGTAACGGGCGTGAGGTGACCGGCGTCGTCGTCCGGCAGGTGGGCGACTCTAGCGCTTAGTGGCAACGGGCGTAGAATACTTCGCAAGACCTGACAAGGAGATGAGATGCCCCAGCTGCGATCAGCAACATCGACCACCGGCCGTAACATGGCGGGTGCACGAGCCCTATGGCGTGCAACCGGCATGACCTCGGAGGATTTCGGGAAGCCGATTATTGCGGTGGTCAACTCCTTTACGCAGTTCGTTCCCGGTCACGTTCACCTCAAGGACATGGGCCAGCTCGTGGTGAAAGCCATTGAGGAAGCCGGCGGGATCGCTAAAGAGTTCAACACGATTGCGGTGGACGACGGCATCGCTATGGGACACGAGGGCATGCTGTATTCGTTGCCCTCACGCGAGATCATCGCTGACTCCGTGGAGTATATGATCAACGCTCACACGGTTGATGCCATGGTGTGCATCTCCAATTGTGACAAGATCACACCAGGCATGCTCATGGCGGCCATGCGGCTGAACATCCCTGCAGTGTTCGTTTCGGGCGGTCCAATGGAGGCTGGTAAGCCCGTGGACGGCGTGATCGAGCACAACGTCAATCTCATTGACGCAATGACCAATGCGGTGGACGATTCGGTGTCCGACGACGAGCTCGCCCGGATTGAGGAAAGCGCCTGCCCGACCTGTGGCTCGTGTTCTGGAATGTTCACGGCGAACTCGATGAACTGTTTGACCGAGGCCTTGGGCCTGTCACTGCCAGGCAACGGGACCACGCTGGCGACAGCGGTCAAGCGCAAGGATTTGTTCCTCGAGGCCAGCAAACGCATCGTTGATTTGTGCAAGCGTTACTACGACAACGACGACGAGTCGGTGTTGCCGCGCTCGATTGCCACACGGGATGCGTTTATGAATGCGATGGCAATGGATATTGCCATGGGTGGTTCTACGAATACCGTGCTGCATATTCTTGCCGCCGCCCAAGAGGCTGAGGTTGATTTCGCGATGGCGGACATCGATGCGCTTTCGCGCGAGGTGCCGTGTTTGTCCAAGGTGGCTCCGAACTCGACGAAGTTTCACATGGAAGACTTCCACCGAGCCGGCGGAATTCCGGCAATTCTTGGTGAGCTTCAGCGAGCCGGCCTGCTGCGCGAGAACGTTCACGCCGTCCATGCGCCCGACCTGAAGTCATGGCTCGATACATGGGATATTCGCGGAGTTGGTGCCTCCAAGGAGGCCACAGAGCTCTTCTCCGCCGCCCCCGGTGGTGTTCGAACCACGCGCGCATTCTCACAGGACAACCGTTGGGAGTCGTTGGATACGGACGCGGTGGAAGGCTGCATCCGCAACGTTGAGTCCGCCTATACCAAGGACGGCGGTCTGTGCATGCTCTTTGGAAACCTGGCCGAGGATGGCGCGGTCATCAAGACCGCCGGTATCGATGAGTCGCTCTTCCATTTCGAGGGACCAGCCCGCGTCGTCGATTCCCAAGACGCCGCTATCGAACTCATTCTCAGCAAGAGCGTCAACCCGGGCGACGTCGTCGTCATTCGTTACGAAGGTCCACGAGGCGGGCCGGGAATGCAGGAAATGCTGTACCCGACCTCGTTCCTCAAAGGTCTAGGTTTGGGCGCAACGTGCGCGCTTATCACCGACGGGCGTTTTTCCGGCGGTACGTCCGGACTTTCCATCGGACACATTTCACCCGAGGCTGCCTCCGGCGGACTCATCGGTCTCGTTGAGGAGGGCGATCGTATCGTCATCGACGTTCCGTCTCGCCTCCTCAAGTTGGATGTGGACGACGCCGAGCTGGCACGTCGTCGTGAAGCAAAGGGGGAGTTGCCATGGAAGGCGAATCGGGATCGTAAGGTCTCGAAGGCTTTGCAGGCCTACGCTTCTATGGCAACGTCCGCAGCCTATGGAGCCGTACGCAAACTCGATTAAAGACCAAGGTCACCGGGTGTGGCAAAGCTCTCCGCAAGATTCGTGTGAGGTCGATTGCGGAGCGCAACGTGGTTGGGTATCCGCCCACCTACCGGGCGATAATGAAACCGACAGAATTTTCTCGTTGAAGGATGATGAATGTCGGACGTATTCAGCTACATGGCTAGTCAGCCGGTGCTGCTCGTATTCTTTCTCATTGGCGTGGGGATGTTCTTTGGCCACATTAAGGTCAAAGGAATTTCCCTTGGTGCCGCGGCCGTACTCTTCTTTGCGATTGCGATCGCAGCGTGGGGTCAAAGTCTCGGTATCGAGGTTCGAGTGCCACACGAGGTGGGAAGCCTTGGCCTAGCGCTGTTCGCGTTTGCCATTGGCAACAATTCCGGACCGTCATTCTTCGAGAACATTAAGAAGGCCGTGGGACCGATGGTCACCATGGTTCTCATCTATATTCTGGCTGGCGGCGTAGCCTACGGCGTTGGCCGCTTCGTGTTCGACATGGATATCTCGCTGATCGCGGGAACGTTTGCCGGAGCGCTGACGAACACCCCGGCGCTGTCCGCGGCAGGAGAGGCGTCAGGCGACGCGGCGCTCGCGACCGTCGGGTACTCGATTGCCTACCTCTTTGGCGTGATCGGAATGATGATCGCAGCCTTCTTGGCGTTGCGCTTAGCTGGATCCGATACGGACAAGCCCGAACCCGTGACGCACGCGAACCTGCGCGTGGATCGTGAGGATCGGCCACGTCTGGGTGAGATTGCCGGGCTGCTCAAGCATCCGGTTGAATTCTCCCGCCTACGTCGGGGAGAATCTGGCCCCATCTGGATTCCTACCCGAAACGAGATTCTTGAGAAGGGCGATCTGCTCACCGTCGTCGGAACGAAGGAGCAGCTCGAGCACGTCACCGGGCTCGTTGGTCACCGCTCTTCGCACTCGCTTCGCGCAGACCGTCGCTTCCTCGACTTCCGCCGCATCACCGTCTCCGAGCCAAAGATTGCCGGTATGAGTGTCCAAGAGCTCGATGCGATTCTCTCGGAAAAGTACGGGGCAACCGCGTCGCGCGTGCGCCGCGGGGACACGGACATGCTGGCATTCGGCGATCTCATGCTTGAAATGGGCGACCGCGTTCGCGTGATCGGCCCAACCTCCAACATGAAGGCAATCTCGAAGTTCTTTGGCGACTCCGCTAAGGGCCTGACGGATATCAACCCGGTCGCCCTCGGAATTGGACTCGCCTTGG
>CAYOEJ010000056.1:0-4592 GCA_964403015.1 uncultured Arcanobacterium sp.
AAGAAGCACTCCCACCTTGCACGTTCGGGGCAATCGGCAGAGCCAGACGCAGCTCCGTAAACTGCTCCCGAACCTGCACGTTCGATAACTTCGAACGTTTAAGCTTCGAGATCGGACTCGAGGAGCTTGACGAGTTCGTCGAGAACCTCCTCGTTATCCGAGGCCAGCGTGACTTCGTCACCGTGCATGGCGCCAAGAGTCATGACCTCGAGAACTGAATCGGCATCCACGGTTTCACCATCAAATTCGATAGTGACCTCCGCGCCGGAGTTTTCTACGGCCTCACAGAAAATTGCTGCGGGGCGCGCATGCAAGCCAACCTTCGAACCGATTGTTGCTTTGCGCGTATTCATGGATATTCCCTTCGGTGTAGTGGGCGAGGATCTCTCCTCGCCCACTCGCTAATAGATGTCAGTGTTCTTTAGGCAAGAGTGACGGTACAGACGGCATCGCCGCCGGTCGCTGGTCCTTGCTCCACATCGACGCTCGAGACCTGCTTGCCCTTGGTAAAGACCACAGGCGTAATCAGGTTCGTGCCCGCAGAACGAATCTGCTCAGCATCGACTC
The DNA here is from genome assembly GCA_964403015.1 of uncultured Arcanobacterium sp. Lineage (GTDB taxonomy): Bacteria > Actinomycetota > Actinomycetes > Actinomycetales > Actinomycetaceae > CAYOEJ01. Next base: position 568 of record CAYOEJ010000056.1, read on the forward strand.
GAACGATGGGAGTGCCGGCCTCAATCCTGTCGCCCTGAGCAGCAAGAGCCTCAAAGCCCTCGCCCTTCAGTGCCACGGTCTCCAAGCCGATGTGGACAAGAATCTCGAGTCCTTCATCGGTTGTCACAGCAAACGCGTGAAGAGTTTTAAACAACTTCGACAACGTGCCAGCTGCAGGTGAAAGAACCTCTAGCACACCGGCGTCGTCCGCGGGCGTAACCGCGAATCCGTCACCCAGCATACGCTGGCTGAAAACCGGATCCGGCACAGTATCCACGCCGCTCACGTCGCCCGAAAAGACCGAGTGAACCATTATCTTCTTCTTGCCAAGCCCGAACACTTAGACCTCCTGCTCACCGTGGAGTTCAACCGAGGATGCGCGTAGCTGATCTGCTACCTCGTCGTAGACGAACTGTACCTGTGGCCCAACGACCACCTGTACGGAGTTCTGCGACGGACGGATGAGTCCAGCGACACCGGTATCCTTGATTTCCTTCTCGTTGACCTTCACGTGATCCTTCACGGTGGTGCGAAGGCGGGTTGCGCAGTAGTCGATGGCATCGATGTTCTCTGCACCACCGAGGCCTGCAATGATGCGCGATGCGATGTCCGATATCTCGGTGTCGCCGCTGATCTGTGCAGCGGAATCGTCAACGTCGTCGCCACGACCCGGGGTGCGGAGGTTGAGCGCACCAATGAGGAAGTAGAAGATGACGAAGTAGAGTCCTGCAAACACCACGCCTTGGACGAGAAGCATCCACCACTCGTTCGCGATCGGGTTACGTGCCGAGAGGAGCATATCCACGAAACCTGCGGAGAAGCCGAAGCCTGCTGTCCAGTTGAACGTTGCCGCAATGAACACCGCGATGCCGGTGAGCAGCGCGTGAACAACGTAGAGCAGCGGAGCAACGAACATAAAGGCGAACTCGAGAGGCTCGGTCACACCGGTGAAGAACGATGCGAGTGCACCGGCGAACATGAGCGAGCCCACGGCCTTCTTCTTGGTGGTGTCAGCGCGCAGGTACATGGCGAGTGCAGCGGCCGGAAGACCGAACATCATCACGGGGAAGAAGCCAGCCTGGTAGCGGCCAACCTGACCAATAACCTCACATGCACCGTTCTGCCATACGCCCGGGCAGGACGCGGCGTCGGTTGCTGCCTGAGCGGCTGCGATGGTGGTCGCGCCACCGAGGAACTTGCCGATGTCGTTGATACCAATAACGTCGAACCAGAAGATCGAGTTGAGAGCGTGGTGGAGACCGGTGGGGATGAGGAGGCGGTTGACGAAGCCGTACAGGCCAGCACCCGCAGCGCCCATGCCCTGGATTGCCTCACCGAAGTTGAACAGAACGTTGTATACGAACGGCCAAACAAAGTAGAGGATTCCGGCCAGAAGAATCGCGAAGAGCGAGGTCAGAATCGGAACCAAGCGGCGTCCGGAGAAGAACGCCAAGAAGTCTGGCAACTTGGTTCGATGGAATCGGTTGTACACCCACGCGGCGAGAATACCCACGAGGATACCGATAAGAACGTTCTTGTCGTTGATGGCGTCCCAGCCCTGGGAAGCCCAATCGAGCTGGGCTTCACCCTCGAGCGTGGCGAGGTCAATGCCCTTGTAGCCGGCAACGGTTGCCGGAGCGAGGAGGAGCTTCACCGTGGCGTAGCCAAGGAAGCCCGATAGTGCGCCCGCACCGTTGTTGTCGCGTGCGAGACCGAACGCGAGCGCAATGGCGAACAACCAGCCAAGGTTATCCAGAACCGCGCCGCCGGCCTTGATGAGCACAGCTGCAATAATGTTGTTGGCGCCCCAGCCTTCGGGGTCGATCCAGTAACCGATACCCATGAGGATTGCGGCGACAGGCATCACCGCAACGGCACCCATAAGCGCCTTGCCGAGCCTTTGGAGGCTCTCCATCACTTTGCCTTTCATGAAAGACATCCTTTACTTGTGACGATGCGCAGCCGCGGTCTGCCGCCAGCCGTGCAGGAAGACGGCAAAGTGCGCCACCTCTCCCCTGAGCATGACGGACGGAGTTTGCGGATCTGCGATCTTTTGTATGATTGCGCGGGCTACGTTCGTCTCTTCCGGCAAGGCGGCTTCGATGCCGCGGCTTGCTGCGTTTTCTCGGAATTGCTTGGCGTGCACGCGATTAATAATCCGTCGGATAGTAGACAAAAGCTCTTCGAGCTGGGAGTCCGCGTCAACGTTCAGGCCTTTCTGAACGTCTGCCACGATTCCCCCCAACACATTCGCTTCGTTGAGTGGCTGCTTGACTGTTGAGCCGGTGCGGGCCGCATTCAAGTGCAGTGCGATGAACGCGGTCTCATCTACAGGTAGGTCCACATCCAGTTTCGAATTCACGTACTGCGTGAGAATCTCGGCAGTGGCGAACTCGGTGGGGAATGCGACCTTAATTTCGCTCACGAGTTTGTTTTGGATGGCCATGCCACCGCGGTGACGTTGAATTGCGAAGGATAGGTGATCCGCAAGAACAACGTAGACGGATGGATCTAGGTCTCCCAAGAGATCAGTCGCCAGATCCACGGCCGCAGAGACCGTTTCAACTAGCATCGGATCGAGAGCATTTGCCGACTTAAGGAAGTCGATCTTGTCCGGGCTCGCCTCGATAAATTGGCGCTGGGCATCTGCGGACGGAATGGTGTCTCCGGGCTTCTTCCCAAATCCGATTCCTCGGCCTGCAAGCACGAATTCAACATCATCAACGCGCACGAGTACAGCATTGTTGTTGAAAATCCGTACCACACGGGCATCGGGCTGGACCATGACAGCTCCTCGTTGAGCACACCGGAGTTTTACCCCCCGGTTTCATACTGGTCATGCCTGCGTAGCAGTAACACCCAGAGCGGGTTATTAATTACTGGGAGTATAGGACGAATTATACCGACGGCGCAAGCGTTACGTTTTGCGGGGCCGGCCTATCGACCAGCGGGTTTAGATATCCTTTTCCGCTTTCGCTATCTTGATGAAGTCCTCGACAGTTAGTCGTTCCCCGCGCAGAGCCGGGTCAATGCCAGCTATTCGCAAGATGTCTTCCGCCCGTGGGGCACTTCCAGCCCACGTACTTAGCGCGGCCCGCAAGGTCTTGCGGCGCTGGGCAAAAGCAGCGTCGACGACGCCGAACACATCTTCACGTCGCACACCTTCCGGTTCGGGGTGACGTCTCATATGGACAAGAGCCGAGTCAACGTTCGGAACCGGCCAGAACACGTTACGCGAAATCTTCGCACCTCGGCTCACGTCCGCATACCAGTTAGCCTTCACCGAAGGTACGCCATAGGTTCGCGAGCCCGGTCCCGCAGCAAGGCGATCGGCGACTTCGAGTTGAACCATAACGGTGACGGTTCGCAGGGAAGGCAGCGCTTCAAGCAGCGTGAGCAGCACGGGAACGGCAACGTTATATGGCAAGTTTGCAACGAGGTGCTTAGGTTCGACGACGCCGGAACCACCGCGTTCCCTCGAGAGTGCGGCTGGCACGGCGAGACCGTTGGGACCGTGCACGTCCATGGCGTCGCGCACCAGGACAGCGAAGTTCTCCGAAGCAGCCGGCATAAGTTCGGCGATGGTGGACTCGAGTGCCGCGCCAAGAGGCGGATCGATTTCAATGGCGGACACCAATGCGCCGGTCTCAAGAATGGCGAGCGTCAGTGACCCTAGGCCAGGCCCGACCTCAACCACCTGATCTCCGGCCTTCACGCCGGCGTCACGCACAATGCGACGCACAGTCCCGGCGTCGTGCACAAAATTCTGGCCGAGCGTTTTGGTGGGCCGGATTCCCAGTTTGGCCGCGAGCTCCCGGATCTTGACCGGGCCAAGGAGAGTTCCAGCCATAGGCGGGCGCGCCGCTGCGACGGCCCCATCGTCTTCCACGCCAAGCGGTGTCTCGGACGTGCCGGGCAAAATGCCGGGCACCGGCGAAGATTCGCCGGTGCCCGGATTTACGTTGTGAGTCATGAAGACTGATATTACCTTAGTACCAGCCCACCGACTGCGAGTGGCCCCATGC
>CAYOEJ010000056.1:4692-8647 GCA_964403015.1 uncultured Arcanobacterium sp.
AGAACGTCGTCGCCGGAAACAACAATGCCGGCCTCAGCGAGAGCGTCAGCAAGCGTGGTGCCGCCAGGAACGGTCACGGTGGTGGTCTCGCCATCGACGACGACCTCAAAAGTCACGTCTTCAACCACGACCGTGGGCTCTTCAACGGGCTCGGGCGTAACGACGGCAGCTGCTGCGGTCTGAACGAACGCGTCGATCTTGTGCGCGGGGTCTGCTGCCAAGCCCATGCTTGAACCAATCGCGAGAGCAGCTACGGTCGCGATACCGGCCAAGCGGAAGAAACCTGACTTGGTGCGGCGATCACTCTGGGTCTGCACGTGGCGAGTGACGAGCTCATGATTCATCATTTCTGCATAGGGCGCCTGCGAAATGACGGGAATCTCGCCCGTGTCTACGAGCGCGAGGTCAGCTTTCTGACGAGCGGCCTGCTCTGCGAGACGACGAGCGCGACGCGAGCCGGGCTTAGGAGCGTCGGCAGTATGACCGAACATGGCTCCGTCAGTGGTGTTGTGTACCAAAAGTTTCTCCAATGATTGTCGCCAGCGTTCTGGCGGCACCGCACTTTGTCAGGTGAGTTAGACGATTGACGGCACTTTGTAACAATGCGTATATCGATTGTAATCAAATTGTGACCATCCGCAACGGTTCGTGCTGGAGATTACATTCCGGGAGCTAAATTCCGTAGACCTCCGCCGTGTTGGCATCTATCTGCGCACACCACTGAGCGAGATCCACCCCCCTGCGCTGCGCCATATACATCACCGTGTAGGCGACTCCCCATACGGCATTGGGGCGGCCGCGAAAAGGCACGGGCGTGAGATACGGAGCGTCGGTCTCTGCCAAAATCAGTTTGTCAGGCAGTACATCGAACGCCTTTTGCAAGTCCTCATTGACCGGATAGGTAAGCGGACCAGCAAATGAGGCGTACCAGCCGTTATCCCGGCAGATCTCTGCAAGCTGGACATCTCCAGAAAAGCAGTGGAAGACAGTCTTCTCGGGTGCTCCATCAGAGAGGAGCACATCGACCACGTCGGCGTGCGCATCGCGGTCATGGATCTGCAGCGGCTTTCCCAACTCTTTGGCCAGCGCGATGTGGTCGCGGAAGGATCGCTTCTGCGCTTCGATGCCTTCGGGACCCGTACGAAAGTAATCGAGACCGGTCTCGCCAACTGCCACAACGGCGTCGTCGCGGCAGTAATCAGCCACAAGCTCGATCGCCGCGTCGAGGGAATACTGTTCGTGCTGGGGTTCGACGCGTGGAGGAAGACCATCCGGGCCCACCTCGCGCACACCCGCATGCATGGCAGCCTCATTGGGGTGAATGGCGAGCGCGGCCCAGAACTCCTCGTGGTTACGAGCGAGATCTCGGGTGAATTCCAGCATGGGAACTTCACAGCCCGACGATATCGCTGCCCGAATCCCGCTCTTCTTCATCCCATCGAGCATCGTGGCGAGTAGGACGGGCGGACGAAGCCCGCCGTCCTCGGTGAGGTTCTGCACGGGCGCCGAGCCGTCTGGCAGTACCGGATCCGGTGCAATGTGCGTGTGGTTATCCACCACTGGGTGCGGAAGACGCTCGGGAATCTCCGGGAGCGCACGCTTACGCTTCTTTGATGACTTCGACGCGGGCATTAAACCTCGATGCCAAGACGCTCGAGTTCTTCTGCAATCACAGACTCGTCAAGCTTCACGAATGCGGGCTTCGGCTTTGCGATGGGAGTTCCCGGTACGACGTCCCGGGATTCCCACGGACGCACGTTCGCATAATCGCCTGTGATGATGGGGTACGGGTAGTCCGTATCGAGGTCAGTGACCTCAATCAAGCGCGGCATTGGCGCGATATCGCCATCGCCACCCAGAACCGAATCGATCGCATTTGACGAGTGCGGCAAGAAAACAGACATCATCGTATTGAGGTCCGCCACCGCCTGGACGAGCGTATGAAGGACCGTGGCTAGGCGCTCACGCTGCTCTGGAGCCTTGAGCTTGAACGGCTCTGTACGCGTCACGTACGTGTTTGCCTCGCCCACAAGGCGCATAATCTCCGCCAGTGCGGCGCGCTGCTGGTGGTTTCCGATGAGGCTACCAACGGTCTCAAAACCGGCACGCACGGCGTCCACAAGCTCACTGTCAATCGACTCGCGCTCCCCCGGCGTCGGAATCTCGCCGAAGTTCTTGGCGATCATCGCGGCCGTACGATTGACGAGGTTGCCCCACCCGGCCACCAGTTCGGAGTTGTTGCGGCGCACGAACTCGCTCCACGTGAAGTCGGAGTCAGATGTTTCCGGACCGGCGATTGAAATGAAGTAACGAAGAGCATCCGGCTGATAGCGCGAAAGCACGTCGCGAACGTAAATAACGACGTTCTTCGAGGAAGAAAACTTCTTGCCTTCCATCGTGAGGAACTCGGATGCGACCACTTGGGTGGGAAGATTCAGTTCTCCAAGCTCGCCAGCCTGGCCACCCTTTGCTCCCTGGCCGTTGTAGGCCAGAAGCTCAGCGGGCCAAATCTGAGAATGGAAGACGATGTTGTCCTTACCCATGAAGTAGTAGGAGAGCGCTTCGGGGTCGGTCCACCACTGTGTCCAGTCCTCGGCAGAGCCGGTGCCATCAGCTTCGCGGCGGCGCGCCCACTCAATCGAGGCGGAGAGATAGCCGACGACGGCGTCAAACCACACGTACAGACGCTTGTTTGGCTTGTCTTCCCAGCCGGGGACGGGGATGCCCCACGAGATGTCGCGGCTCATCGCGCGCGGGCGGACGTCGTCGAGCAAGTGCTTTGAGAAAGAGATGACGTTGGGGCGCCACTTTCCTTCCTTCTCCACGCCGTCGAGCCAGTCAGATAGAGCGCCCGCAAGCGCTGGCAGGTCAAGGAAGTAGTGCTCGGTGGATTTAAAGATCGGTGGTTCGCCCGACACCTTTGACACCGGATTAATGAGGTCTTGTGGATCAAGCTGGTTACCACAGTTGTCGCACTGGTCCCCGCGCGCACCGTCAGCCTTACAGATCGGGCAGGTGCCTTCAATGTAGCGGTCAGGAAGGGTGTTGCCCGTCTTGGCGTCGATCGCCACGGGAGTCTCCTGCTCGATCATGTAGCCGTTATCGCGGCAACCTTCAAACAGGCGCTGGACCACGTCGATGTGGTTCTGCGTGGTGGTGCGTGTGAAGAGATCGTAGGACAGGCCGAGGTTCACCAAGTCCTCGACGATGATGCGGTTGTTTTTATCCGCAAGCTCTTGCGGCGTCACGCCCTCATTGTCTGCAGCAACGAGGATCGGCGTGCCGTGTTCGTCCGTGCCGGACACCATCAGCACATCATGGCCAGCCATTCGCATGTAACGCGAGAAAACATCGGAGGGAACACCAAAACCGGCAACGTGCCCGATGTGGCGCGGACCGTTGGCGTAAGGCCAAGCGACTGCAGACAAGATTTTCGACATGCCCTTAGATTACGCGCTATTGCAACTAGCCGTAAAACTCGCCCGGATTCCACGGGCAGTGTCCGATGCCGCCTACCAACCGCGGGACCCTCGCCCCAGCAACCGTCCGCGTAAAGGCACAAACTGAGCCCGGCGTCGTCGGCCATGGGCGGAACGAGATCGCGAGCGCCTACAGCATCAGTAAACTGGGGATAAATCGTCAGCCATCCGAAAAGCGGAGGGGATATGGAAACCGAAACTCGAGCACTACTAATCGTTGATGTGCAGCCAACTTTTTGTGAGGGCGGCGCGCTTGGCGTCGACGGCGGAAACGACGTTGCGGAGAAAATCGCAGACTTCGTGACGGAGAATGCAGATGAATACGCGATGATCGTGACCACGCAAGACTGGCACATCGATCCGGGTGAACATTTCTCGGACAATCCTGATTTTGTGGATTCTTGGCCACCCCATGGTGTTGCCGGCACGGCTGAGGCCGAGCTCCACGAAGACATTGCCTCCCTGCCCATCGACGA
>CAYOEJ010000057.1:0-7885 GCA_964403015.1 uncultured Arcanobacterium sp.
GCCGACGTCGTGACCACCACGATCCACAAAACCATCGGCGGTCCGCGATCGGGCATGATCCTCGCCAAAACCGACGCGCTCGCGAAGAAACTAAATTCGGCGGTCTTCCCCGGCCAGCAGGGCGGCCCGCTTATGCATGTGATCGCGGCTAAGGCCGTGGCGCTGAAAGCGGCCGCGACTCCAGAGTTCAAGGAACGTCAAGAGCGCACGATTCGTGGCGCGCAGATCCTCGCGAAGCGCTTACTTAACGACGACGTCGCCGCGGCCGGGATTTCGGTGGTATCCGGTGGTACGGATGTCCACTTGGTTTTGGTGGATTTGCGCGACGCCGAACTCAACGGCAAGGAAGCCGAAGACTTGCTTCACGAGGTGGGAATCACGGTGAACCGGAACTCCGTGCCGTTCGATCCTCGCCCGCCGGCCGTCACCTCCGGTTTGCGCATTGGAACACCAGCGCTCGCGACCCGCGGATTTGGTGACTCCGAGTTCGAAGAAGTAGCGGACGTTATTGCGACCGCCCTTCGCGACGGTAAAGACGCGGATCTTGAGACCCTTCGTGCGCGAACCGCCACGCTCGCGGCCTCGTTCCCGCTGTATCCCGACCTCGATCAGATTCACTGACCCATGACTGCCATCAAACTCGACGGAAAAGCGACTGCCGAAGCAATCAAATCCGAGCTCAAGTCACGGGTGGAAGCGCTACGCGGGCAGGGGGTCAATCCGGGGCTGGGAACCATCCTCGTTGGCGACGACGCCGGTTCGAAGATTTACGTGGACGGCAAGCATCGCGATTGCGCAGAGATCGGCGTTAAGTCTTTGCGTATCGAGCTGCCCGAGGACGCGAGTACCGAGGATGTTTTGGCCGCGGTGCGCTATATGAATGAGTCGCCCGCGTGTACGGGATTCCTCGTGCAGTTGCCACTGCCTGATCATATCGACACCGATCGGGTACTCGAGGCGGTTGATCCCGCCAAAGACGTCGACGGCCTTCACCCCATTAACGTGGGCAGATTGGCTGGCAATATCGATCAGGAATTCACTTCGCCCGTGGCGTGCACGCCGCGCGGGATTATCGAACTCGGACGGCGAGGTGGTGTTCGTTGGGACGGTGCCGACGTGTGTCTAGTGGGCCTCGGCCGTACTGTCGGTAGGCCACTATCTCTCCTGCTTAGTCACACCTCGATCAATGCAACCGCGGACGGATGCCACATTGGCACCACGAACCTTTCCGAGCACACAAAACGAGCCGACATCGTGATTGCCGCAACGGGGGTTGCACATCTCATTACCCCGGACATGATTAGGCCCGGCGCTGCGGTCTTTGACGTGGGTATCACGCGTCGCGAGAATCCGGAAACGGGAAAGACGAACGTGGTCGGAGACGTCGATCCCGGCGTCGCCGACGTTGCCGGCTGGCTATCTCCAAATCCTGGGGGAGTTGGTCCGATGACCCGCGCCATGCTGTTAGTGAACCTCGTCGAGACGGCCGAACGGCTCGCCTCGACGTAGAATGGGCGGACATCGTCGACTTCCGGAGGATTCATGCTCGTTGCAACATGCAATGTCAACGGCCTGCGCGCAGCACAACGCAAGGGTGGCCCAGAGTGGTTTGCTGAGGCAAACCCGGACGTTTTGCTCATCCAGGAGGTGCGTGCCCCGGAGGAACTCGTTGCGGACCTCATTGGTCCCGGCTACGCGATCGTCCAGCAGGCATCCGTTCTCAAAGGCAGAGCCGGCGTAGCGATTGCCGTCCGGGACGAGTACGAAATCGGGCGGATCTCGATTGGTTTGGCGGCCGGGCTTGACCCCGAGATGGGTGGCACACGCGATGGCGACGCCGCAACATCCGTACTTAACCCTGAAGAGCCACCGGTCGATACGGGCCGCTGGGTTGAAGTTGACGTGCCCGCACTCCACACAACTTTCGTTTCCACCTATCTCCATTCGGGAGTGGCGACAAAGGCAGACAAGATGGAGGCGAAGTACTCCCACCTCGATCGCGTCACGCAGCGTCTTGCGGAACTACAAACCAATCGCGCCGCCGAGCTTCCGCACGTGTTGGTGGCGGGAGATTTCAACATCGTTCACACGCCGCTCGACATTAAAAACTGGAAGCCTAACCACAATAAGACAGCAGGCGTTCTTGATCAGGAGATCGCCTACCTCGACAAGTGGTTTGGCGACATGGGCTTCAGCGATGTTCAAAGGAAGCTCGCGGGCGAGGTGCAGGGGCCATACACCTGGTGGTCTCAGCGAGGTAAGGCCTTTGATAACGACGCCGGGTGGCGCATCGATTACCAGATGACGACGCCGGAGCTTGGCGAGCTAGCGCGTACCTTCCGTGTGGATCGGGCGGCGGGCTATGATTCGCGATGGTCGGACCACGCGCCACTTATTATTGACTACGACTTGAACTCGAACTAACCGGAGAGGCGACATGGACAAGATTATGAAACTGGTCGAATGGGTGATGGATTTGCGTCCGGTGCGCTCATTCCAGCGGTATTCGGCGGCGCGGGGCAATCTGCTAGCCGGCGGCATCGCGTACTCCGCGCTCTTTGCAATTACCGGTGCGCTGGTTATTGGCCTGACGCTGTTTTCATACTTTTTGGGCGGCAATGACGACCTGCGCGAAGGCCTCTTCGAACAGATCAACGACTTCATGCCGGGAATTTTGCAGACCGCCGATAATCCGAATGGCATCGTAGCGCCCGAAGATCTCATCGTGGATAACCCGATCAACCTCGCGTCGATGATCTCGCTCGTCGTGTTGCTCTGGTCGTCAATTTCGTTGATGACAGCGCTCCGTTCAGCGATTCAGTCGATGTTTGGGATTTCCCGTTTGCCGCGCAATTTCGTAGTTGCAAAGCTCATTGACCTGTCCGGGTTCGTTTTCCTCGCGGTTGGCGCCCTCGCCGGTGTCATTCTTACCGCTGGTGCGGCGTTCTTCTCCGAGGCGATTTTCGAGTTCATCGGGCTGGACCAGGGAATTGGTTCGTTCTTCATTCAGGTCGCGTCGATCCTCGTCACGCTGATGATTGACATGGCGATTTTTGCCTACATGTTCAAGGTGATGGCTGGGATCAACGCACCGCGCAAGGATCTGTTCTACGGAGCGTTGTTCGGCGGAATTGGTGCGGGCGTACTGCGCATTCTGGGTACGAGCGCGGTGTCGTCAGTGTCAGATAACCCGCTTCTTGCACCGTTCGCTGCCATCATCACGCTGCTGTTGTGGATCAACCTTCTTGGTCGTCTGGCGCTGCTATCTGCCGCGATCACATCGAATCCGCCAGCGGCTGGTCAGCCAACCGAGGGTCAGCTCGAGCACGCGAACGAAAAGCCGAACTACGTCACTAAGTCTCGCCCAGACACTCTCGAGTGGAACTTCGATCCAGTGACCGGCGTCGTCGTTGCCGATGCGGACCGCGGCGAAGAGGACGATCTGGTGCCGCCGTGGAGCGGGCTGCGCGAAAAGCGAGCACGCCGCAAGGTGGAGCGGGCCGAAGAGCGCATTGCAACCGCGCGTGCGGAGCTTGCCGAGGCGAAGAATGAATACGCGGAAGAAGCCTGGGAAGCGTACCGAACCAAGACCGTGCCAACCACGAGTGCGAAGTTGGCCCAGAAGGATGCCGACGATGTTGCGGCGAAGGCTGCCAAGCAGCGCGAGAAGGAACGCAAGAAGGAACGAAAGCGCGAAGCGGATGCTCGTGCCAAGGAGCGTACCGAGCAGCGCGAAGCTGAATACGCCAAGGAGAAGAAGTCATGAGTGAGTTTCACGCCATCATTCCGGCTGGGGGAGCAGGGACGAGACTCTGGCCGCTCTCACGACGTTCGGCACCGAAGTTCTTGGCGGACCTCACTGGCTCGGGTGCCACGCTCATCCAACAGACGGTGAGGCGACTCGAACCCTTGACCGGCGGCAACGTGGTGGTAGTGACGGGGCAGGCGCATGCTACCGCCGTTGCCGAACAGCTCCCACAGATCCCTGAAAGCCAGATTCTGGCCGAGCCGTCTCCGCGAGATTCCATGGCGGCGATCGGGCTGGCCGCTGCCGTCATTTTGAATCGCCACGGCGACGTGGTGATTGGATCCTTCGCGGCGGATCACCTCATCAAAGACGAAGATGCTTTCCGCGCGGCCGTGAGCGAAGCGATCGAGGCTGCGAATATGGGCCTCGTGGTGACCATCGGGATCACCCCCGATCATCCCGCCACCGGTTTTGGTTACATCCACGCAGGGGATCTGCTGGGGGATCTGCCCACGGCGCGTTCGGTCACTGAGTTCCTTGAAAAACCCGACCTCGATACGGCAACGAGCTATCTCGCCACGGGGGAGTACCGCTGGAACGCGGGCATGTTCGTTGCGAGGGCATCCGTGTTGCTCGGAGCGCTGGCGAAATATGAGCCAGAACTGCACGACCGAATTATCAGACTCGCCGGGGCGTGGGACACGCCGGGCCGCGAAGAGGCTACGGCAGAGATTTGGCCCAGTTTGAAGAAGATCGCTATCGACCATGCGATCGCTGAACCACTTGCAGCGGACGGCGGAGTTGCCGTTGTGCCAGTGGAGATGGGCTGGTCTGACGTGGGCGATTTTGCGTCGTTGCGCGATGTTCTAGAGGATCGATTGCAAGTTTCGCCGGGTGGTCAGCCGCAGGAAACCGTACTCGTGGACGCTCCGGGAGCACTGGTCTATAGCCATTCAAAGCCGATCGCGGTTGTGGGGATCGATGACGCCGTCGTCGTCGAAACTGCGGACGCAATCTTGGTGACGACGCGGCAAAGAGCTCAGGACGTGAAGCGAGTGGTCGATTCTCTTGCAGAGCACAATCTTGAATCGCTCCAGTGAGACGTATTTTGTAGGCGGAAGTACCCAAAAGCGGCAACGATTCCGTTACGGAAGCCCGCAATTTTTACAAGTTTGCGTTACAGATGTTGAATCCCGGCAATTAGGCGCTATTGTGTTAGTGACCCAATTTGCCGGTTAATGGTGAGCGGCGAATAGGTAACTAGTTCAGGAGAATCTTGTGAAGAAATTCAAGTCATTCGCTGCACTCGCTGCAGCAACCGCTCTCGCACTGAGCGCATGCTCCAGCGATGAGGGCGACAACGGTGAAGCCACCAACGACGGTGACGGCACCGCGGAAGCTGTCGACTACAAGGCGTGTATCGTTTCCGACGCCGGCGGCTGGGACGACCGTTCCTTCAACGAATCCGCATACAACGGCCTTCAGGCCGCCAAGGAGAACATCGGTGTTGAGACCGGCACCGCTGAATCCGCATCCGATGCTGACTTCCAGCCCAACGTTGACGCGATGGTTGCCGATGGTTGCGACCTGACCATTGGTGTTGGCTTCTCGCTTGAGGCCGCCATTCGCTCAGCAGCTACCGACAACCCGGACCTCCAGTTCGCCCTCGTTGACTCCACCTTCGAGTCCGAGCTTGAGAACGGCCGCCCGCTTGTCTTCAACACCGCCGAGGCCGCATACCTCGCCGGTTATGTTGCAGCTGGCATGACCGAGACCGGCACCGTTGCCACCTTCGGTGGTATCCAGATCCCATCCGTTTCCATCTTCATGGACGGCTTCGCAGACGGCGTTGACAAGTACAACGAGGACAAGGGCACCGACGTCCAGCTTCTCGGTTGGGACAAGGAAGCCCAGACCGGCGCCTTCACCAACACCTTCGAGGATCAGGCCCTCGGTAAGCAGCAGGCTCAGCAGTTCATCGACCAGGGCGCCGACATCATCATGCCGGTTGCAGGCCCGGTTGGACTTGGTGCAGCATCCGCAGCTCAGGAAGATGGCAACACCCTCATCATCGGCGTTGACTCCGACTGGTACGAGTCCGCACCGGACTACTCCTCGATCATCCTGACTTCGGTCATGAAGGAGATCGCGGCTTCGGTTGAGGACACCATCTCCGCTGGCGTGAACGATGAGTTCTCCAACGAGCCTTACATTGGAACCCTCGAGAACGGCGGCGTTTCGCTCGCTCCGTTCCATGATTTCGATGGAGAAGTTTCTGACGAACTCAAGGGCGAAGTTGATGCCCTCATTGAGCAGATCAAGTCCGGTGAGCTCGTCATCGAGACCCCGAACGCTCCGTGAGATCCACGCATACATGAATCAGTAAAGGTTGAGGTCCGGTCTTCCCACACCCGGGAAACCGGGCCTCACCCGTCCCATCACCACCTCTTGTGCTGGGGAAAGACGAAAGGCGGTCTGGCGTGAAGCTGGAGCTGAAAGGGATCACCAAACGCTTTGGTCCCTTGGTGGCTAATGACCACATTGATCTTGTTGTTGAAGAGGGACACATCCACGCACTGCTTGGTGAGAACGGTGCGGGCAAATCGACGTTGATGAACGTTCTTTACGGTCTATATGATCCCGATGAGGGCGAAATCCTGCTGGATGGAAAGCCGGTCAAGTTTGACGGCCCGGGCGACGCGGTCGCTGCCGGCATTGGCATGGTCCATCAGCACTTTATGCTCATTCCCGTTTTCACCGTTGCCGAGTCAATTGCACTCGGTTACGAACCGGTCAAGGGCGCCGGTCTGATCGATGTCGCGCAGGCGCGTCGTATCGTCAAGGATGTTTCCGCAAAATTCGGTTTCGATCTCGATCCGGATGCATACATTGAAGACCTTCCGGTCGGTGCGCAGCAGCGCGTTGAAATCGTGAAGGCACTCTCACGCGAGGCCAAGGTTCTCATTCTCGATGAGCCGACCGCCGTGCTGACCCCGCAGGAAACTGACGAACTCATGGCCATCATGCGTCAGCTTGCCGACGCCGGAACCTCGATCGTGTTCATTACGCACAAGCTGCGAGAGGTTCGTGCGGTTGCCGACGACATCACGGTTATCCGTCGTGGTGCAGTTGTTGGTACTGCAAGTCCGGAAGACTCGGAAGCTGATCTCGCCACCAAGATGGTCGGCCGCCCCGTCATGATGACGGTTGAAAAGGATCCGGCTCAGCCTGGAGACGTTGGACTTGAGTTCGATAACGTCACGCTCGTTGCGGAGAATGGAACACACCTGCTTGAGCACGTGTCCTTCAACGTCGATCGTGGCGAGATTCTCGCTATCGCAGGCGTTCAGGGCAACGGCCAGACGGAGATTGCAGAGGTCATTCTTGGCCTCGAAAAGCCCACTGCTGGCAAGGTCTCTCTCGATTCCAAGGACATGACGAGCTACTCGGTTCGCAAGTCGCTTGAGGCCGGACTTGGCTTCGTGCCCGAAGACCGTTCAACCGATGGCCTGATCTCGAGCTTCACCATTGCGGAGAACCTCGTGCTCGACCAGTACCGCTACGAGCCATTCTCCAAGGGCCCAGCTCTTCGTCCAAAGGTCATTGAGCAGAACGCGGAGAAACTGCGTGATGAGTTCGATATCCGATTGACATCGGTTCACGATCCCATCTCTACGCTGTCCGGCGGTAACCAGCAAAAGGTCGTCGTGGCGCGAGAAATCTCTCGCGATCTGCGCCTGCTGGTTGTTAACCAGCCGACTCGCGGCGTCGACGTCGGCTCCATCGAATTTATTCACAAGCGCATCGTTCAAGAGCGCGATACCGGCACACCGGTACTGCTGATTTCATCCGAGCTTGATGAGGTTGTTGGCCTCGCGGATCGCATCGCTGTGATGTACCGCGGCCGCATCGTGGGTATTGTTCCCGCGGATACCCCGCGCGACGCGCTCGGCTTGATGATGGCAGGTGTGCCAAAGGAGGAAGCGTTGGCTCAGTCCGGCACTCATTCCACGCACGAGGAGGTGGCTCGATGAGCACGTCTACCACGCAGCGTCCACGCGCTGGCGCCGGTACCTGGGTCAAGGGCGCCTTCCATACCGGGCTTCGCTCCGGATGGCTGGTTTCCATCCTCGCCGT
>CAYOEJ010000058.1:0-7815 GCA_964403015.1 uncultured Arcanobacterium sp.
GAAGGAGCTTGGAGACAAGTTCCCGCGCATCTACCAGGTCAACTGGTTCCGCCGCGACGAGGATGGCAACTTCCTGTGGCCGGGCTTCGGCGACAACTCGCGCGTCCTTGACTGGATCGTCCGCCGCGTCTCCGGCAAGGTTGAGGCCGAGGACGGCCTGACTGGTCGCTACCCGAAGAAGGAAGACTTCAACCTTGAGGGCCTCGATGAGGTTACCGACGAGGTCTGGGCCAAGCTCTTCGAGACCGACCCGGGCGCATGGGCGAACGAAGTGGATGAGACCGAAGAGTACTTCACCCAGTTCGGTGACAAGCTGCCTAACGAGATGCGTGAACAGCTTGCCAAGTTCCGCGAGCGCATCGAGGCCGCACAGGCCTAATCGCTAGCATCTAGCGCTTAAGCATCCGATGGAGGGGAAGCCGAGTGCTTCCCCTCCATCTTTGCACGCTGCTAGCATGCCTCGGATAGTGTGGCGTGGTTTACACTTAAAGAATTGATTCGAGCGAGGCGCGAGGAGGTTACTGTGCTCTCAGTTCCGAATTGGTCTCGCGTCTACACGGGCAAGGTGCACGATGTATACGCGCCTATTCACCCGGTTGCACACAGTGGCAACGAGATCATCATGCTCGTGACGACCGACCGCATGAGCGTGCTCGACCGCGTACTTCCCACCATCATTCCCGGCAAGGGCGAGATGGTGAACGCGATTTCGAAATGGTGGTTCGAGCAGCTTGCGGACGTGGCCCCCAATCACTACCTTTCCGACGACGTGCCGCCCACCGTCAAGAATCGCGCCATGGTCGTCCAGCGCCTCCGGATGTATCCCATCGAGTGCACCGTGGTTGGCTACATGACCCGGCGCATGTTTGACGAGTACACCCGCACCGGCGAATTTCAGGGCACGGCGCTGCCCGCCGGTCTGACGATCGGCAACAAACTCGCGCAGCCTCTGTTCTTGCCTGCGATCAAGGCGGCGGTGGGCGCCGACGACGAACCCATCAGCTTCGAGCAGATGGAAGAGATCGTGGGGACGGACGTTGCCGAGCGCCTGAAAGAGATGTCGCTTGACTTGTACGAGGCGGCGAATGAAATTGCTGCCGGCAAGGGATTGGTGATCGCAGACGCCAAGCTCGAGTTCGGATCGTCGAGCGATTATGGCGATGAAGAGTTCGTGTTCGCCGACCACGCGTTCACCCCCGACTCAGCGACGTACTGGATTACCGAGGAGGCCGAAAACGGCGATCCGCGCGCGTTTGGTAAGGATTACGTGCGCTACGTGAGCGAGGACGATGTTCTGGCTTGGATTCGCGGTTCTGGGCCCACCCCCACCCTGGCAGCGGACATTGTGAATGAGATGAGTTCCCGATACCGTTATGTTGAGGCAGCACTGCTTCAGATCTGAAGCAACCGAATTCCCCAAAAATGCTCGTTTGTGGATAACTCGCGTCCTCCGGCGTTTTAGACCTGTTTGCACAGAGGTTTCTGGCGTACTATTTGAGTGTTGTACCCGATATCTAGATCGGCAGGTACGTCGTACGAATCCGAGGTGAAAAATTCTCGGGTTGGAGAGTGCGCAGGAGAAGAGATGGCCACACACCATACCGAAAAGGTGGATCGGCGTAACACGAGGTGGGAAACTCACCGGCAAACCCGTCGTCGCGAACTCATCGGAGCCGCCACGGTTGCGGTTCACAAGTATGGTTTTGACGCCTCGATGGATCAGATCGCGGATGAATCGAAGACGTCCAAGTCAATCCTCTACAAGTACTTTGGCGACAAGGAGGGCCTCCAGTACGCGATCGGCGAGCACATCATCTACGAGCTGCTCTCCTCGCTCGAGGAGGCTGTTGAGCGTCAGGCGCCGTTCGAGGAAGTCCTCTCGCTGGTCGTCAGCCAGTTCCTCCAATTGGTTGACGAGTCCCCGGAGCTCTATCGCTTCATGAAGGTCGCCGAGTTTGAGGACGACCCGCAGGCGGCGCTTATCTCGAAGATCGATACGTCGATGATTTCCGCGTGGAGCAGGCTGTTTTATGTGGACGACGCGATCACGGAGCATGAGTACCACGAGGGCGTGGTGCACGGGTGGCTGACCGGCATCATCTCCATGGTCAAGGGCGTTGCCGAGTCGTGGCTTGTGGCCCGCGAGGTGACGCGCAACGCGGCGGATTATCCGAACGCCGAGCTGTCGTCGGCTCAGAAGAACTTCGCGCTGATTGACCGGGAGCTCCTTCAAAACATGCTCGTCCGCTCGATTCTGCCGATGGTCGACAAGATTGTGGCGGATACCTACACGTTGCTCACCGGCAGTGAGGTCACTGACGAAAAGCGTGCCGAGATCGAAGAGCACGTGCGCACGTTCTCGCCCAGCTACGATTCCTGATCGGCGCGGCGCCTGACCGAGATTTGAGAATAATTCCTTCGTGCCCATGTGCGTGAATTATTCTTGACTCAGCCTGTCCGGCGACGATGAAGGAGTTCGAATGGATGCACGCCTAGAAGCAGTCTATGAAGAGGCGCTGAAGCGTAACCCGACCCAGCCAGAGTTCCAGCAAGCTGTTCGCGAGGTGATGGAGAGCCTCGAGCCGCTCCTGCTCAGCCGCCGGGATTACCAAAACTCGGCGATTCTCGAGCGCATCATCGAGCCCGAACGCCAGATTATGTTCCGCGTGGCCTGGCAGGACGACGACAACAAGGTGCGCGTCAACCGCGGCTACCGAATCCAGTTCAATTCGACGCTCGGCCCCTACAAGGGCGGTCTGCGCTTCCACCCGTCGGTGACACTATCCGTCATCAAGTTCCTCGGCTTCGAGCAGATCTTCAAGAATGCGCTCACCGGTCAGGGAATCGGCGGCGGCAAGGGAGGCTCGGATTTTGACCCGCACGGCAAGTCCGACGACGAAGTGATGCGCTGTGGCCAGGCCTTCATGAAGGAGCTTTCGCGTCACATTGGCGCCGACGTCGATGAGCCGGCTGGCGATATCGGCGTGGGTGCGCGCGAGATCGGCTACCTGTTCGGCCAGTACAAGCGGATTGCCAACCGCAACGAGGCCGGCGTGCTCACGGGTAAGGCTGTGGGCTGGGGCGGCTCGCTCGGGCGTAGGGAAGCCACCGGCTATGGCCTGGTCATGTTCGCGAATAACATGCTCGCGGAGCGTGGCGATTCGGTTGAGGGCAAGACGGCGATCGTGTCCGGCTCGGGCAACGTGGCAACCTACGCGATTGAGAAGCTCCACCAGCTCGGTGGCAAGGCCGTGTCCATTTCGGATTCGGGAGGTTCGGTCTACGATCCCGACGGTATCGACGTCGATCTGCTCAAGCTGATCAAGGAAGTGCGCCGAGGGCGCGTGGCGGAGTACGCCGCCGTGCGTCCCAATGCAGAGTTCCGTGCCGGCCAGAAGGTGTGGGAGATCCCTGCCGACCTCGCGCTTCCGTGCGCCACCCAGAACGAAGTGGATGCCAATGATGTGCGGGCCATGCACCACCACGGCGTCGAGCTCATTGCCGAAGGTGCGAACATGCCGCTGACGCCGGGCGCCATCGAGGTTGCAGAGAACTCGAAGATGCTTTTCGCACCGGGTAAGGCGGCGAACGCGGGAGGCGTTGCGACCTCTGCGCTGGAAATGCAGCAAAACGCGTCGCTTCAGGCGTGGCCGGCCGACGTCGTCGAAGAAAAGCTCGAAGGCATCATGGAAGATATCCATTCCACGTGCTTGACGACGGCGGAGGAGCTGGACGCGCCGGGGAATTACATGGTCGGGGCGAATGCCGCCGGATTTATGAAGGTCGCTGACGCGATGATCCAGCAGGGCGTCGTCTAGGCTTTACGCAGGTAGATACCTGAAACTTCCGATATGGGGTGGTAACGCTTGGTGCGTTGCCACCCCGTTTCCTTTCGGATTGCCAGAAAGTAGTGTCGAGTTCACTCAATCTGGCTAAGATGGTTCCACGTGTGACCTAAACCATGAAAGGGATTCCTTTATGACGCACAATACGCGTAAGCCGCGGCTTCGCTCTTCGGTGAGCCTAGCAGCGGCAGTTTTGCTTGGAACTGCCGGTTTGGCAGCTCCCGCTGTGGCGGCACCAGATCCGTCCACAACACCGGATTCCGTAACGGAGACTCTCACGGAAGAGCTCGCGGAGTCCGACGTAACCATAACGCCGGACGAAACGGACGCTGCCGGCGCTGACGCCGGCGAACCGGCCGACGAATCGAGCGAGGTTCTTGAAAGCACGGCCACTGAGGTCGAGGTGCAGCAGGTAGCCGACGCGACGGATTTGACGGTTGCGGCGATTTCGGATTTCCATGGTGCGATTAAGACGGCTCCGTTTATTGCGGGCATTCTTGATGAGTTGCGGGCGGCGAATGACAATGTTCATTTCGTGTCTGTTGGTGATTCGATTGGTGGTTCGACGTTTGAGTCGGCTATTGCTCAGGATGTGCCTACTCTTGATGTGCTCGATGCGATGGGTCTGTTGGTCTCTGCTGTGGGTAATCATGAGTTTGATGTCTCGTATGCGGATCTTCGTGATCGTGTGTTGCCGATGATTGATTTCGAGTATTTGGGTGCCAATGTTGAGGGTGCTCCTGAGATTAAGACTCCGTTTGTCCTTCAAGAGGTTGATGGGGTGACTGTTGCCTACATTGGTACGGTGACTGATTTGACTCCGTCGTTGACGTCGGCGTCTGCTGTTGAGGGTTTGACCTTCTTGGATCCGGTTGCTGTTACCGATGAGATTGCTGCTGGTTTGAAGGATGGTAATCCGGATAACGGTGAGGCTGATGTTGTTGTGGCTCTCATGCATGAGGGTTCTGAATCGGTTGCGACGTTGGGTGCGGATGTTGATCTGGCGTTTGCTGGTCATACTCATATTGCGACGGTGACTGAGACTGCTTCGGGTGCTCCGGTGTGTCAGCCGGGTGCCTCGGGTAAGACTGTGTCGGTTGCGAGTGTGAGCGTGGCGGCTGATGGTGCTGTGACGGCCTCGTGTGCGAACACGGTGGTTGATGGTGAAAATGGTGCTGCGAATCCGGAGATCGAGGCCCTTGTTGATGAGGCTGTGGCTGAGTCTGAGGTGCTTGGTGCTGAAGAGCTCTTTAAGATTGATGGTGTTGCTAATCGCGGCACCAACACTGGTCCTGGTGATGAGGGGTCTAACCGTGGCACGGAGTCATCGGCTGGCAACCTGATTGCGCAGGCGTTTTACGAGTATGGCCAGACTCTGGCTGCTCCTGCTGATTTTGGCATCATGAATTCGGGCGGTATTCGCGCGGATTTTGATCCTGATGAAGATGGCATTGTGACGTTTAAGGAATCCTTTGATGTCCAGCCGTTTGGCAACTCCTACGGTACGCGTGTGATCACGGGTGCTGACATTTACGAGCTGCTCGAGCAGCAGTGGAAGCCGGGCGAGTCCCGTCCGATTCTGCGTCTTGGCCTGTCGGAGAACGTGAAGTACGTGTACGATCCGGCGGCTGAGTATGGCGAGCATGTTCTTGCTGTTTACCTTGATGGTGAACTTCTTGCTCAGGATGGTACCGAGTACACGGTGGCGTCCTCGTCGTTCTTGCTTGATGCGGGCGATGGGTTCTCGGCAATGGCTAATGCAGGCAACCCGGTGATTGATACCGGCATTATTGACCATCAGGTGTTTAACACGGTGGCTGCTGGTTGGGCTGAAGCCGACGGTGCAGTTCAGCCTGACTACACCCAGCGTTCATTTGGCTACACCGGACCAACAGAGTTGGTCCCGGGTGAGGAGATCACGATCGAGCTTGCCTCGCTGGTGCTGACCTCGAGTGAGCCCAAGCCAGAGTCGGTCACGGTGAGTTTGGGTGGTGTTGAGGTTGGAACCGCTGTTATCGATCCGACCCTGACCCCGACTCTGGATGATTCAGGTCAGGCAACGGTGACCTTCACCGTGCCAGCAGATGCAACTGGTCCGCTGACAATCACCACCACTGACGGCTCCACCATCGACCTCAACGTGACAATCAACGTTGGTGAGAGTGTTGTGACGGTTGCGGCGATTTCGGATTTCCATGGTGCGATTAAGACGGCTCCGTTTATTGCGGGCATTCTTGATGAGTTGCGGGCGGCGAATGACAATGTTCATTTCGTGTCTGTTGGTGATTCGATTGGTGGTTCGACGTTTGAGTCGGCTATTGCTCAGGATGTGCCTACTCTTCATGTGCTCAATGCGATGGGTCTGTTGGTCTCTGCGGTGGGTAATCACGAGTTTGACGTGTCGTATGCGGATCTTCGTGACCGGGTTCTCGACCTTGTGGAATTCCCATATTTGGGTGCCAATGTTGGGGGTGCTGATGAGATTAATGAGCCGTATTACTTGCTGGAGGTTGGCGAGTTGAGTGTGGCTTATATCGGCACGGTGACTGAGGATACGCCGAATTTGACGGCGGCTTCTGCAACGGATGGGTTGACGTTTGCTGATCCGGTTGTCACAACCGATGCGATTGCGGCTAAGTTGAAGGATGGTGATCCGTCCAATGGTGAGGCTGATGTTGTTGTTGCGTTGATTCATGAGGGTTCGGCTATTGCGGCCACGCTTGGCGCGGATGTTGATTTGGCGTTTGCTGGTCATACTCATGTTGCTGCGGTGACTGAGACTGCTTCGGGTGCTCCGGTGTGTCAGCCTGGTGCATCTGGGTCAACTCTTGCTGTTGCTGATATTTCAGTGTCGGCTGATGGTGAGATGACGATTTCTTGTGAGAACCAGGCGGTTCCAAGCGAGGGTGATGTCAACGCTGAGGTTCAGGAGATTGTTGATTTCCACCTTGCCGCTTCTGAGGAGCTTGGCAAGGAAGAGCTGTTTGAGATTGATGGTGTTGCCAATCGTGGTACGAACAAGGGTCCGGGTGATGAGGGTGCTAATCGTGGCACGGAGTCATCGGCTGGCAATCTGATTGCTCAGGCGTTTTATGAGTATGGTCAGACGCTGGCTGCGCCTGCTGATTTTGGCATCATGAACTCGGGTGGTATCCGCGCTGATTTCGATCCGAATGAGGATGGTGTTGTGACGTTTAAGGAATCCTTTGACGTCCAGCCGTTTGGCAACTCCTACGGTACGCGTGTGATCACGGGTGCTGACATTTACGAGCTGCTCGAGCAGCAGTGGAAGCCGGGCGAGTCCCGTCCGATTCTGCGTCTTGGCCTGTCGGAGAACGTGAAGTACGTGTACGATCCGGCGGCTGAGTATGGCGAGCATGTTCTTGCTGTTTACCTTGATGGTGAACTTCTTGCTCAGGATGGTACCGAGTACACGGTGGCGTCCTCGTCGTTCTTGCTTGATGCGGGCGATGGGTTCTCGGCAATGGCTAATGCAGGCAACCCGGTGATTGATACCGGCATTATTGACCATCAGGTGTTTAACACGGTGGCTGCTGGTTGGGCTGAAGCCGACGGTGCAGTTCAGCCTGACTACACCCAGCGTTCATTTGGCTACACCGGACCAACAGAGTTGGTCCCGGGTGAGGAGATCACGATCGAGCTTGCCTCGCTGGTGCTGACCTCGAGTGAGCCCAAGCCAGAGTCGGTCACGGTGAGTTTGGGTGGTGTTGAGGTTGGAACCGCTGATATCGATCCGACCCTGACCCCGACTCTTGATGATTCGGGTAAGGCAACACTGACCTTCACCGTCCCTGACAAAGTGGCTGGCCCGCTGACGATCACGACCAGCGATGGCTCAACCATCGACATCCCCGTCACCGTCCCCTACACCTGTGAGGTTATGACTCCGCCAGAGCGTTTGGCTGGTGCGTCTGATCGTTTTGGTGAGGCTACTGGTGATCGGTTTGCC
>CAYOEJ010000059.1:0-7655 GCA_964403015.1 uncultured Arcanobacterium sp.
CCACGGCATGGGAACACGGCATCCATCGCGCCCGGCCTCGATCCCGCGCGTGCGGAAGAAGGCGGGATCCTCGCGCACGGCGTCGGGTAGTGCCATGTGCTCGGGCAGGCCAAGTTCCTCGCCCTGGTAGATGTAGGCCGAGCCCGGCAGCGCAGCCTGAAGGACGTGAGCCGCGATCGCGCGGTCGAAACCGAGCTGGACATCCGGCTGTTCGTCGTCGACTCGAATCCCGTTGGGACCCTTGCCGGTTTCACTCAACCCGAACCGGGAAACCGCGCGGACGACGTCGTGATTGGAGAGCACCCACGTGGTCGGCGCGCCGACGGAGTCCATCGCAGCGAGCGATTCGCGGATGGTGGTGCGGTAGGCGTCGACGTCGAAGGGCGCGACGAGGAAGTCGAAGTTGAACGCCTGGTGCATCTCATCGGAGCGCACGTACTTGGCCAAGTCCTCGATGTCATCCACCCACGCCTCGGCGACCATCGCGCGGTCCTCGCCGTACTCGTTGAGCACCTCGCGCCACTCGCGGAAGATGTCGTGCACTTCGGGGCGGTTCCACTGCGGGGGAGGCGGAATGTTCGCGGGGGCGTCGCCGCCGCCGGAGACCATGTCGTAATGGAACTGCCAATCGGGAATCTCGGGGTCCTTGGCTAGGCCGTGCGCCACGTCAACGCGGAAGCCATCAACGCCGCGATCGAGCCAGAAGCGCAAGATGTTGCGGAACTCCTCGTGGACCGTCGGGTGATCCCAGTTGAGGTCTGGCTGGGTGGAATCAAAGAGATGGAGATACCACTGCTGATCGTTCTCCCACGCCGAGCCCGGCGCATCGGGGCGGTCGCACACGCGCGTCCAGGCCGCGCCGCCGAAGATGGACAGCCAGTCGTTAGGCGGTGTGGCGCCACCGTCCTTGCCGTCGCGGAACCAATAGAGGTCACGCTCGGGAGCGGCCGGATCGGCGAGGGCGCGTTGGAACCATTCGTGCTGGTCGGAGGTGTGGTTTGGGACGAGATCCACGATGATCTTCAGGCCGTGCTCGTGGGCTGCGGTGATGAGTTCTTCGGCGTCCTCATTCGTACCGAACATCGGGTCAACCTGCCGGTAGTTCGTGACGTCGTAGCCCGCGTCCTTTTGCGGGGACAGATAGAACGGGGAGAGCCACACGGCGTCAACGCCGAGATCACGCAGGTAGCCAAGCTTGGAGATGATGCCCTGCAGATCACCGATCGGGCCAGCTGACGAGGCAAACGAGCGCGGGTAGATCTGGTAAATCACCGCCTCTTTCCACCAGTGGCTGGGTTCAGTCTCGGCGTGGAGCAGTACCGTCATTGTGTCCTTTTCTTGGTCGTCGTCGTGTTCGGTGGGCGGTTAGTTAGGTGCGTAGTGTTCGGTGGGCGGTTAGTTAGGTGCGTACACGTGCGACGCCGTCAGGTGCGCCTGACCGCCGTCGACTCGCGAACGATGAGCTCGGGCTCGAAACGCATCTTGCCAACGTGGGCGGGCGCTCCCTGAATCATCGCAAATAGTGCGGCCACCGCGGCTTCGGACATATTCTTGACCGGCTGGCGCAAGGTGGTTAGCGGCGGATCCGCGAAGCGCGTGACAGGCGAATCGTCGAAGCCGACCACCGAGACGTCGTGGGGAACAGACAGCCCGGCCGCCTTGCAATGCCGGATCACGCCGAAGGCCATGATATCCGAGCCGCAGATGATCGCCGTACAGCCAGACGTGATGAGCTGCGCCGCGGCCGACTGGCCACCGTTGACGGTGTACAGAGTGTGGACGACGCGGGGCTTCTCGTTCGGCAGGATCTGCCGCATCGTCTCGATGTAGGCCTCGGTCTTGTCACGTGATGGAATGAAGCGCAGGGGACCGGAGGCGAAACCAATCTGGCGATGGCCGAGCGCGGCAAGATGGCGGATGGCTTGGCGGATTGCCGACGTGTCGTCCGTCGAGAAATCGGGATTCGACAGGGCCGGGTGGGCGCCGTTGATCGTGACGAACGGGATGTTACGTGCGGAGATGCGTTCGTAGCGTTCGATATTTGCCGTGGAATCCGCGTGCAGGCCGGATGCGAAGATGAAACCTGCGACCTGATGGTTGAGCATCGCGTCAACGTACGCGTCCTCGGTGACGCCGCCTGCCATCTGCGTGCCGAGCAGGGGAGTGTATCCCTGGAGCGTCATTGCCGAGGCGATCGCCTCGGTGAGATACGGGAAAATGGGGTTGGTCAACTCGGGGACGATCAGGCCGATGAGGCCGCCGTTGCGCTCGCGAAGACGCTCGGGGCGCTCGTAGCCGAGGAGATCGAGTGCGGCGATGACAGCCTGACGCGTTTCGGGTGCGACAGAATCTTTGCCATTGAGTACGCGCGAGACAGTCGCCGTAGAGACTCCGGCCTGAGCGGCGATGTCTGAGAGTCGAATTTGTCGAGCCATGGATCTCCTCCATGAATATAGGTCGTCATTGGCCTTTCTAAATCTTAAATGATTTACACCGGAATGTCGCCAAATTTGCATAACAGTGCGGGGCTCGTGCACGGCAATGATGGGTTCGTACCGGTAAATCGCGAAATGCCACCTCACGATTCTTGCAAGATGCGTGTAAGCCATTGCATAGCATTGCCGAAACCATATAATCGAAACTACGCGACCCCGCATGAGCATTGAAGCTTTATGAGATCTGAATTCTCGTGCGTGCCGCAATTTCTGAAAACACAGAGGAGAGAAAATGCGACGGAGCATTGCGCTTATTGCATCGGCAGGTCTGGCACTTACGCTGGCAGCCTGCTCGGATGAGGGCACCGAGACCACCTCGGACGAAACCACCGCTGAGCAGACCGATGAAGGAACTACTGAGGATACCGGCGACGCACCTGCTGGCGGCGGCAACCTCGTGATCTGGACTGACGCGAACCGCGAGCCAGCCTTCCAGATTGCAGCAGACAACTACGAGGCCGACACCGGTAATACTGTCGAGCTCGTCGTCAAGGAAAACGACCAGATACGTTCTGAGTTTGGTTCGCAGGCTGGCGCCGGAGAGGGCCCAGACATCGTCTTCGGCGCTCACGACTGGCTTGGCGAGTTCGTCACCAACGGCCTTGTTGCGCCGGTTGAGCTTGGCGACCGCGCGGGCGACTTCAACGAGCTTTCAATCAACGCCTTCACCTACGAGGGAACCACGTACGGCGTTCCTTACGCAGTTGAGAACCTTGCAATCTTCCGCAACGCCGACCTCGTTGATGAGACCCCGGCAACCTTCGACGAGATGATCGCGATGGGCGAGACCGCAGGTGTTGAGTACCCGTTCATCATGCAGATTGGTGCAGATGGCGATCCGTACACGATGTTCCCGTTCGAGGCATCGTTCTCGGGCCCGGTCTTCGAGCTCGATGACGAGAACAACTACACCGCCAACCTCAACCTCGGTGGCGAAGAGGGTCTCGCGTTCGCGCAGTGGCTCTCCGACAACGGCGAGGCAGGCACCGGTGTTCTTGACACCAACGTCTCCTACGACATCGCAGTTGACGCATTCAAGAACGGCCAGTCCCCCTACATCCTGGGTGGCCCGTGGATGATTGGCGACTTCGAGGGCATGAACATTGCTGTTGACCCGATCCCGACCACCGGTGACAACCCGGCATCGCCGTTCCTTGGCGTTCAGGGCGGATTCATCAACGCTGGTTCGGCTCACCAGCTCCTCGCAACCGACTTCCTCGTGAACTACGTCGGTTCCGAAGAGGTCCAGGACGAGCTGTACAACATCGGTCAGCGTCTTCCGGCTCTGACGGCGTCGGCTGAAACGGCCGAGCAGGATCCGCTCATGGCTGGCTTCGCCGCTGCTGGCGAAGATGCACTCCCGATGCCGGCGCTCCCCGAGATGGGTGCTGTCTGGGGCTTCTGGGGCAAGACCGAAGCACAGATCATCGCAGGCGATGCCGATCCGGCAGGCGTCTGGGAGAAGATGATCTCGGACATCGAAACCGAGATGGGTAACTAAACCATTGAGTAGCGTATGAGTGCCGGCCGGTCTTTTCACCGGCCGGCACTCATACAATAACAGCAGCACACAACTTGAGGAGGAACCATGTCGTCGATGACGGTTCAGTCCGAGGGGAGTAAGAAAAGGCAACGGCGCCGCCAAGAGAATCGCAAGAAGGATTCCCACGCGACGAGCTGGAGACCAGGCTTCGTTGTCAAACTCATTCTCATGGCATTGGTGAATGCCCTCGGAATCTATATTATCTTCACCGCGTTCGGCCAGGGTTCTTGGCTACTCGGCGGCCTCATGGTCGCTCTATTACTTTTCATTGACTGGGTGTACTTCTCCAAGCGCACGCTCGCGCTGAAGTACCTGACGCCGGGACTCGTGTTCCTGCTGGTCTTCCAGTTGTTCACAATCGTGTACACGGGCTACATTGCCTTCACGAATTTCGGCCACCAGCACACGCTGGATAAGCCGAAGGCCATCAACGCCCTTCTTCTCCAGAACAACTTTAAGCGAGTCGAGGGTTCGCCCCAGTACCCGCTCATGCTCGTCCAGAAGGACGGCGAACTTGGCTTTGCCGTGATCGCCGACGACGAGCTGCAGGTTGGCACTGCCGAGCAGCCGCTTGAGCCCGCCGACGGGGAGGTCACAGACGGCCGCATCGTTTCTGTTGACGGCTGGGATTCGCTCACGGGAGCGGATATTACGGCTCGCCAGCAGGAGATCATCCAGCTACGAGTACCGCTCACAGACGATCCAGAGGACGGCTCGATCGGCACCCAAACGGGTACGACGGCATTCCAGTTCATGTCCTCGCTCACGTACGACGACGAGCGCGACGCCATGATCAATAACGATACTGGCGACATCTACTATGCCAACGACGAGACCGGCTTCTTTGAAACGGAAGAGGGCACAAATCTCGGAGTTGGCTGGCGCGTGAACGTCGGCTTCGACAACTTCGTGCAGGGCTTCTCCGATTCGCGCTATGCGCAGCCGTTCTTCAGCGTGCTGATCTGGAACGTCATCTTCGCCGCGATGTCGGTGCTGACGACGTTCATCCTCGGTATGGTCTTCGCGATCGTGATGAACGACGAGCGCATGAAGGGCCGCCGGATCTACCGAACAATCATGCTGTTGCCATACGCGTTCCCGTCATTCATGACGGCCTTCCTGTTCGCAGGTCTGATGAACGCGAGATACGGCTTCTTCAACGAAATGTTAGGGACAGCGATTCCGTGGCTCACAGATCCCACGATGGCGAAGGTCTCCGTGATCTTGGTGAACCTGTGGATGGGCTTCCCCTACATGTTCCTCATCGTCACGGGCGCACTGCAGTCCATTCCTGGTGACATCGTAGAAGCGGCGAAGATCGACGGTGCGTCCACCTTCCAGGTGTGGCGAAACGTCACGTTGCCGCAGCTCATGATTTCCCTGACGCCGCTGCTGATTTCGTCCTTCGCGTTCAACTTCAACAACTTCAACCTGATTTACATGTTGAACAGAGGTGGGCCGTCAATGGCGGACGCCTCGGTGCCAGTTGGACACACGGACATCCTGATTTCGATGGTCTACAAGATCGCTGGCCTGACTGGCGAGGCGCTACCGAACTACGGTCTCGCCGCCGCCATGTCGCTGGTCATCTTCCTCATCGTGGGCAGCGTCTCGCTGTACTCGTTCAGGAAGTCGAACGCGTTTGAAGGGTTGGGATCATGACACAGAAGCAAGTCGATGCAAACGTCAGCGTGGACCACACGGGCGTCATGGACGCAGGCGGAGTGGACGCTGGTCAGCTCAAGGTTCGCGAGAACAAGATGCCCTTTGGCCGCTGGTTCCGCGAGCTCGGGTTCCGGCACGTCGTCGGCGTCATCGCCGTCGTCTATGCAGCGTTCCCGATCGTCTACATCCTTTCGGCCGCGTTGAATCCCAACATCTCCACCACCCTGACCGGTGCAAACGAGATGTTCTCGGACGTCTCGGTGCAAAACTTCACCGAGCTGAACGACACGATGTTCTGGACGTGGCTGAAGAATACGCTGATCATCGGCGTCGTCACCGCGATCGGAACCGTTCTCATGGGCGCCGCTGCGGCATTCGCGTTCTCGCGTTACCGCTTCCAGGGCCGCAAGGTCACGCTCATGTCCCTCATGGTCATCCAGATGTTCCCGCAGCTGCTGACCTTCGTTGCAATCTTCCTCCTCCTGACCACGCTCGGTGACGTCATCCCGTGGCTCGGTATCGATTCGAAGATTGCTCTTATCAGCGTGTACTTGGGAGGCGCACTCGGTGCGAATACCTTCCTGATGTACGGCTTCTTCAACTCAATCCCGATCGAGTTGGATGAGGCAGCAAAGATTGATGGCGCGAGCCACGCCCAGGTCTACTGGGGAATCATCATGCCACTGGTTATCCCGATTCTCGCAGTCGTTGGACTCCTGTCCTTCATTTCGGCATTCAACGACTTCATCCTGTCGAGGACTATCCTGACCAGCCAGCAGAACTGGACGCTGGCGGTTGGCATGAACCTCTGGGTTGGTGGAAACGAGAAGCAGTGGGACTGGTTCGCTGCCGGATCTGTGATCTCGGCGCTGCCGATTCTGTTGCTGTTCCTCTTCCTGCAGAAGTACATCGTCTCCGGTCTCACCGGAGGTGCTGTCAAGGGCTAAGGTTCGATCTTTCCTCGCCCTAGCCCAAGGTCCCGCCTGGCGTAACGCCAGGCGGGACCTTTTATGTGGATCGCTGGCCAACGGCCAGCCAGTGGTTACTTCTCGAATGTCGCCCACGCGCGCACGGGCAGGCCGTTCGCCTCGGCGATCTTCGCCCAGCCGATCGAGATTAGCGCGCCGTGAACCGGGACCTGATCGAGGTTTGCCAGCAGCTCCAGCTGGATTAGCCCGAGCTCGAGGGTATGGCGCTCAATGGCCAGATCGCCGGCGGCCGCGCAATCGACGGCCGGGTCGGTGTCGAGGGTCTCGTGCCCGATGCCCACCACGCCGCGCTCGTGTAGCGCGCTCACGGCTTCCTTCGACCACCCGGGAGAGTGCAGCGCACCTGACTCATCGGCGTTGGCAAGGGCGGCGCCGTCGGGCCACCTCTTGTGCCAGTCGCTGCGGAAGGCCACGAAAGCGCCAGCCGGAATCGGTCCATACTCGGCCTCATAGGCTTCGATGTCCGCAACGCTGACCGCGTAGTCCACGTTCTCGGCCACCTCGGCGTGTTTATCGAGGATGACGAGCGGCAGCACGGCGTAGTCAATGCCGAAGTCCTTGGCCAGCGCGCCATCTGGGTGGAAGTGGCCGGGGAAGTCGATATGCGTACCGAACTGCCCGGGGAAGGTCTGGCGCTGGATGCGCAGGTTGTACGGGGAATCGAAGTCGAGGATCGTCGTGTTGAGTTCGATCGCTCCTTCGGGCATTCCGCCCCAGTACGGCGAGTTGTCGTCAATCTCGTGCGTGAGGTCCACGCGCGTGACGTTCTTGTGAAGTTCCCATAGTGACATGTCAGTTCTCCTGTTTATTAAATAATGTTCGTCGAATACCAATTGCGGCGATGTCAGCGGAGCCGAGCTTTAGAGCCCAGCGCGCACCGTCGTCGTCGCCTCAACCAAGTTGCGAAGGGACTGCTCGGTCTCCTTGTAAGCGCGGGTCTTAAGGCCGCAGTCCGGGTTGATC
>CAYOEJ010000060.1:0-7339 GCA_964403015.1 uncultured Arcanobacterium sp.
CGATCACAGAATCATGAAAGACGCTCAGCAGATGCTCGACGAATTGGCCAGCGAAATTGAATCCGATCCTGAACTCGCCCCCGGTCCAACCTGGAAGGTGGATCAAGCCGATGCCCTCGAGGTGGACTCCGCCGATGAGGCCGGGTTCACCACCACGGATTCCGACGCCGAACCCGGCGAATCTGTTGAGCTCGACGAGTCCGGAGACAGTCGCTAAAGCTCGAGCGTGCCTGCTAGAGCTCGAGCGTGCCTGCTAGCGCTCGTGCGAGAATTCTCGAACCCGAACGGCGCCTTCTCAAACGCGAGCGGCGCCTTCTCGAGCCCGAGTGGCGCCTTCCTCCGCGAGGTTCCGCCGGATTAGTTCCTCGATTTCTTTCTCGGTGAGGTCACCCGCCCGTAACTCGCGGCGCGCGCCATCCTCTTCACCAAGGAAGTAGAAGCAAGCATCGACCTCTGCCAAGGGGACTCCGTGCGCACGCGACCAAGCGAGGCGATAAAGGCCTAGCTGGAGTTCTCGCGATTCAACCTCGTCCGGGCGCCGCCCCGTCTTCCAGTCGACGATCGTGTGTGCACGGGCGCCAGAAATGCCACTGGTATCGAGCACCGCGTCGATCACACATCGAATGGGATAGCCAGCAAGCTGAATCTCGAGTGAGCGTTCAATGGCAAGGGGCGGGCACTGAGCGAACCGCGATGATTCAAATCGCGCGAACAACTCACTGCTGCGCTTATCGGTTAAGAGGAGATCCACGCCGAATGGCATCTCATCTGGGTCTGCCACCGAATCGATGTCGAGCATCGCCGGCGCATCGAAGTGGTGCGCAATTGCTGCGTGCACGAACGTTCCCCGGCGAGCCGCGTGTGACGACTTGGTTGGAATCGGACGGCGCTGGTCAATGAAGAACTGCGTGGGATTGGCCGCCATCGCCACCACATCAGAGGCGGTGAGATAGTCACGCACAAGGCCGCGCTCCTGTTCGACCTTCTTCGCCTCGTTTTCCAACAACTCCAGTTGGAGTTCCCAACGCTCGACGAGCTCATCAACCACACTGGAATTTATCGCGGGTGGAGCAATCTCCTTCGTCGATACCGGCGGGCGCCGATCCAAAGACCGGTCCACCCCGGAAGGCCAATACCGAACCTCGTCGTCGTCAAACTCGAGCTGTAACGTACCCGATGGCAATGTGGAGATTCCCGACTCTTCAGCCCAACTCTCGAAGTCCTCACGCGAGGTGAATCGCACGTGCTCGTCCGTGGTAAGCCGCGCCGTCATGTCCGTGATGAACACGTTCTCGTCAGAGTGGGGGCCGCCCTTCCAGCCCTTATTTTCGTCGTCGAAAATCTTCTTTGCGCTCTTCTCGTCTCGAAGGTCATAGGTAAGCAAGAGCAGAAGACGGCGGGGCCGCGTGACAGCCACGTAGGCAAGACGGCGTTCCTCGTTGCCCGTGTGGGCAATGAGGGCGTCATCAAAAGCGCAAAAGGCTTCACCTAGGGCGACCTTGAGATCTCGTGGATCCTCTATGTATGTGTGGTCGGATTCGAACGTTGCCGCCGAAAAACGTGGCAGGTGATCGCGGTCCGTACGCAGCGGGTAGGGAAGCATACGCTTCGAGGTAGGCCACTTGTCGATCCTTGCCTGTATGGCATCAAACTGCTGGAACACCATCTCCGGAATTGCCACGATGTCCCATTCAAGGCCCTTTGCCGCGTGCACGGTCAGAATCTGGACCACGCCTGCTTCAGGTTCTACATCCTCTTCTGGCAGCAGTTCGGCATCCTCACTCGATTCGGCCTCGCCGCCTCGCTCGCGCTTTTCTACCTCGTCAGTCCAGTCAAGGAAAGCGCTCAGTGTGGCACCGTGGTTGTCAGCCGCATACTGGCCGCCCATGCGAATGAAACTGTCGATCGCAGAACGAACTCGAGCGCCGCCTACGTTGCGCGCCGCCGCGTAGGCATTGAGATCGAGTAGCTGCACCGCTCGGGTGATGATATCGGGGATAGGAAGATGACGGATCACGCGGATTCCGGACAGCAGTGCGGCGATATGAGTGAGCCGCTCGTAGCCCGCGCGAGATAGCCCGGCTGGCGCGGTGATGGGATGGGACACTGTGGTTCCGTCGAGCGCAGTGGCTCCATCGGCCGCGGTGCTTCCGTTGGGTGGGGTGGTTCCATCGAGCAACGTCAGGGCCTCGGCATAAAACACCTCGGGACGATCATCACTCAACTCCGCCCCCGGTAGATCCTCAGCGGCCACACCCGCCATTTGCTTGGCAAACCGTGAGAACGCACGAATATCTGCAGTTCCAATGGCGAAGTGGTTGAAGAGCCGC
Source organism: uncultured Arcanobacterium sp. (assembly GCA_964403015.1). GTDB lineage: Bacteria > Actinomycetota > Actinomycetes > Actinomycetales > Actinomycetaceae > CAYOEJ01. Next base: position 2,331 of record CAYOEJ010000060.1, read on the forward strand.
GCCAGATGATCATTTCGGCCGGGGCGAACCACCACGCCAAGGAGGGCTCGCAGCGTACGGATTTCGGGCTTGACGATAATCGATTCGCCGCCGATAACCTCAAATGGAAGTCCCTCAGCTTCCAAGTACGGGAGGAGATCGTTGATATAGCGCGTCTTTCGGCACAAGATTGCGGCCGTGGGGAACTCGAACTTCTCTGCGGCATCAATTCGCCCAGAAGCTTGGCCCTCGATGAAGTCTTCTTTCGCTTTCGCAAACTCCTCTTTGAGTCGGCGGGCGAGGACACCATACCCGTCACCGCGTAGGTGACGATGGATGCGGACCACTTCGCCGGCGTCGGCGCCGGGGCGCGGATTAAGCCTCTTGATGTCGAGGCCGGGGTAAACCAGCTTGCCTTGGGTCAGTTCGTTCGCCGCGTCAAGAATGCCGATCGAGTTTCTAAACGCGGTGGACAGCGTGAGTATCTCCCTCACGTTAAAAGCTCGCGCAAAGTCACTCAGCGCATTCGCGCTCGCGCCACGCCATGAGTAGATGGCCTGATTGGGATCGCCTACCGCGCACACCGACGTCGCACTACCGAAGGCCGCGTGCAAGAATGCGGCTTGGTTGATGGAGGTGTCCTGATACTCATCGAGCAAGATGAGCTTGTAGCGCTGGCGAAGCTCCTCGCCTACCTCAGGAACCCTCTCGAGGATGCGGGTAGCCCAAGCCACTTGGTCCGCAAACTCGATCAGCGAGTTCTCTTTCTTGAACTCGAAGTACTTCTCTACGGCATTCAGGTACACGGCTCTTTCCCGAAGGCTGGCAGGGGCACCCTTTGCCAGCGCGTCTCCCCGTTTGTATTCCTCGGTGCCAGTTTTCGAGCGAATCCGGGCTTGGCGAGTGCGCTCAATGATGTCCGCTTCTGATAGGAGGAACTGGCGCACCGTATCAACATCGAGCGCGTTATCGATGATGGAAGAAGCAAGTGCAAGGGCGGAGGCAGTGACTGTGCTTGCCGCTGCATCGCCAAGCCCTTCCGTATCCGAGGGCCACTTTGCCACGATGTCATGCATAATCTGCCAGCGCTCGGCATCAGAGATAAGTCGTGCGCGAGGATCTTCGCCGATGAGCATCGCATAGGACCCGGCAATCTCGGCTGCGAAGGAGTTGTAGGTGGAAATAGTTGGGCGTTCAGTGGCAGCGTGGACTCTATCCGCCAATTCATCTGCTTCGGCAACGGAGTCCGCAACCTCGATACCCACAGAGCCAAGCGCTTGGGTGGAGTCGGGCGAGCCTGCGGCGTTTTCCCTCCGAATCAAGCCCTTCTCACCAGCCAGCCACAGTTGGCTGTTGACGCGCTCGGCCAGCTCGCCGGCAGCCTTGCGGGTGAAAGTGAGGCCGAGAACCTCTTCGGGACGCACGTAGCCGTCGGCCACCTGCCAAACGATGCGCTGAGCCATCGTGGCCGTCTTACCAGATCCCGCTCCCGCAATCACAAGTATCGACGGCGACGTCGAACGGATCACTCGCTCCTGCTCGGAGGTGGGGGCGTGCTCGAAGATCTGCACAAACTCCTGATAGCTAGGGCTCATGAGAAGATCCTTTCCCCGTCCTTGACCGGGCATATCGTCGCAAATTCGCAAAAGACACAGTCTTTGTTCTCATGTGCCACGAAGTCTGGACCTCTCTGATAATCGGCAGCACGCAGAATAACCTGCTCTGCCTGCTCCTGCATTGATTCGCCCATCTCGCTTTGTTCACGCAATGCGAGCTTCTTGTTCGTGGTACCGATGTGAACGATCTTGGCGCCAAGGGACTTCTTCGCTGGCGGCCGGCCTTCAGGCACCTGCACCCCGCCGCTATTGACGAGCCACTGATAAACGAGGAGCTGCGGAATGGTATCGCTTTCCCCGGGGCCCTGAATGCGCCCGCCCGTCTTGAAGTCCGCAACCACCACCTTCTCCGGATGGCGCGGATCTCGCTCCAGCCTGTCAATTCGCGCATTAATCCGTACATTGCCTAGCTCGGCTCGCGCCCATAGCTCTTCATCGGCGTCGCGTGGAGCGTCCTTGAGATAGTCGTATAGATAGGTGACCATTTGCGTGGCACGAGCATGCTCAACGTCCGTGTAGTACCCCTCGCGTAATCCAAGCTGGGGCCACAGCTCATCCAAGCGCGCCAACATCTCTTGGAGATTGGGCTCGGAAGTCTCCTCGGCGATCGTGTGGATGAGCGTTCCGAGATTAGCAGCGTGCCGATCCTCGATCGATGACGCGCCCGCGCCCTGAAGGAACCCGCGCATCGGGCATTTGAGGATGGTCTCGATCCGCGAAGGAGAAACCGAAATCGGCCCGCTTGCCGCCGACGCGGTAGAGCTGAATTCCATCTCATCTACCCACGTTCGTGAATCTGCGGCTCGCACACCAGCGTTCGCGAGTTTGTTCAGAATACGTTGCGCGTGCTCACGGAGTTCGTCGCGCTCCAGCGCTTGGCGGAGCTCGCCAACGAGGCCATCAGAATCGAGAGTCGCTGCGCTCGTAGCCACGGTGGTGAGCACAAGCTTGGGGCGCGCGTCCTCCGTGTTCTTACCTGCAGCGCCACCCTCAGTTGAGCCCCCGGCCTCGCCCTCGAGCTCCTCATGCATGTCGTCGACATCCACGAGCATCTCTAGGAAACGCGAAGGTAACTGTTCTTCGCCGCGCAGACAGGACAGGACAAGCCCCTGCGAGGCACGAGTGACGGATTGGAGAAGCATGCGCAATTCGTCATCGATCACATCCCGATACACCTGCTCAGTGTGCGGCGCGCTTGCACCCATGGCATTGCCGATCACGATGCTGGCCAGCTCTGGCACGCGCGTGAGCGGGTTCCGCAACCGCGTATTGGGCCACACGCCCTCGTTGAGGCCAACGATTGCCACGTACTTCCACGACTGCCCGATGGTGGAGCTCGGCGTGGCGAGTGTGATCTCGTTGACCGACGATCCGGTGCGCGCAATCGAATCCTCTGGAAGGTCCTGTTGTTCAAGCACCTCAAAGAGGCGATCAATCGTGGCATTGACCGGATCACGATCAGCAAGTCTTTGGGCCACGCGGAACAGCTGCATCACGGCATCGAGATCCGAGTTTGCGGCGTCTCCCAGCGCGGAAGTCTCGAGGGCAACCGCGCGCCACTGCTCTGCTACCTTCAACGAATCCCACGCGCTCCACAGCACGTCCTCCGCCATCCGGCCCGGTTCGCCAGCCCGCCGAATCGCAAAAATCACGCGCCGCACATCCGCGAGCGCCGGTATTTTTTCCGCCTGGTTATCCTCACCCGCCTCGAGCACCTGAGCGAGAAGATCGTCATCTGGGCGATTGCCGCCCGCAAGCAACTCCCACCCGCGAAGTTCACGGCGAATGTGGCGCAGCTCCAGCGGGTCAATTGCCAACAGGCGCCCGGTGAGCACCCCGATCAATTCTTCGGGCTCCACAGAATCCGGCTCCGCCAGAGAAATGCGAATGAGATCCATCAGAGCCGCAACGGCTGACTGCTCACGCAATGGGTTTGGCGAATAGATGGCCTGCACCGGCACCCCGTGGCGGATGAAAGATCTTCGCAGGTGCGCGTGATCGGAGTGGGAACGGGTAATGACGGCCATATCGGAATACGAAACGCCCTCATCCAAATGAAGCCTTCGGAATCCAGTGGCAAGGTAGGCCACCTGATCGGATTCGTTTCGGAAGGCCAGCGCGCGCACGCCCTCTGGAGGCACGCCCCCGCCGCACACGCCCTCTGAAGGTACGCCGTCATGCGCGTCCGCGCCTTCGAACTCCGCAGTGCGATGCCGCCCGGCTCCGGCCGTATGAATGCCAGCGGTCACCTTGCCAATGACGTTCGCAAAGCCCTCGTGCCCCCGGTAGCGAATGCCCAAATAGTAGCGTTCTGCCCCGAGGCCACCCGCACGTTTATCACGCGTCACGAGTGCGGGTAGGTGGGGAACGCCCCCACGAAAGCCCTGCACGGCCAGATCCGGATCGCCGAACGTCACGACGGATGAACCGTCCGCCTGCAGCGCCCGGAGCAGGCCGAGCAGGCCGAGTGTGGCATTGTGAATATCATCCACGAACACCCAGTCCCAGGCCGGTCGCTCAATGCCTGCAACGCCCGCGGGTGCTCGCGCCACGCTCTCATCCCAGTTCTCGATAGCGCGTGCGGCGTAGGTGACGAGGCGAGCGTGGTCGATGCGATCGGGGTTGTCGTGGGACGTTGCCGCCTCGGTGGCCAGCGCTGCCTCATATATTTCCATCACGGAAGCGCCCACATGCCACATCGGCTTGTCATAGCGTGCACCGAGTTCTCCAAGCTCGCCCGCAGAAAGGCCAAGCTCAGCCGCGCGCGTAATGAGATCGCGAAACTCCGCGCGGAATGCCGGAAGCTCGGTCACATCCGAGCCCATGTACCCACTCTCGCCCTCGGCCGGAAGCACGCCAGGGATGGCGCCTTCATTGATGAGGTCGAAAAGCTCTTTGAGTAAAACATCCTGATCCGGTCCAGATAGAAGTTCGGGTTCGCGCCGGCCGAGCGCCTGAGCAAAAGACGACACGATCGAGTAGGCGAAGGCGGTGATCGATTGGATCGTAACGTGCTCCGAGAGCACTCCCGCATCCACAGAAATAGCGTTGCGAAGATCGGTTGCCGCACGCCGATCCGGCGAGAGTACCGCGATGCGCGCCTGCGGATTCGCTCCCAAGATTTTGCTCACGAGCGCTCTGAGCAGCGATGACTTGCCCGTCCCTGCAGCTCCGATCACCGATAGCGCGCAGGGCGCCGCGCATGCGTGTGTCACAGCCTGCTGGGATGCGTCTAGCCTCATTGCCACTCCTTCATTCCTCGCTCCCACTTTAGACTAGGGCTCCGACAGCAATTCGGATCAGCGCGAGAGCAATTCGGATCGGCCCGAGACAATTCGGTGCGGCCCCGACAGTGATTCGGATCAATTGACTCGTTAGATTTGGTTCAAACACGTAAAGTCATCTTGTCCGGTT
>CAYOEJ010000061.1:0-2200 GCA_964403015.1 uncultured Arcanobacterium sp.
GCGCAAGCAGCTAGCGAAGTTCGATATTACGGGCTAAGCGTCAGCTCTTTTCTTCTTCTGAACGGGTATCCCGGTAAAGCTCATCGATCTCGGCGGAGAACTGCTCTAGAACCTTCTCGCGCTTGACCTTCATTGATGGGGTCAAGAGGTCGTTGTCGGTGGTGAAATCCGTGGTCAGAACTTTGAACTTGCGGATCGACTCTGCGCGGGACACGTTCTTATTGGTTCGCTCGATCGCGCGGTCCAGCGATGCCAGCACGTCGGGATGCTCGGCCGCTTCCTCCACGGTCATCTCTGGGAGCCCCTTCGAGCTCAGCCAACCTTTGAGCATGCCCTTGTCGAGCGTGATGAGTGCGGCAATAAAGTGGCGCTGATCCCCGACGACTACCACCTGGGAAATCAGCGGATGTCCACGCAGCGGATCTTCGAGCGAGCTAGGGGAGACGTTCTTACCTCCGGCAGTAACAATAAGTTCCTTTATTCGGCCGGTGATCGTGACGAAGCCCTGGCTGTCGATCGTGCCGGTATCACCGGCGCGGAACCAGCCGTCGTCGGTGAACGCGGCCAGGGTGGCCTCGGGGTCGTTTTGGTACCCACGGAAGACGTGGGGTCCGCGAACGAGCAGCTCACCGTCGTCGGCGATCTTGATCGAACTTGTTGGTACGGCAAAACCGACCGTTCCAAGCTTGCTCTTCACACCGCGGTTGACGGTGACCGGGCCAGCCGTCTCCGTCAGGCCATAGCATTCAATGATGCGAACGCCCAAGCCCTCGAAAAAGTGACCGAGTCGCCCACCAAGTGGGGCGCCGGCAGAAACGATGAAGTGGCATTTGCCGCCAAGAGCGCTGCGGATTTTGGAGAGAACGAGGCGATTGGCGACGGCGAACTTTGCGCGCCGAATTGGGCCGCGGACTCGTGCCTGGCTGCTCTTGGCGGCTACAGCCGTGCTCCAACGGAAAATCTTGCGCTTAAGACCGCTACCGGCCTTTGCCTCGGCCGCGTTGTAGACCTTTTCCAGCACGCGCGGAACCACGAGCATGGTGGTCGGCTGGAACGACTGAAGATCAGCCACAAGATTATTGATGTTCGGTGCGTGGCCGGCGATGGTGTGGTCTGCGGTGACGACGTAGTAGAAGATGCACCGCGCCATCACGTGCGCCATCGGAAGGAAGAAAAGTGTGCGTGCGCCCTTCTCATTGAACGGGGCACCGACGAACGGCACCACGTTCAGGCACACGTCCACGAAGTTTCCGTGGGTGAGCTCCACGCCTTTTGGTCGGCCCGTTGTTCCCGATGTGTAGACAACCGTTGCGAGGGTCTCCATCGTGAGTGCTTCGCGCCGCTCGACGACGACGCACTGATCGACGTGGGTCCCAGCCTCCCGAATGGTCTCGATTGCGTTGGATTCGAGAGACAGTACGTGTTCGAGCGAAGGAGCGCGGACGCCTTGGACGCGCGAGCGCTGAGCATCGGTGTCGGTGAGGACTGCGCGGACGTCAGAGTTGTCGAGAATCCACCGGATCTGTTCGTCGGAATCAGACTCGTAAATGGGAACGACGACGAGACCGGCGCTCAGCGCTGCCAGATCTACGAGGTTCCACTCGTAGGAAGTTGCGCCGAAAATAGCGAATGCGTTGCCAGGTTCTAGACCGAGTCCAATGAGCCCGAGCGCGATGGAATCGACGTCGTCGAGATAGTCCGAAGCGGAGACAGGTGTCCATTCGCCGGGTGAAAGTTGGCGCTCGATAAGGGTGCGTCCAGGATCGTTGTCCACGCGGCGACGCAGCAGCCACGGGATATTCATCCATGGCTCTACTTTGACGGTCCTTTTCTCACTGACCATGCTGTGCCGCTTCTTCACCGTGCGCTGCTCCCTTGTCCCCAAAGTCATTTAACGAACTTCATCCACAATATACGACTCGGTAACTTACTGGTGGTTAAGTGAGCATGAGCTATGTCGCGATTGTGCATATGCGAAGTGATGCGCAAATCTGTCATAGGCTGAACCTATGAAAATTGCACGACTTTCCTTTGAACAAGGTCCCCGATTCGCTGTTGTTGACGAGGAGACCGGCCACTTCCATATCCTGGCTGGGGACCCGATGTATTCAGGCTTCCAGACGACCGGCCAGATTGTGCCGGCCGACGAGGCGAATCTCGTTGCGCCGATGCTGCCGCGCTCCAAGGTGGTAGGCGTTGG
>CAYOEJ010000061.1:2300-4354 GCA_964403015.1 uncultured Arcanobacterium sp.
GCCGATGATGCCGACCGCAGAGGGGAGGGCATCGATCCGGACTCGGATCCGACCGTCTTTCTTAAACCAAACACCGCTGTGGTAGGTCCGAATGTACCGATTACGGTGCCTACCTGGGCCAAGGAAATTGTGCACGAGGCTGAACTGGCGGTCGTGATCTCGCGCTTGTGCAAAGACGTTCCTGAAGAGCGAGCCTCAGAAGTCATCTTCGGATACACCGTTGCCAACGATGTCACCGACGCCTATACCCAGCGAACAGATCGCCAGTGGGCACGAGCCAAGGGGTTTGATACCTCCTGCCCGATCGGCCCGTTCATTGAGACGGATCTTGACCTTGCCGACGCTCGCATTACCTTGCGCGTCAACGGTGAAGTACGCCAAGAGGGGACGACCACGAATCTCGTCCGTTCCGTTCCCAAGCTCGTTGCATACGTCTCGAGTATGTTTACGCTGCTTCCTGGTGACATCATTCTGACTGGAGCCGTCAGCCCTGCTGTGGCAGCCGGTGTGGGCGACGAGGTCGTCTGCGAGGTCGAAGGAATCGGCGTGCTGCGAAATCCGGTCGTTGCCGGGTAGCCTCGCCAACAACTGCAGTTGCTGGACAACTGTCGCTCGGAACGCGGGTAGCCACGCCAACAACTGCGGTTGCCGGACGGCTGTTGCTCGGAACGTGAGTAGCCCCGCCGATGGCCGGCAGCAGCCGAAAAGTATTCGCTAAGACTGAGCGTTAACTCCCAGCGCCTGCGAAATTTGATCGAGTGCCTGTTCGAGGATTCCCGTGGACGTTGCGAAAACTATTCGTACGAAATCGTCGTATCCGCTGCCGCAGTCCCGTCCCGACGTGAGAGCTACGCCAGCCTCAGTGCGAATCCAGGTGGCGAGATCGGCGTCCGCGGGAACGGCACCAGACTTGCGGGCGCCGGAGAAATCCAGCCAACCAATATAGGTGCCCTCGGTGTAGGTAACACTGACGCCGTCGGTCCCAGCTGCCCACTGCTCGAGGAGTCGCGCGTTGGTGCGGACGTAGTCGCGCACGGATTCCATCCACTCTTCGCCGTCGTTGTAAGCGGCGGCAGCGACGGACGAACCGAGTGTTGACGTGCAGTCGGTCAGGTCGGCCAACGTGTGCGCGAGCCGCGCGGAATCCTCGTGGTTACTGAGGATCAGCTGAGCGCACTTGAGCCCGGGTACGTTCCATCCCTTCGAGGCGGCGATGGCGGTTACAGCTTGGCGTGCGGAATTCTCCGAAACGCTCGCATACGGAGTGAAGTCACCTTCAAGTACTAACGGCGCGTGAATCTCATCCACGAAGATCCGGGCATCGGGGAACTCGGCCAACACTGAATCAAGACCTTGCAGTTCCTCGCGAGTGAGCACCCGCCCGGTGGGGTTCCACGGGTTGACGAGCACGACGAGCTTTGCACCGCGCACCAGTCCATCGCGGATCCCATCGAGGTTGAGAGAGTAGCGGTTGCCCTCGACGAGCGAAGGAACCTCAATCACCTCTCGACCAAGCTCAGGTATGAGCTTGAAGAACTTCATATAGGCGGGGGTGGGGACGATGATCGGTGAGTCGGCAGGTGTGAGTTCCTCAATCGCGATGCGGGCGCCGGTGATGACGTCGGGAATCAGATAAACTTGGTCAGCACTAACGGGCCACGAAGTATTCCTGGAGTACCACCCAGCGGTTGCCTGCCGAGTATCTGCGAGATTTGCAGGCGAACGGTATCCGATGCCGGACGAATGTGCGGCGTTTTCGATGGCCTTCCTCAAGGGAGGTGCAATCCCGTAGTCCATCTCTGCCACGAACATGCCGATAGCATCGGGAAAGAGCGACCACTTCAGTGAGCCGTCGTTTCGAAGGTCGTCCATCTTAAGGTCGTCAAAGTTCATACTCACCACGATAGTCGCTGGTAGCGGTCCTGTGCGGATCTCGTCGGTTCGGCGACCCTCGAGTGCGTAAGCAGCCAAGGAGCGGGGCATCGGTGGATCGGACCGGGACTTTGCGGCGCCGCGGACCGCTGCCGCAAGCCAACGCGCCCTGCGGTACGAAC
>CAYOEJ010000061.1:4454-7335 GCA_964403015.1 uncultured Arcanobacterium sp.
GCAGGTACCGTCGTCGGCGATAAGAGCGCTATTCTAGAAACATCATGACTACTGCATCTGACATTCGCGTCCGTTTTTGTCCGTCGCCCACGGGAACACCCCACGTTGGCCTGATCCGCACGTGCCTGTTCAACTGGGCCTATGCGCGCCACGTGGGGGGCACGTTCGTGTTCCGCATTGAAGACACGGACGCGGCACGCGATTCCCAAGAATCCTACGAACAAATCTTGGACTCCCTGCGCTGGCTCGGCATGGATTGGGACGAGGGCGTTGAGGTCGGGGGCCCGCACGGGCCATACCGACAGTCCGAGCGTATGGATATCTACGCCGACGTCGCCAAGAAGCTGCTCGAGGGCGGCTACGCGTATGAGTCCTTCTCAACCCCGCAGGAAGTCGAGGAGCGTCACCGTGCCAAGGGGCAGGATCCTAAGCTCGGCTACGACGGCTTCGATCGCGACCTCACGGAAGAGCAGAAGGCTGCCTATCGCGCCGAGGGGCGCGAGCCTGTGCTCCGCATGCGGATGCCGGAAACGGATGTCACTTTCACGGACCTTGTGCGCGGCGAGATTACCTTCAAGCCCGGTTCGGTTCCCGACTACGTGATCATGCGAGCCAATGGCCAGCCGCTTTACACACTCACTAACCCCGTCGACGACGCTCTCATGGAAATCACCCATGTGTTGCGCGGTGAAGACCTCCTTTCGTCGACCCCACGCCAAATCGTGCTCTACGAAGCGCTCATCGAGCTCGGGCTGTGCAAGCAGATGCCCGAATTTGGCCACCTACCGTATGTGATGGGTGAGGGGAACAAGAAGCTGTCCAAGCGCGATCCCGAGTCGAGCCTCCTACTTCACCGCGAACGCGGCATGATTCCCGAAGGTCTGCTCAACTATCTCGGCCTCCTCGGCTGGTCGATCGCGCCAGACCGTGACCTCTTCTCGAAGGACGAGCTCATCGCCGCCTTCGACATCGAGGACGTGAACCCGAACCCCGCCCGATTCGACGATAAGAAGTGTGTGGCCATCAACGCCGAGCACATCCGCATGCTTGAGGTGGAAGATCTGCGAGATCGTCTGGTCCCATTCTTGAAGAGCGCGGGTCTGGTTTCGGTTGATTCCTACGATGACGCCGACGACGATACGAAGCGTCTTCTCGATGCCGCAGCTCCACTTGTTCAGACTCGCATCCAGTTACTGGGAGAGGCTCCAGCGCTGATGGCCTTCCTCTTCACCGACACCGAGGAAATTGAGTACCAAGAGAAGGCTGTAAGCAAGCTGCGCGACACGACGCCGCAGGTGCTCGACACCGCGATTGATTCATTTGGGAAACTGGAAGACTTCACCGCGGAAGCTATCAAGGCAACGTTTGACGCCGACGTCGTCGAAGGACTCGAAGTGAAGCCTCGCTTTGCATACGGGCCGCTATTCGTTGCGATGACCGGTACAAACGTCTCGCTGCCCGTGATTGATTCGATGGCGATCCTAGGGAAGGATGAGACGCTCAAGCGCCTGCGTCGTTTCCGCGAGACTCTTTGATCTGGTAACAGGATAATTTGGTCGGGTGGCCGGAAAGCTCGGGAGGAACGCCAGCAAATGAAGAGCATTTCTAAACGAATTGCTGGGCTTGCGAGGAGTGCCGTTGGGAAGGATCCCGTCGCTCCATGGCACGCGTCTGAACTTCAGGTATCACCGGGAATCCAGCGTCGGGCAGTTATGATCGAACTCGCTCGAGAGTTGCGCCCGCACGCGGTTCCGCTGAGCCTCAAGGAGCGACTAGCGCCTGAGGCTTGGGCTGTAGGTTTACCAGATATCGGAATCTTCGTACTCCAGCCAAGGCCCAAGGTTTCGCTGCAGTTGATTGGCGGGGGTGACAATGATGACCCGCTCGGCAGGTCTATTGACTCAGTGGCCGAGGCTGTCAGCGTCTCCCAAGCGCATGCTGATGCGGCGATTACGTGGCTAGAAGCAGCGCTTTCTGAGGGTGCACGCTTTTCAGATGGTCGAACTGCGAAGGAGTTGCTTGCTCGTTTAGTCGCGCAAGTCATCTCGCAGGTTACCTGCGTGTATGCATTCGGGGAGTACGAGGAGCGAATCATTGTCGATGCGCTCATGGGCCAAGAGCGCCGGTCCCGGCTCGACGAGATTGCTCAGCGTGTGTTTGCATTGCCCAACCTTGAATGGCTGTCTGCTGATCCGGACAGCGCCTATCTCCAAGAATCGGTTTACCAGGGGAGTGCCCGCCAGTGGCGTGCTCGGTACGTGATTGGAGCACCACCGCGAATCACCGAGTGTAACTGGGAAATCACGTCGCAGGTGCCCTTTGATACGTGGCTGGGGTTTTCTGTTGCCTCTCCGTCGGATCTCATGCTCTCCGAAGAAGACATCCGCTACGAGCATCGTTTCGATGATCTTACGGATGGGGCTCTCGAGGGTGAACAGGCGCACTGGCAGGATGTGAAGGCTACAGCGCAGGTATTCGGCGACGACTGCGACGATATCGACGCCGACTCGCTCGTCAAGGGCAGTGTGCGAGATGACCTGCGGATCTACAGACTTGAATCGATTGAAGACCTCCGTGGGGTGGTCGAAAAGTATCCTGCACGCCAAGCTTGGGCTACCGGTGGTTCGATGGGAACTTGGGGTGGCGCATCGGGCGTACCAACCATGACGGTGGACTGGGTGAGGTTCGCGAAGGATTATGACGGTGTGGCAATGAGCGTGGTGGCCGGTCTTGACATCGCGTATGCTCCTTTTGAAGTGACGACAGAATTTGGCTCGGGTACCGCGATGCTTACTGGCATGGCTCCGGGTTCGACATTGTACGTAACGGATCCGCGTTAGGTCGGCGAACTCCGCATCGGAGCGATGCGTTGCGTGCGCTG
>CAYOEJ010000062.1:0-7302 GCA_964403015.1 uncultured Arcanobacterium sp.
GCGGCTCACCAAAAGCTTTCTCGTGCGGGCCTTGGCCATCGGCGTCGTTGAAGAGGTCTGCCAAGAAGGAATCCAGTTCGGCCTCAATATCGGCCTCGTCAGATCCGAAGAATTTATCGGGATTGTCGAGAGCTTCGGGGTTTGGAAGCAGGTCGGGGTGTGACCAGAGCTTGTCGCGTTCGCTCTGGCCCAGCTTGCCTTCGGCTAGCTGCCAGAAATGAGCGGCATCGCGAAGTCGCCTAGGTGCCAGCTCCACGCCAATCTGCGAGCCCCACACGTACTTCGACGGATTGTTCGTCGCGTTGCGACGCATGAACATTTCACGAAGCGGCACGGCGTTGGGCAGGTGCGCGGCAACAGCACGAGCAGAAACTTCGGCAACCCAGCCCTCGATCAACGACAGAAGGTGTTCAAGGCGCGCAATCGCGTCTCTCTGGCTCTCAGACAGCTCCATCACGAATACTCCCGAAAGATCCAACTCCTGCATAGAGGCTGGATTCTCGAGCGACATCCCGCGAACCTGCTCTTCGATCGATTCCATGTCGATCTCGATACCGCGCGCGAACTCAGCCACGGTGTCCACCACGCGGGAGCGCAGCCACGGAACGCGCGTGAAGAGTCGAGCTCCAGCGGCCTCGCGTACCGCCACGTAAAGGAGAATCTCCTCGTCTGGTGCTTCGAGATCCTTAGAGAATTCGGCGATGTTAGCGGGCACGAGCGCGGCAGAGGAACCTTCGACGAGCGGAATTCCCGTATCTGTAGAACCAAAGCAGGCAACGGCAAGTTCGGCGAGCGCTCCGCCGTACTGCATGCCGAGGAAGGAAGCGATAATCTTCGTCATGACCGCGGTGGGATCACCCATCATCTGCGCCATCTCGGGTGGCATGTGCTGCATCTGATCGCGGAAGGTATCGGCGAATGCGCGGGAAATGTTCTCCCCGAGCGGTTCGAGAAGGCGGCGGAATGTGGGAAGAGAGTGGGCAACCCAGTCGAGACGACTCCACGCCATATTCGGACCCGTCGTCGGGTCGATATCCGTAACAGCGTCAAGCCACAGCGAAGCCGTGCTCAGGGCGTTGCGCGCCCGATCGCCGTCGGCGCCACTAACCCGATCCATGTGCTGGCTCGTGATCGTATCCCGCGCAACCTTCTCGGCAATTTTCCAATTGACTGGGCCGTCACCAGAGGAACCGAGCATCGCCTGAATCTGGCTGGTGATCATGCCAATGTTTTGCTGATTGAGCATATTCTTCATCTGCTCGTTGGCATCGATACCCTGTGATTCTAAAGATCGGATGATTTCGTCGGCGGCGCCAGGACCGAGGATAGCGCGCAGCATCTCCTGCCACTCGTCGTGGTTCTGATCGCCGTTGGGGTTTTCGCTCATATACTCCTCCTTGGGGTACCCCTCAAGGGTAGTGAATGCCGTGGCAATGGACAATTGTTGATGCTGCGCGTTACGCGAAAAGGCGGGGGAGCGGTACTCTATTCGCAGAGAGTCACCGGGAGGGATGATGAGCGACGCTCACACGAACACCTATCGCTACCCTCGCCTTGCCGCGCGACAGAAGTCGACCCGCACGACCATCGCGGGAGCCACCTTCGTTCTGTTCGTTGCCATTGGCGTGGCCATGCCGTCCAGCTTCCTCGTGCAAAAGCCGGGCCCGGTTCTCGATGTCACCTCGGAGATAGACGGCGTGCCCGTCCTCGAGATCTCTGGTGCCGAAACGTATGACTCGAATACGGAGCTTTTGCTGACCACCGTCAGTGCGTTTGGTAATGCCGACGGCGGAATTGTGGGTGGCGAAGTAGCTCGCGCAATCTTTGACACACATTCGGACATCACCCCGGTGCGGTTGCTCTATCCGGAGACTGTGACGTCCAAACAGGTGACCGAATACAACATGCAGCAGATGGACTTTTCGCAGGACTTCGCTGCGGCTGCCGCGTTCGAACTGGCTGGCATGGACGTCTCGATGACGGTTGAAATCGCGGGTGTTTCAGAAGGTTCGGCCGCGGCGGACATTGTGGAGCAAGGCGATGTGATTACGGGGGTCAAGGCACCCGTGACCGACGGTGAGTTCCGTGAGGTCACCACGTTCCGCAGTCTCTCAGCCGTGCTGGACCAAACTGAGCCGGGCACCGACGTCGTCATTCGCGTCGAAAGAGACGGCGCAACCGAAGAACTCACGATCACCACGGTTCCGTACCCCGATGACCCAACTGGCTATGAGAATCCCGGCTCTCTGCTCGGCGTCCTTATCAACATCACGGACGTTGAACTGCCCGCCGATGTTTCCTACGTAGTGGATGGCATCGGTGGGCCGAGCGCGGGCAGCATGTTTACGCTCGCGATTTACGACGCTGTGACACCCGAATCACTGGGTGGGGACGCGCGCATCGCTGGAACCGGGACGGTTGCGTGGGACGGCGACATCGGTCCGATCGGCGGAATCCGGCACAAAATGGCAGGCGCGGCGCGTAAGGATGCCACCGATTTTCTCGCACCCGCACTCAACTGTCTAGAGACCGAAGGCTACGTTCCGGACGGACTCAATGTTTGGGCGGTGCGAACAATGCCCGACGCAATCGAGGCCGTTGAAGCGATCGGCGCCGACGACACCAGTGGGCTGGAAAGCTGTGCGGACGTCATCGCGAATGCGCCGCAGCCTTCTGGGCACATCAACGCTGGCTAAACACTCTCGTCGGACGAGCCTAACTGGCTAAACCCTCTCGTCGGCCGAACCTAACCGGCCAAACCCCGAGCCCGTCGGACGAGCCTAATTCGAACGCATGTCCTCGTCACTGACGAAGGTCGTCTTTAACCCTTCGGCCAGGCCCGGTACAAGCTCGGGTCCGGAAAGGACCTTCAGATCGTCGTCGTGCTCCTTCATTCGGATGGCGGACCAGGTCTCGCCGTCGCGAAGAACCGCGACCACAATGCGAACGTCCTGGCGGTCGGGGTGGTTCTGGAGAACCTTTAACGCTTCGGCCTCATCCTTGGGGAGATTGACCTCGGCCGACGGCGGGAGAACAATCCGCTCAACGCTCAGTGCGGCGCCATCCACTTCGTCTGGCCACACCACCCGACTGAGGAGTTCCTCCAAGGTTTCGACCTCGGGAAGGTCCTCCTGCTCGACGGAAAAGAGAAGCTTTGGATCGGTAATGGATCCGGCGGACACGTCAGCGGGAAGTTCATCCGCGAGTTCCGGATTTTTCTGTAGGGCTTCGTGTGCGCGAATGAGGGCGAATAGGCGAATCGGACCATCCCAGCCCCCGCGGGCGACGTGGCGTTCGATGTCTAAAGTCGCGTCGCGTAACGCGGTTGGCGTATTAATCTCAGTCATTCGGACATTGTTTCACACGCCCAAACTATGACCAACCTGCATGGAAAGTGCACCTCTATCTGGGGTACGGTTTTACAAGTGCCGCCTAATTGTCTAGCGGCGTTCAAGTACGTCGTTTTCGGACGACTAAGAAGGAACTTGAGGAACATATTTTGTCCACACCTATGAACCCTGCGAACCGTCCTGCGGCGGGCAAGTCCAGCGGTCTGAGCGGCGGAGCTTTCTTCCCCACGCTGATCGTTTTGGCCCTGCTCGTTTTCGGCGTCACGATCTTCGCGAATTTCTGGACCGAACTGAAGTGGTTCGAACAGATTGAAGCAGCACGAGTCTTCTGGACCCAGTACGGCGCATCAATTGCGCTCGGTGCTATCGGCCTGATTCTCGTGGCCATTGTTTTCGCGATTAACCTGCGTATTGCACTGGGGAAGAAGTCCGACGACGACGCCGTGGCTAACGTCTCGAACCCCATGTCCGAGTATGTGAACTTCGCGCACAAATACAAGCTTCTGACGTACGGTCTGCTTCCACTCATCGTGGGCGGCCTGTTCGGCACGCGGCTAGCAGGCGACTGGCGAACCTTCCTTCTGTGGCTCAACGGCGGCAGCTTTGGTCAAAAGGATCCGGAGTTCGGGCTGGACGTGTCCTTCTACGTCTTCACATTGCCCGCGATCACCGCCCTGATGTCGTTCCTCTTTACTCTTCTTGTTCTCAGCTTCCTTGCCGCGGGCATCGGCTACTGGATTGGTGGCCACATCGGTGGCAAGAATGGAAAGCTCCATCTTTCTAAGAAGCTCCAGCTTCACCTCGGCATCCTTCTTGCCATTGGTGCTTTGCTCGTTGCCGTCAACTACTGGCTGGCTCGCTACGATCTGCTGCTTGGAAACAACCAGCGCTTCTCTGGCGCTACGTTCACCGATATCAATGCCTCGAAGCCGGCGCTCACCATCTTGGCCATCGCCACCGCTCTTATCGCCGCGCTCTTCCTGTTCGGAGCGATTCGCAGGCGCTGGAAGCCGGCCGTCGTAGGAATGGCCGCAGTCCTTTTGACCGCCATTGTGGCAAACATGATTTACCCCGCAATTGTGCAGAACTTCAAGGTGCGACCCAACGCCGCAGAACTCGAATCCGAGTACATCCAGCGCAACATTGACGCAACGCTTGCGGCCTACGGCCTTGAGGAAGAGGATGTTGAGACTCAGCCCTACGATGCTCGCACCGAGGTCGAGGCGGGTCAGCTGCGCAAGGACTCCGACACCGCCGCGCAGATTCGCCTGCTGGATCCAAACATTGTGGATCCCTCGTTTAATCAGCTGCAGCAGAACCGTCAGTACTACCAGTTCCTTGAGCCGCTGACCGTCGATCGATACACGATCGACGGCGAGCTGCGCGATACGGTTATCGCCGTGCGCGAGCTCAACCTCGCTGGCCTCGATAATGAACGCCGGTCTTGGGTGAACGACCACACCGTCTACACCCACGGCTTTGGCGTGGCTGCAGCGTACGGCAACACCGTGACGCCGAAGGGTGATCCGGCCTTCTGGGAAGCGGGTATTCCTTCCGAAGGCGAGATGGGCGACTACGAGCCGCGCGTCTACTTTGGCCAGCAATCGCCGTCGTACTCCATCGTCGGCGCGCCGGAAGGTACCGATCCGTGGGAGACCGACTACCCCGATGACGAGGCGCCAAACGGCGAGGTTAAGAACACCTACACGGGTGACGGCGGTCCGTCGATTGGCAACACGTTCGAGAAGCTCAT
The DNA here is from genome assembly GCA_964403015.1 of uncultured Arcanobacterium sp. Taxonomy (GTDB): domain Bacteria; phylum Actinomycetota; class Actinomycetes; order Actinomycetales; family Actinomycetaceae; genus CAYOEJ01. The sequence continues at coordinate 5,104 of CAYOEJ010000062.1, forward strand.
GTTCGCGATCAAGTTCCGATCCACTGAAATGTTCTTCTCCGATCGTGTTACGTCAGAATCACAGATTCTTTTCGACCGCGATCCGCACCAGAGAATCAGCAAGGTAGCTCCCTACCTGACTCTCGATTCGAAGGCGGTTCCGGCCGTCATCGACATGGATGACAACCCGGATACGGACAAGGATCTCGTGTGGATCATTGACGGCTACACGACGTCGAACAACTACCCGTATTCAGCACGTGAAACCCTCGAAGAGGCGACGCTTGACTCGCTGACACTTGGCGGCGGAATGATCGGGAATGCGCCTGACGAGATCAACTACATCCGCAACTCCGTTAAGGCCGTTGTGAATGCTTACGACGGATCTGTGACCCTTTACCAGTGGGATCAGGATGATCCGATCCTCAATGCGTGGAGCAAGATCTTCCCGGGTCAGATCACTCCTCTGGCTGAGATGCCCGGTGATCTGATTGCTCACGTGCGCTACCCGGAGGATCTGTTCAAGGTTCAGCGCCAGCTGCTTGCTCGCTACCACGTGACCGACGCGAAGTCGTTCTACTCCGGTGGTGACTTCTGGAATGTTCCGCGCGAACCCACCATGCCCGCGAACGCCGGCACTCCGGCTCAGCCCCCGTACTACCTCTCCTTGAAGATGCCGGGACAGGACGAGCCTTCGTTCTCGCTCACCACGTCCTACATCCCTGGTGGTACCTCGAACCGAAACATCATGACCGGCTTCCTTGCCGCGGATGGGAATGCAGGTTCCGAAACGGGCACTATCGCCGATTCTTACGGTCAGTTCAGGCTGCTGGAGTTGCCGCGAGACCTGACTGTTCCGGGTCCGGGTCAGGCCGAGAACACGATGCTCACGAACCCTGAGGTCTCCACCGACCTCAACCTGCTGCGTCAGGGTGGTACCGAGATTCTTGAAGGTAACCTCCTCTCGCTGCCGGTTGGTGACGGTCTGCTCTACGTCCAGCCGATCTACGTTCAGGCGTCGTCGGGTACGCAGTACCCAACCCTCCAGTACGTGCTGACGTTGTTCGGTGATCAGGTTGGCTTTGCGCCCACCCTCGACGAGTCCTTGGATGAGGTCTTCGGCGGTGACTCCGGTGTTAACGCCGGCGACGCCGATATCGTGGGTGAGAAGGAAGCTCCGGTTGAGGGCGGCGAAGTTGATCCCGACGTTACGGGTGGAGACCCCACGGATGAGCCGACCGCGGATCCGACGGACGAACCGACGGACGAACCAACGGAAGACTCGACCGCTCCAGCACCTGCTCCGGGCACAGGCTCAGCACAAGAGCGCCTCGACCAGGCACTTCAAGATGCCAAGACGGCGATCGAGGACTCCGAAGCATCGCTCAACTCCGGCGACTGGGCGGCATACGGTGAGGCGCAGGACGCACTCTCCGACGCTATCCAGCGCGCTATTGCGGCAGAGCAGGAGCTCGCCGCTGACTAGCTAGCGGAAAAGTAACGCCGTGAGGGTCGGTCCTGATTGGGCCGACCCTCACGTGTGTCTTGACCGTTCGCAATTACCGCCACTGTGACTGAACTTATCGACGTCGGAATCGAAGCTGCCTTCATCACCTCGCCTGACGACACCCATGCGGACATCGCGTGCGAACTCCTCGAGGCGGGGATTGCGGTTTACGTCGAGAAGCCCTTGGCCATCACCTTAGATTCTGCAACCAAGATTCTCGAGACTGCTTATCAGACTGGTTCGCGCCTGTATGTGGGTCATAATATGCGCCACATGCAGGTGGTTCGCAGTATGCGCGAGCTCATTCTGAATGGCCGTATCGGCGAGGTTAAAGCCATCTGGTGCCGCCACTTTGTGGGAACGGGCGGCGACTTCTACTTCAAAGATTGGCATGCTACCCGCAAGCACGGCACTGGTCTTCTCCTGCAAAAGGCGGCCCATGACATTGACGTGATGCACTGACTCGCTGGATCGAGCACACGGGATGTTGTAACAATGGGTGATCTTATGCTCTACGGTCAGATCGGCTCCCGCGCCGATCATTCGAACGAACTGATGCAGGACTGGTTCTCCCGCGACAATTGGCCACCGCTGAGCCAAACCGGTTTGAATGAAACCGTGGATGTAGAGGACATTTCGATGATGCTCATGCGCATGGACTCGGGTGTACTGGCATCGTACGAGCAATGCCACTTCACGCCCGACTATTGGCG
>CAYOEJ010000063.1:0-6965 GCA_964403015.1 uncultured Arcanobacterium sp.
CAAGCCAAGGGTTCGAATAAGAGCCGCGGATCGTCGTCGGGAAAGCTTCCAGGCCCCCGCGATCGCGCGATTGAATACGACGTCGCCCGCTTGGGCCTGCCCGATTTCGAGTACGAGCCGCAGCGCAACGGAGCGCCCGATCCCGGCGAGGTTGTGTGGGCGTGGGTGCCGTTCGACGAGAACGACGGGCGCGGCAAGGACCGCCCCGTGCTGGTGCTCGCCGATACGGAGGAGCACGTTATCTTCAGTCAGATGACGTCGAAGGACAACACGCACGACGCCGAGTGGGAAGCCAAGTGGGGCCGGCACTGGATGGACGTGGGCTCCGGCGAATGGGATCACAAGGGTCGGCCGTCCGAGGTTAGGCTCGACCGCCTGCTCGTTGCGCACATGGATCAGATCCGCCGCGAAGGCTCGTTCCTGCGCAAGGATATCTACGACGACGTGGTGCGGGCCCTGAAGAATCTGCACGGCTAGTCCGAACTGCACACACTGGGCATGTGTGCGCCGTCGCTTGCGCGCACAGCGCAATTTAGATGCAGATTCAACCATTTTCAGACTTATCCAAGGTTGGCTCCCTAGTGTTGGTGAGGTAAGCAGATCGCAACTGATCTGAGTTGTACACGTAAAGGAGACAACCATGGGCTTCAAGGATGACATCAAGCACGGCGCACAGTCTGCTATGGGCAAGGCCAAGGAAGCAATCGGAGACGCGACTGACAACAAGTCGATGGAATTCGACGGCAAGAAGGATCAGGCTTCGGCTGACGTGAAGAACACCGCCGCTGACGCCCGTGACGGCGCGAAGGCAAAGGCTGTTGAAGCTGAAGAGAAGCTGACCGACGATAAGTAAGACCTCGGCCTAGGTGCCACGTGACTTCGGCGCCGCAAAAGTGAGCAGATGCACCGGCATCCTCGCTTTTGCGGCGCCTTTGCGTTTGCTAGAGTTGCCTATTGGACTTTGAACCTGGTCGGGTGAAAGGTCCGGTCACTCTTCTTTCCACGGGCGCCCCACGCCTCAGTCCGAAGATGGCAAGCCCTCAACCGACCGAGGCCCACGAGGCCACCAAGCAAAACGAAAGAGTTATCAGTGGCAAACATTAAGTCCCAGATCAAGCGAAACAAGACCAACGAGAAGCGCCGCGTCCGCAACAAGGCTTACAAGACCGAGGTTCGCTCGCTCGTCCGTAAGACCCGCGAGGCTGTGGAAGCTGGCAACGTTGAGGAAGCGCAGGAGTCGCTCCGCATTGCTAGCCGCAAGCTCGACAAGGCTGTTTCCAAGGGAGTTCTCCACAAGAACAATGCAGCGAATCGCAAGTCCAAGCTTGCCAAGCTCGTTGCATCGATCGAAGGCTAGTTTCTTCGTATAACGTGAGGGGCGGACCGGTTGGTCCGCCCCTCACCGTTTGTCGTTCAGTTTATCCAAACCGAAGAATGGCCAGGGTGCCGATCGTCAGCGCTGCGCCCACTGCGAAGTTAATTGTGAGGAACCGGCGCCATCCGATGTTCGCCTTCTCGCACGTACGGTCCGTGATGTTCCAAAACGGAGCCACCATAAAAATGAGATATGGAAGAATTAGTGCCGCCGTCCAGGCGACGTGTGGTCCCGCCACCACGAGTAGAATCATCGCGAGCACATAGAGACCGGTGACGACGCGAACCGTCGTACGCGCACCGAGAGATGTGGCGATCGAGCCAACGTTTCCTGCGCGATCCGCCTTAATGTCTTGAATCGCCCCGAATGCCTGAGAGGCCATGCCCCACGCAAAGAACGCGACGAGTGCAAGGATCACAGGTGCGGTGAACGTGGCCCCGCTGAGCGTCCAGCCATAAACGGCGGGTCCGACGAAATGGGTTGCCGACGTGGCCGAATCGAGGACCGGGCGTTCCTTAAAGCGTAGAACAGGTGCGGAATAAGCGACGACGGCGAACAACACGACCACAAGAACGATGTTTGACCACGCATCCCCCGCCCACATGAGCCACAATGCGCCTGGGATCGGAAGGAATACCGACCACAAAAGCAATGGACGCAGGTGAGTTCGATCGACGAGGGCACCTTCGATGCCACCCTTGCGGGGGTTTCGCACGTCTGATTCGTAATCGAACACGTCGTTGACGCCATACATGAGCAGGTTGTATGGGATGAGGAAAAAGATGACCCCGACCCAAAAGACCGCATCTGCCTCTCCGGTTGCGAGGAGCCACGCCATTCCAAACGGGTAGGCAGTATTCACCCACGATAGTGGGCGGGAAGCAAGCACGATATCTCTAAGAACGTTCATGTAGATCCTTATGTGGTGCGGAGCGAGTCGCTCCTCGCTCCGACTTCGCCTCACCGTGCCCCTCGCCGGGAGCGTCTCCGTTGCTCAGTTTCGATCTGCGAAGGAACATGTAGATAGCAGGGCCAAGAAGACCCGCGGCTATGGCGTAGCTAAAATCTCCGATCGGTGCGGGTCCGACGGATGGTCCCAGAAGCGTGTCCGGATCATAGTCGACCATCCCGAAGTAGATGATGAGCGGATCGAACATTGCTGTCAGCACGGACACACCTGCAAGACCTGTGAACAGGGCACGCCAACCTGGTCGCGAACCGCCCCACACGAGCAGGACGCTGATCATCGCAGCACTGACCACCACGAGAAGGGACAGAAGTGGATAACTCATCGCGACTCCCTCCGTTCAACCAGTTGGCGCCCTGCTCCCCAAAAGTTCATCGCCGACTGCACGAGCAGGACGAGGAACACCGGTTCTTCGATCGGCAATTCAGGCAGGATTTCAAGGCCTGTCATGAGGTCGTTGTCCCCGATAAAGAAAATTCCTGATTCAATACCCACAACGTCCCACGCCAAGAAAAACAGCACGAGCAGGACGGTGGTTGCTAGGGCTGGTCGGACGTCGTCGAAAAAGAACAGCTTCCAACGATAATCCACAAGAAGCATGCAACCAATCGCAACTAAGAGAACGATGAGGTACAGCCCGCTCACGAGGCTCCCCACGTCGCCGGTTTTCTCGACGTTAAACCGCGGAGCGCGGTGAGTGCTTTCACGGCCGTCGGAACGCGAGCGCGGTCATTAAACACGTCGTAGTCACGCGCCTCAATACGATCAAGAATTTGGGCGTACAGCACCTTCGCGGTGGCGACAGTCCGAGCTGAGCTCCGTGGCATCATTGCGAGTCCCGGTTCTGAGAGCACATAAATATCACGATTACGAGAAATCTGGAAGCGCATGAACGCGCGCCACGATTCGTCCACCACACGGGCGTTAATGTCTATCCCAAATCGATCGAGATCTTCTTCGGGCATATAGACCCTGCCCCGGTCAAGATCCTCCCCAATATCGCGCAGGAAATTGGTCACTTGGAATGCCACGCCCAATTGACGGGCAGGTTCAAGCGCTCCAGATGGGTCCGCTTGAAGCACCGGAACCATCATTTCTCCGATAACTGCAGCCGAACCGTCCATGTAGCCCAGGAGGTCATCCCACGTGCGATAGCTCGTCACGGTGAGATCTTGGCGCATGGCACCAAAGAATCGTTCGAAATGCTCGCGTGGAAGGCCGAGCCCACTGACGCTTGTTCGCACGGCCGCCATCACGGCATCGTCAGTGCGCACTCCTTCGGTGATTGCCTGATAGAAGCGGTCCTCAAAGGCATCCAATCGCGCGGTCGTGGCGGCGATGTTTGTGGGGCTCGTTGCGTCGTCGTCAGCATCCACGATGTCATCAGCGAGTCGAGCGAGCGCATAGAGCGCGAAGACGTGCTGGCGTTGCTCCACAGGTAGAATTGCGGCGCCCCAAAAGTACGTCGTCCCGTGCGCTTTCGTGATCGCCTGGCACTGTGCGTAGCCGGAGGAGACGAGTTCGGGCGACGGCGATGCAGTCAGTTCAGTCATTTCCCACGCCCCACCCACTCGTCCACGCGGTCGGCCGCCAACTTGCCACTGATGAGAACCATCGGTACCCCGACGCCGGGTATCGTGCCCGATCCAGCGAAGACGAGGCCGCCCACGCGGCGATCGATATTTTGCGGTCGCCATGGCCCGGTTTGGCGCAGGATATGGGACATCGCAAAGGGAGTCCCCTGAGCCATCCCAGAACGTGCCCAATCGTAGGGGGTGTACATCTTCTCGGTGACCACGTCGGTGGGATAGTCGTTCTCATCAAGGAAAGTCATCAGACGATCTCTAAACGTCGCCTCACTGGCGTTCCAATCGATCCCACTTCGGTTATTGGGAACTGGTTCCAGAACGTACAGAGTGTGACACCCATCAGGGGCAAGGCTAGGTTCACTCACTGACTGGATGCTCACGAGTCGGGAAGGATCTGGCATAAGCTTGTGTTGCTTCGTGAGAGCGTCAAAAGATTCGCCCCACTGCTCACCAAAATGAATGTTGTGGTGCACAGCTTGCGCAGGTAAGTCTCCTCGGACTCCTATGTGCCATACCACCGCCGACGGTGAATAGGTTCCGTGCGTCAATTTCCGCGGGACGCTTACCTGAGGCAGAATAGAGCGATACATCGTCGGAAGATCCAAAGTGGACACGACGGCGTCTGCCTGAATTCGCTCACCGTCTGCCATGTCGACGCCGGTGGCGCGTCCATCAGAAGCGGTGACGATCGATGTGACAGTTCGGCCATAGTCAATACGGACTCCAGCATTGGAGCCCGCCGTGGCCATCGCTTCGGCCACCGCGCCCATCCCGCCCGTGGGGTGCCACACTCCCTGTATCGAATCCATGTAAGAAATGACTGCATAGATGGCCAGTGCATCATCGGGCGCCATTCCCGCGTACAGCGCTTGGAAGGTAAAAATACGGTGAAGGCGGTCATCATCAAAGAACGAGGAAATGGCCGATCCGAGTTTTTTCAGGCCACCGAGGCGAAGAATTTTGAAGCCCGGTCCAGGCGGATTAAAAAGTGACAGGACGGAGTTGTAGTTCTTGTCAATGAAGTGAGGCATCTCGACGTCATTCAACCGTTTGAGCCACGCCACGAACGGTTCAAACTGGGCGGCGTCCGAGGATCCGCTTTTGGCCTCGATTTCGGCTCGCATATCGGCAACGCTGGCGCGCGTGTCGATCGTTGAGCCATCGGAGAAGAACGATCGGTAGCCAGGGTCGAGTCGCCTCATGGGCACCAACTCGTCAACTGACGCATCGACTTGGCTGAGCACGGAGTCAAGAAGGTTCGGCAAGGTCATCACAGTGGCACCCGTGTCAAAGGTGAAGCCGTCCTGCACCACCCGCTGGTTACGCCCGCCCGGTTGGTCCTCGCGTTCAACGGTGTGGACATCGTATCCTCGGCCTGCGAGATGGCAGGCTGCGCTCAGACCGGACAAACCTGCTCCAATAATGACGACTTTAGTCATACGTAACGCCACGCAATCTTTTCAATGGCCGCAGTTAAACCTGCGGCGGCTCGTGTATCAATATGTTCATTCGCCAAGGAGGCGCGGGCACTGCGTGCTTCCTCGTCAATCAGCTTTTCAACCTGATCGCGAACGCCAAGCGCTTCGAGTTCGGCGGCAACAGCATGGATGTCGCTGGGTGAGGCATCAGCGTCAAGGCTGTCGAGACGTCTGCGCCCTTCCGGGCTCAGACGATCTGCCCCGAGGGCCAGAATAATCGTTGGTTTTCGGGTGATGAGATCATCGCCTGCCGGTTTGCCACTAAGTTCGGTGTCTCCCCAGACTCCGATGATGTCATCGCGCCAGGCAAATGCGCGACCGAGACTCATGCCGTATTCTCTGAGCGCGGTTAACGTCGCGTCACCGGCGCGCGCCGCGCGAGCACCGAGATCGAGGGACCGAACGATCGTGTAGGCACCTGATTTAAGTTCCGCCACCTGAGTGGCGATTCCGATTTCTGACCGCTGCGCGGCCGAGCCTGTGAGATCGGCCCGCTGGCCAGCGAGGAGTTCGACGTTGATGTCATACCAGCACTCCCGCAGGCCCCCGGGTAGCTTGTCTACCACTGAATCAGCTAGCGAATGGAGGAAGTCGCCAAGCAGAATCGCAATAGATGTGCCGAACTCTTCCGAATCTCCGAACGCATCTAACCGTCGGTGCCACTCTTGCGCTTGAGCATGCGCGGCGGGTTCACCGCGGCGCACGTCAGACGAGTCCATGACATCGTCGTGGACAAGTGCGAAGACGTGAAGGAGCTCAAGGGCAGCAGCGGCGCGGGCAGCATCGCGAACCCGGCCCGGAAAACCGAGACCTCCGCCAGCAACGAATCCCCACCACACCATGGTCGTCCGGAACCTCTTGCCTCCGTTAGTGAACAGCTTGCGTGCCCACTGGGGCAGATCAACCGGCAAGATGTCGAGGGATTCAGCGCCGACGTGCTGGTTCCATCGGCGCTCCACATCATCAAGCGCTAGTTCCGCCTGCTCGTCGACCATCCCACGGAAATGTGTCAGGTCCTCAACGGGCACGACGGCGAGCGGGTGCATTCCCGCAAGCTCATCAACTTGACTGTGCGCCCACGGGCTAAAAGCTGACGGTACGGCCTGAATGGCATCACAAAAATCGGCCCATTCGACGAAGGCGTACTCGGCGATTTCCTCAGGGTCAACGCTGAGTTCGCTCGAAATCCGTCCGATCATCACGGGACATATTTCATTTTCAACGACGCCGGACGCATCCGTGGCACGATAGCGAAAGTTTGGAAGAACGATCTTAAGATCGGTGGGAACCGCGCCTAATTCTTCGGTGACTCGACGCCGCGCGGCGTCGAGTGGCGTTTCGCCACTCCTTAAGTGACCACACGCCGAATTAGTCCACACCCCGGGCCATGTTTTCTTCGACAGGGCCCGGCGCGTGATTAATAACCTGCCGTCAGGACCAAACAGATACGTGGAGAAGGCAAGGTGAAGCGGAGTCGAGTCCGTGTGGATGACGAGCCGGTCAGCGGTGCCTATCGGAGAGCCGTCGTCATCGACGAGAACGACGTGATCGGTCGG
>CAYOEJ010000064.1:0-6767 GCA_964403015.1 uncultured Arcanobacterium sp.
GAAAGAATTCTTCAATGGATGACGTTATCGAAAGACGCACCAAGGAACGTCGCTCAACCCCAGACGATTAACGATAGCCCTTTTCGGGCTAACTAAGGTTTTTGATTTTTCCCCATCACCGCACGGTGGTGGGTTTTTGATGCCCGCACGGGAAGGAAAACACATGGCTGATAACCAAAAAAGTGAAGATACGGCGGTAACCAGTGAGCAAGACGTTCAGGAAACTGCCAGCACCGATTCTACTCCTGCACAGGAGACGGATTGGAAGGAGATGGCTCGTAAGTGGGAGGCGCGCGCTAAGGAGAACAAGGCCGCTGCTGACAGGCTAAACGAGATCGAGGAAGCGTCCAAGAGCGAACAGCAGAAGCTTCAAGAGAAGTTTGATGCTGTTAGCCGCGAGCTTGACGCCTATAAGACGCGCGAGCAAGTGGCGGCGTGGGCGTCGGAGATCGTGGACGGTTCGGATGTTCCTGCCACGGTGCTACGCGGATCTACACGTGAAGAGTTGCAAGCCCATTTCGATGAGCTGAAAACAGTTTTGGGTGAACGTCCGAAGAGGCCGGGCGCTCCAGCGTTGGGCTATCAGCCAAAGAACAGTCCAAAGGAAAGTGACACCAAACAGGTGTTACGCCAAATTTTCAACAAGGAGTAACAAATGACGGCTTTGAATTCGTCTAACCTGTCCGCGATCCTTCCCGAGCAGTTCCTCGGAAAGATTGTTGACCAAACCAAGTCCACCTCCACGGTGGCACGTCTGTCCGGAGCCGAACCGATGCGGTTCGGCAACGTGAACTACGTCAAGTTCAACGACTCGGTGAAGGCTGAGTTTGTTGAAGAAAGCGGCGAGAAGTCCTCTACGTCAGCGTCGTGGGAAAAGGTTACGGCCGTTCCTCACAAGCTTCAGGTTTCCGTCCGCGTGACCAACGAGTTCCTGTGGGCGGATGAGGATTCGCAGGCGCAGATTATTGACCGGGATGTGGTTCCGGCGATGACTCGCGCGCTCTCGCGTGGTCTTGACCTCGGCCTGTATCACCGGATCAACCCGCACACGGGAAATGCGATCGATACCTGGTCGAATTACCTTACGGCTACCACGCTGGAGGTAGAGCAGGGCACGGCGGACGCGGATGCCGATATTCGCGCAGCTGCCGGGCTGGTGATCGCTAATAACGCGCCAGTGAATGGTCTCGCGCTCGATCCGAAGATGGCGTGGGCGCTGGGTAACTTGCAGGGCAAGCTCGCTAACGGTGACCCGTCTGGCGTGCAGCGCTACCCTGAGCTTGGCCTGGGCACCGACGTGTCTACGTTCCTCGGGCTGAATGCGGCCGTGGGTGACACGGTTTCTGGTATGCCGGAGGCCACGGACACGGGTATCCGTGCAATCGTTGGCGACTTCCGCGACGGTATCCGCTGGGGCATCCAGAAGCAGATTCCGCTCGAGGTCATCGAATACGGTGACCCGGACGGTGCCGGCGATCTGAAGCGCAAGAACGAGGTCGCTCTTCGCATGGAGGTCGTCTACGCATGGCACGTGCTCACTGACCGCTTCGCCGTGGTGAAGAAGGCTGCTGGTGCGTAAATGGCTCGCTTGATTAACAAAGTGACAAAGGTCGTTGTGAACGTGCCCGACGAGTTCGTGGCACGGCTCGACGCGGATTGGGTTGCGGAGGGTGCCGAACAGGCGTCTGAAACATCCAAGCCGGCAACGCCTCGTAAGCGCACTGCGAAGAAGTAGCAAGGGGGAGGTGGGAAACTTATGGTGTGGACGGCAGTCGATGAGCTCATTGATTCATGGATCGGGGACAACATTCCCACGGATTATGCTCTAGTAGGCAGGTGGATTGCGCGGGCTGAACGCATGTTGCGCCGCGAGTTTCCCACCCTCCAACAGCGTGTAGACGGTGGCAATGACCTTGACCTTCTGGAAACGGTGAAAGACGTTGTTATCTCGATGGTCACGCGCGTTTTCCGTAACCCGGAAGGGATACGGCAAATGCAGGAAACGGACGGGTCTTTCACGGGGTCTATCACGTTTAGTGGTGACCAGCCGGGCGGTCTTGTCCTGCTCGATAGTGAGCGGGACGCTCTGCGAGATCCTGGCACGGGGAAGGCGGGTCAAGCGTTCTCGATCAGCATGGGTGGCAACTACGGCGGGTCACATCTTCCTTGGTGTGACTACACGTGGAACCCAGACAGGTGCTCGTGCGGCGTGAGTATTGCAGGCAGTCCGATCTATGAAGGTTACGCGCCATGAGACGAGTGACTGCCGTGTGTACGTTGCATCGACGTCCCGCAGATGGCACAGATCGTTACGGTAACCCGGTTCGGGTGCCGTTCGAGGACTGGCCGACCGAACAGCTCCCCGTCTACTCGATCCAACCGGCACGGGTGGAGCAACAGGAGTTCGCGGGCGGGCGTAATCCGATAGACCGTGAGATACGGCTTTCGTGCCCGTTATCGGCACCCATTCCGGGTGTTGATGACCTCGTTTCCATGCCAGAAGGCAACCATCTTCGTGAGGGTGGCCCGTTCAGCGTGATTGGCGAGGTTGAGAGATGGGAAACGAACCCGATTCTCGCCGTGACACGACACGGCGGCATGGTCGTGCGGCTAGAAAGGTTCAGACGATGAGGGTTGAACGTGTAGTGATGGACCGTGAAGGTGCGGCCGCGCTGCTGAAAAGCGGGGAAGTTGCGGGATTGGTTCGTTCCCACGCGGATCGAATCGCTGCCTCAGCCGGTCAAGGCTACGAATCTGACACGTGGACGGGCAATTCTCGCGTGATCGCCTCAGCGTTCACGGCAACACCGAAAGCAATGATTGATAACGCTAAGAATCAAACATTGCTGAGGGCGTTAGGTGGTGCGCGATGACGACAGTTCCTGCTCCCGCTGACGTGGTTGCCGGCGTAGTGGAGTTCCTCCGCGAACGTGGTTACCCTGCGCGTACCCAGAATGCTCTCGATCCTGAGCCTGGCGCTATCAAGGTGACACGCACGGGCGGACAGATGACAGGCAAACAAGACAAGGCTCAGATCCTTATCGAGGTCTGGCACGTATCCCAACCGGAGTGCTTCGACTTGGCACGCGAGCTTTGGGGTCAATTCGCGGTCGTTTCCCGCAATGACCAGCACGCTTTCCCCGGTCTGGTCGTCTACGAGGCAACCCCGTCGATACCGCTCCAGTACCCAGACCCCCGGATGCCGGAGCTGGATCGGCACCAATTTATTGTGTCCATGCTCGTCAAATGGGAGGAAATGAATGTCCCGAACAGTAACACACCCGGCGTTCCCGCACGTTAAGCGCGTCGTGGCAAACGTGAGGGAAGAAAAGAAGTGGCTGGCCGCGGGCTGGCTACCTGAAAAGGTTTCGGCGGCGAAAGGCGCAGCCGATAAGAAAGACAAGGAGTAAAAGCTATGGCTTTGCCTGAAATTATGATTGGCGCGCCCGAATCAGTGGGCGGCGCTGTCGCAGCAGCACCAGTAGGATCTGCGCTTCCAACGGACGCTACAAGCGTACTCGGTTCAGAGTTCACCGTTCGCGGTTTGATTGGCGAGGAGGGCTTCTCGCTCGCTTCCTCACGTGACACGACCGATATCAAGGTGTGGGGTGGTGCCACTAAGCGCCGTCTGACTACTGATTATCAGGAAACGATCACGGTCACGTTCATGGAGTCGGCTGACGCTGAAGTTCTGAAGGCCGTGTTCGGTGAGGAGAACGTCACCGAATCCGACGGCAAGATCACGATTGCGCACAACGCTGTCGGGCCTTCTGAAAAGGTATGGGCGTTCACGATGAAGGACGGGGATGCGCGCCGTCGAGTCGTTGTCCCGAAGGGTCAGCTCTTCCTGAACTCGGACGTCGTGTACGTCCACAACGACGCGATCAAGTACCAGGTTGAGATCGCCTGTCTGCAAGATGAGGACGGGAACACGAGTTACGAGTACATCGACGACGGCGCTGTTCCTGGAGCCTAACTGAATGTGGTGCAGGCAGGGACGTGGCGAGGTTTTTGGTCATCTTCCTCGCAGACGCAATGTTCCTGCCTGCACCCTCCCTGTAATAAAGATGACCACCCTTTTTGTGAGAGGACAAAACAAAGATGGCAAAAAAGACAGACGCTAAGACTGAATCTCCTGACCGGGTGCTCCACGCGGAGGACGACGTGTTCGAGTTTGTGACCGATGCGGGAACGATCCGTCTTCCTTATCTGGAGAACGTTCCGATGGGGATCTACGAAGACCATATTGGTCGGCCTGCTAATGAATTCTTGTCGGCAGTGATGGCCGAGTACATGGACGACGAGGCAGTGAAAGTCCGCCGGTCTATGACGATTCAAGCGTTCAACAAGATGTCCGAACAGTGGATTGAAACGTCAGGAATCGAGCTGGGGGAATTGATGTCCTAAACGCCTTACTCGGGGAGTTTAGGACTGAAATTGAATACGAACTTATCCGGCTCGGCCTGCGTTTGCGTGACGTGGGCGCGCCGGGGTTCAATCTGCGCGATTTGTACGTGATCGTCACCCACCCGGCCAAGGACGGTCCGCTAGGACGCGCAATGTCACGGAAAGTCAGTGGCGAGGCTTCTGACTGGTCGGTTTCTGAGCACCTGCTGGCCAGCGCGGTTGACGCGCTGAACTGGCTGGTCTGGTCGAAAACGGAAGACGGGGCTAAGAACCGTCGCCGTCCAAAACCGATCCCCCGTCCGGGCGCAAGTACCGCAGGCGACGAGCGCCGCGTGAAAGGTACTGGGATAACGGTCGAAGAAGCAATGGACCTGTTCTAGGACGGTCAACGAATGGTGAGGTGTGCTTGTGGTTGAACTTGCGAAGGCTTACGTCCAGATCGTTCCGTCGATGCGGGGCGCTCAGGGCAAGATTACGTCTGAGCTGAAGGGCTTGTCGTCGTCGTCTGGGGTGTCGGGCGCGGGTAAGAAGATCGGCACTGGCCTAGCGACCGCTATTGGTAAGACGATGAAGGTCGGCCTCGTTACCGGGGCGACTGCTACCGGGGCTGTCATGGGCACGGCTCTCACTAAAGGCTTTGGCCGTTTGCGCGCGTTTGAGCAAGCCGAACAGTCTCTTAAAGGGATGGGGCTGGCGGCGTCCGATGTCGCGGTTGTCATGGAGAACGCGAACGCGGCGGTCGATGGCACGGCGTACGGTTTGGACGCGGCGGCGACAGCGGCTAAGTCGATGGTTGCCGCCGGTGTGGAACCGGGCAAGGATCTTGAACGTGTGCTCACGCTCGTTGGCGACAGCGCGGCTCAGGCTGGTGTCGGCTTCGACGAAATGGGCGTTATCTGGTCGAAGGTTTTCGCGAAGGGTAAGCTCCAGGGCGATGAGGCCATGCAGCTCATGGAGGCCGGTATCCCGATTTACCAGCTGGTTGCTGACCAGATGGGGATCACGGCTGAGGAAGCTATGGAGCTTGGCCGTAAGGGCGAGATTTCGGCTGACATGTTTGCTACGGCAATCGAGTCGAAATTCGGCGGGTCCGCGCTCGCAATGGGTGACACGGTTACGGGGTCTTTCCAGAATGTTGGCGCGGCGTTGGGACGTCTCGGGCAAGGGGTTCTGGCGGGACCGTTCGCGGACCTGCCAGCACTGTTCACGCGAGTGAAGGATGAGATCAACGAGATCACACCTGCGGTGTCTCGCGTTTCTGAGTCCGTGTATGACGGCGTGAAGCAGATTGGGCTTGCTCTTGCAGGGCGCGGGACTAATTTTGAGTTGCGTGAAGCGCTCGGGCTTTCTGACCGGCAGACTGGGGTCCTCGTTGGTACGCTTACTCGTCTACGTATCGAAGCGGGCAAGGTAGGACGCGAATTTTCGGCTGCTGGGCAGTCGATACGGGAAGATTTTGCGTGGATTGGGCAGACGACCACGTTCGAGGGGCTACTTGGCACGTTTGAACGGCTAGCTGGTTTAGGTGGCCTGTTGGCTGGCGGTTTTGCCCGGCTCAGCGCGGCGCTTTCCCCTGTGTTGTCTTACGCAAGTCAGGCGTCGGCGATCCTTGGTGGTGGCCTGTTGACGTCGCTGGAGTTGTTGGTTCCGCCCGCGTTGGATCTGGCTGTCGCTGTTGCTGACGCTGGCGCGTCCATGTCGAGTCTGCTAGTTCCGGCGGCGGTTATCGCGTCGGATGTAATGGTTCCGCTTGCGACGGTGGTCGGAAAGCTCGCTGATGTGGCAGCAGAACTTCCGGGTCCTGTGTTGGCTGCCGGTCTCGCGTTTGTGTCGATCAAAACGGGTCTAGGTCCGCTCCCCAAGCTGGTGGGTGGCGCGGAGAAGGCGTTTACTGGTCTGCGAGGTGCGCTAGATACTCTCAAGGTGCGTCAGGCTCTTGGTGGTATGGAGTCCGCGTCTGGGCATGTGTCCCTGCTCGGAACGGTTGCGGCGGGTGCTAAGGGGAAGATTGCCGCGCTTGGTGGCGCGTTCAAGACGGCGTTTGTTTCGAACCTGCCGTTGTTAGCGCTCAGTGGTGCCGTCGCCCTGTTGGGTAAGATGGCTTCCGCGTCTGCCCGAAACAAGCAAGAGGTCAGAGACCTGGCGTCGTCGTTTGACGAGCTTGGTGGTGCTACGGAGGAGACCCGTGAGCAGCTCGTAGAAATGATGCGCGCTGACGAGAACTGGGCAGGCCTGGGTGACAACCTCGAAGACCGCTTGAACGCTGTCGGGATTTCTACCCGTGAAGCAACTGACGCGCTCATGGAGGGCGGGCAGGCTGTCACGGATCTTCAAGAACGTTTGCGGGAGATGGCGGACGC
>CAYOEJ010000065.1:0-2008 GCA_964403015.1 uncultured Arcanobacterium sp.
CCACAGCGCCGAGTAGGTTTCGGTTTCGCTTAGGGACCACCTTCGCTGAGGAACCTAGGATGACGACGTCGGTATTGGCCGGCGTCGTTTTTCTTTCTCACTGCCCCGACGCGCCGGGCGAAGGCGTGGGCGAAACTGTGAGACTTACCGCCCTCACTCAGTATGTCGCCAAAGTACTCTAAAATTGAACCATTCGGGTTGACCGGTCGTCTCGTATACAGAAGCTTGAATTTTCACGATCGGCTGCCACAAGGTGCATCTCCTAACCTGCGCACCGCGAGACTAAAGGTTAAAACTTAATGACTGAACAATCTGGAATTGTTGATACTTCACAGGCGTCCGCCCCAAAGATCAACCAACCAAAGGCAGATATTTCTGCAGACGCCAAGGAACTAGACCTTGAGCGTAAATCTTTCGCTGATTTCGGCGTATCGGCTGCTATTACCGAGGCGCTAGCCGCCAAGGGAATTACCCACCCATTCCCCATCCAGGCTCTGACACTGCCGATTGCCATCAAGCGTGCGGACATCATTGGTCAGGCCAAGACGGGTACGGGTAAGACCCTCGGCTTTGGCATCCCCATGATCGAAAACGTCATCGGGCCCGGCGAAGATGGCTGGGATTCGATGGAGAACAAGGACGCTCCGCAAGGACTCGTCGTGGTTCCTACCCGTGAGCTTGCCAAGCAGGTTGCCGGAGATCTTCGGGACGCTGCGGCCAACCGCGCAATTCGTATCGTCGAGGTGTACGGTGGCCGCGCCTACGAGCCCCAGGTCAAGGCCCTTGCAAAGGGAGCCGAGATCGTGGTCGGAACACCCGGCCGCCTCATCGATCTTCTCAAGCAGAAAACTCTGCGCCTGTCGGCTATCCGCACGGTAGTGCTGGACGAAGCCGACGAAATGCTCGACCTCGGCTTCCTCGAGGACGTCGAGACAATTCTTTCTGCGACCCCCGCAAACCGCCACACCATGCTCTTCTCAGCAACCATGCCCGGTCCAGTCGTAGCAATGGCACGCCGCTACATGTCTAGGCCAACGCACATCCGCGCACAGGATCACGATGATGATTCAGCAACAGTGAAGGAAGTAACGCAGGTCGTCTACCGCTGCCACGCCATGAACAAGATCGAGGTTCTGGCACGTATGCTTCAAGCTCGCGGCCGCGGACTCACGATCATCTTTACCCGCACCAAACGCACCGCAGCTCGCGTTGCCGAGGATCTCGCAGATCGGGGTTTTGCCACCGGAGCTCTCCATGGCGATCTTGGGCAGGGCGCACGCGAGCAGGCGATGCGCGCATTCCGCAACGGCAAGATTGACGTGCTCGTGGCAACCGACGTGGCCGCGCGCGGCATCGACGTCGACAACGTCACCCACGTGATCAACTTCCAGTGCCCCGAAGACGAAAAGACCTACCTGCATCGCATCGGCCGAACGGGTCGCGCTGGACACAAGGGCACGGCTGTAACCTTCGTGGACTGGGAAGATACTCCGCGCTGGTCCGTGATCAACAACGTCCTGTCGCTCGGCTTCCCCGAGCCAGTCGAGACGTACCACACCTCAGATCACCTTTACACCGATCTCGATATCCCCACCGATGTGACCGGTCGCCTTCCGCGCGCCGAGCGCACTCGCGCTGGCCTCGACGCCGAAGAGATTGAAGATCTCGGTGAGACCGGACGCCGCACCCCGCGCGGTGGCTCTCGTGGCCGCAACGATCGCGGTGGGCGTGGAAGCCGCGGCGGAGACCGTTCGGGCCGTTCAGAGGGTTCGCGCGGTTCGGGTAATTCTCGCGGCGGACGCCGCTCAGAGGACGCTGGAACGGAAAAGCCGCGCCGCGAGCGCCGTCGTACGCGCGTCGCCGGTGAAAGCTCGAACACCCAGGGCCAAAACTCGCCGCGTCGTACACGCGAGCGTCGTCGGATCAAGTCCGAAGACTAAATCGAAAGCTCTATCGAGCAATCCGCATCCGGGTATCCACGTTGAGCGTGGGTGCCCGGCGTGGTATC
>CAYOEJ010000065.1:2108-6309 GCA_964403015.1 uncultured Arcanobacterium sp.
CGTGGGTGCCCGGCGTGGTATCTGAGTCAATCGTGGTATCCGTGCTCGGTTTGACGCCGGTCGGGCTTTCGGCGGACTCACGCTCTCCTCCATCATCCGCACGAGAACCTGTACCCCACACCGTGCGGCCGGTGAGGACGGTGCGGGTATCTTCGACCTGAGTGCGAATGAGCGCAACAGGATCGAACTTGCCCTCGGGGTCTACCAAGATCGAGTTCTTGTAGGCGGCGCGGGCAGCGAGGTTCATGCGCATTTCTTCGAAAATGGGCTGGCCGAACACCGCCTCGTATCTGGCATCGGTTTCTGTTGACGCCGCAAAGGTTAGGCCAGAAAATGCCGCGAGAATGAGCGAGACCTTAGCTAACGTGAGATCGACGGGCAGCTTCATTCCAAAGAATTCAACGGGGATGGTCGGCTGCCCGGTCCACAATTTGACGAGATCATCGTGGATGGACAACGCTCCGAAGACGATAAAGAACCCGAGAAGTAGAACGCTGAACAACAGCATCTGGATGAACTGGACGAGAACCGGGATGAATACTAGGTTCAGCCGCTCACGGAACGTGAACGGCGGATACGCCTCGGGAACCATCTCGACAGGAAAGGGCGCCCGATCGAGAAGATCAATATCATCGAGAGGCTGGCGGCGAAGTAGCCGGCGCATCTCGTCAGTTTTGTTTGCGACGATGAGCACAAGCGTCAGTCCGATGATGACGGCCGTGATGGCCCAGACCCGAACCACCGGCAACGTGAACGCCAACTGCCAAATCTCCGTGTTAAAGAAGAAGAACAGCACCGTGATGAGGAGCAGTGGCAGGAACCGTGAAATCATCGGGGCAAGCGAAGTCAGTTCCTTAACGGAACGGCGGATCGTCCATGCCAGCAGAGCGCCCAAGCCGACGTAGGTCAAGAAGCCTACAAAAAGCAGTACCCCCACCCTCGACCAGAATCCGAGCAGTCCCGCCGAATTGGGTACGATGCCATTGAACAGTGACATTCCGAGCAGCCAATAGACGAGCACGATCACGCCCGTTGTATTCAGGACGGCGCGGGAGCACTTCTTCACGAGGCGCCATACGAGCCAGGCCGCCACCAAGTGAAGAACGAACAGCGCAATACCGAAAGCATTGATCAGCTGGAACCGCCTGTCAAAAAGCAGGTCGAAGAATGCCAGATCGTCTTGGCCAACCAGCGAAGCGACAAAGATCGTCAGTAGCTGAACAATCCCCGCAATAACGAGCATGAACGGCGCAGTTCTCCCGAGGATGGCTCGCAGCCGAGCCCGCCATGGCAAAACTGTGGGAAGTCCTTGGGCTAAAAGCCAGCGCTCTTGAATGCGCCGCTGAGTTTCCGGGCTAGATTCCACGGGCTAAGGCTACCAGCGGGCCAAGCGCGTTCGTGCGCCTATTCCGGCCAGTGGTTTCCCGGCTAGGCGCACACCTGAAGCGCCTTACATCGACTCCACAACGGCTATCACGCCATTGATAATGAGCTGCGCGGCAATTGCCGCGAGCAGCATGCCCGCCAAGCGCGTCAGCAGCATGATGCCCGAATCTCCGAGCAGCTTCATAATGGGCGATGCAAAGCGCATGAAGACCCAAGAAATGAACAGGACGAGCGCGAGTCCGACCACCACGGTTAGAACACGAACAATATCCTCGCCCGCCTCTTCCACAAGAATCATGAAAGCAACAATGCCTCCGGGGCCGGCAAGCAACGGCATTCCAAGCGGCACCATGGCCACGGACACGGACCCATCGCCGTCGCCGGGATCTTGCTCCACACCCGTGAGTAGCTGTAGCGCTACGAGCAACAGCAAGAGACCACCCGAGAGCTGGAGCGCCATCTGAGAGATGCCAAGCGCACTGAATAGCTGGAAGCCGAAGAACCCGAAAATCATCAGCAAGATGAAAGCAATGAAGTTCGCTTGTAAGGCAATCCTGCGTCTGTTACGCTCGCTCGCCTTGGTGGTTAGCGCCATGAACACGGGCAGGTTTCCCGTGGGGTCGATAATGACGAACATGGTGGCAAATGCCGATACGAAGAGCGCGACATCAACCGTCACTAGCGAACCTCCAAATATGTGCCCGTGATAAGGGCAGAATAGACCTCGGCGGAAGTGGTGTTTTCACCGAGAGCATTGGGTTTTCCAGTTCCGTGAAAATCGCTGGAACCGAAGCGAGCGAGCCCGCAAGAATCAACGATAGCAGCCAATTTCTCGCGTGTATCGCGAGGGTTGTCACGGTGATCGACCTCAACTCCGAACAGGCCTGCTGCTGCCAGTTCTCCAAACGCACGATCAGGAACGATACGTCCGCGCTGAAGTGCCCACGGGTGCGCAAACACGCTCTTGCCACCGGCGTCGTCGATAAACTTAACCACGTCGATCGCATCAGGCGCGTACTGCTGGACGTAGTACTTCGAACTCGAACTCAAAATCGAGTCAAATGCCGCAGAGCGATGCGTAACAATCCCGTGGTTAACTAGGGCGTCTGCGATGTGCGGACGTCCGATGGTCGCACCGGGAGCCGCGGCTTCAACGACATCATTCCAGGTCAGCGGGTAGTCCGCCGCAATTCTGTCCACGATTTCTTGTGCTCGCGTCTTCCGCGATGTCCGCACAGACGAGATGTGCTCAATGACCTGAGGATGTTCCGGGTTAAAGAGATAAGCAAGGATATGGACCGAGATCCCTTCGTATTGTGCGGTCACCTCCATCCCGCGCACGAGCTTCACACCACGTTGCGCCGCAGCTTCAGCCTCAGTCCAGCCCGCCACCGTGTCGTGATCCACTAGGCCTACTGCGTCAAGCCCAGCGGCACTTGCCAGCTCCATGAGCTCGGACGGCGAGTCCGTTCCGTCAGAGCATAAGGAGTGGGTGTGAAGATCAATACGCATAGCCACAGGATATAGCAGCCATTCTCACGACCCCCGGTTGAGTATCGCCGGTGCTGGCCGGTTTAACATCGCCAGTGCTTGGTGGGATACTGAGAAGTATGAGTGAAGAAAAGCAGAGCCTAGAAGAACGAGCACACAACCGCACCCAACGACCATCAGGTCAGGCTTTCCGCGAGTTCATCGCAGCCGACTGGGGAGACCGTCCGGCGGGTCCTGAGCGCAATGAGTCCGCCGATTACACGCCGGCTCGCCGCGCAAAGCTTGCGGAGCAGTTCCGCGGTGAACGCCTCGTGATTCCGGCAGGAGATCTGAAGGTTCGCTCCAATGATACGGACTACCGCTTCCGCGCCCATTCCGCCTTCGCCCACCTCACGGGTCTTGGCGGCGAGGACGAGCCGGGCGCAGTTCTCGTACTCAACCCCGTGGACGACGCCGATAGCACCGGTGACACCCACGAGGCCACGTTCTACTTCCACCCGCGTGCCCCGCGTTCTTCCGAAGAATTTTACGCCGATGCCCGGCACGGCGAATTCTGGGTTGGCGCGCGCCTGTCAGCCGAAGAGATGCAGACAGCAACGGGCATCAAGGTGAGCCATATCGACTCGATGCGTGACGCGCTGTCGAAAGACCTTGGCGCTGGCCAGGTTCAGCTCCGGGTTATCCCGCAGTCTGATGCGCAGGTTGAGGCTCTGGTGGCCCAATTGCGTGAGCAGAACGGCCTGACCGAGGGCGCAGCTGAACTCGACATGGAACTTGCCGAAGCAGCCTCCACTCTTCGTCTCATCAAGGACGAGTGGGAAGTGAAAGAAATGCAAAAGGCTGTTGACGTCACCGCCTCCGGTTTCGATGAGGTCATCCGCTCATTCCCGCGCGCCATGTCCCACTGGCGCGGCGAGAGAGTCATTGAAGGCGCGTTCAGCGCTAAGGCCCGCGAAGAGGGCAACGGCCTGGGGTATGACACGATTGCAGCCAGCGGCAATCATGCCAATACGCTTCACTGGATCTCCAACGACGGCAAGGTGCGCGACGGCGATCTCGTCCTCATCGACGCTGGCGCCGAAGTTGATTCGCTTTACACCGCCGACATCACCCGTACTCTGCCTGCCAACGGCAAGTTCACACCGGCACAGCGCGAGGTTTACGACGCCGTTCTCGAGGCGTGCGAGTATGCGCTTGAGAAAGCTTCCGAGCCGGGCGTCCGGTTCCGTGACGTTCACGCCGCCGCTATGGAAATCATCGCCAATCACCTTGAGACTTGGGGCATGCTGCCGGTCTCGGCCGAGGAATCCCTCTCCCCCGACGC
>CAYOEJ010000066.1:0-6280 GCA_964403015.1 uncultured Arcanobacterium sp.
TCGATCATGCTCTTGACGTCGGTGACAGTGACGCTGCTCGTGCTCCTGTACTCGCTTGCGCAGGGTGCCGCCGATGGCGACGACGCCGCACCGATCGCGGTCTACCATCCCGCGTTTCTTCTGCTTTCGGCTGGCGTTTCTAATGCTTTCCTGTCCGGGGACCTGTTCAATATCTACGTCGGATTTGAACTCCTGCTCACGGCGTCGTTCGTTCTCATCACCCTTGGTGGTACGCGAGACCGCGTGCGATCAGGAACCGTTTACATTATTGTCTCGCTCCTCTCGTCCGTGGTCTTCCTTGTGGGAGTTGCGTTTGCTTACTCGGCAACGGGCACAATCAACCTTGCTCAGCTGGCACTCCGCCTCCCCGAGGTTGATCCGGGAGTTCGTCTCGCAATCCAAGTTCTGCTTCTGGTTGGTTTTGGGATTAAGGCAGCGATCTTCCCACTGTCAGCGTGGCTTCCCGACTCCTACCCAACAGCGCCAGCTCCAGTCACGGCCGTGTTTGCGGGCCTTCTGACGAAGGTTGGCGTGTATGCCATCATCCGAACCCAGGTTCTGCTATTCCCCTCGGACAGGTTGGATACCGTCGTCGGAATCTTTGCGATATTGACAATGATCATGGGAATACTGGGTGCCGTAGCGCAGCTGGATATCAAACGATTGCTGTCATTCACGCTGGTTTCACACATCGGCTACATGGTGTGGGGCATCTCGATGTCCTCGGTGGTCGGCTTGGGTGCAACGATTTACTACGCCGTCCACCACATCACCGTACAAACCGCGCTGTTCCTCGTAGTGGGCCTGGTGGAACGGCGTGGCGGTACGACGTCGTTGGCGAAGCTCGGATCGCTTGCGAAACTAACGCCGCTGCTTTCAATCCTCTACCTCATTCCGGCGCTCAACCTTGCTGGTATTCCGCCGTTCTCCGGCTTCTTCGGAAAGGTCGGTCTTATTCAGGCATCGGTCGATCGATCCCACTGGATCGACTGGGCGCTGATCTTCGCGGGCGTCGTTACCTCGCTTTTGACCCTGTATGCCGTGACGCGAGCATGGAACATGGCTTTCTGGCAGGACGCCCCCGAAGAGGTCCAGGAAAAGGACATTCCGAAGGGCATGATTGCCGCTGCCGGCACGCTCGTTGCGGTCTCCGTGGGCATCTCGCTCTACGCCGGACCCATCAATGAATACACGCGCCAGGCGGCGGCTGAGCTTGAGGCTCGCAGCCCATATATCGTGGCCGTTCTTCCGCAGGATGGGCGAGGGTCGGGTATCAGCCCTGACATTGAACCAGACTCCACCCCAACAGTTGCACCCACCCAAGACCCGGCTTGGGTACCCGCGCCTGTGGATGATGATTCAATCGGTGCAGGTGATCCAAACGATGAGGAGGTGACCGATGAGTAGCAGCACTCGAATGACGAGTAACTCCGCTCGCGCCATCCGCATTGCGACCAGACGCCCGGAGCGTTTCCCACACGCCTCTATGGGCATGCTCATCTGGCTGACGCTGGTGTGGGTCATGCTGTGGGGAGGCATGAGCACCGGTAACTTCGTGGCCGGATTTATCCTTGCGCTCCTCGTTACCACCGTGGCACCGTTCCCCGCGAATCCGTTTGACGGGCGTTTCCGTCCGCTGGGTGTGCTGCGACTCTTTGGGCGTTTCTTCAAGGACATCCTCATTGCATCTTTCCAACAAGGTGCATTCGTTCTAAGTAGACGACAGCCGGAAGGTGCCATCATCCGCATCCACCTGCGTTCGCATTCAGACGTTTATCTGGCGATGGTTTCCGGAATGACTGCCCTCGTGCCTGGCTCCGTCGTCGTCGACTCTCACCGAGTGACTGGAACGCTTTACGTTCACGTGTTCGATACCGAACTTGCCGGCGGTATCGAAGGCGTCCACAAGACCGTTATGGAGCTTGAGGAGCGAGTGCTACGAGCGTTCGCTTCCCACGATGAGCTCGTCGACGCCGGATACGTTCCTGGATCCACCCCGAAGGCGGGCAGGCTTCCCACTCCGTACTGTCCTCCCACTGGTCCGTTGCGCGAAACAGGTTCGCCGGCTCGGACCCCCGATCGGGAGAAGGACGTTCCCGAAAAGAGCCGGTCCCAAGAAAAGACGCAGAAGATTGCCGGGAACGTTTTGCAGGGTGCGAATGAAGTGGAGGTGGACGAATGATTTATGTGATCGCCGGCTGCGCGGTTGTTCTTTTTGCCTCTGCTGTTCTCGTGCTCTGGAGAATCACGCGAGGCCCCACCACACTCGACCGAATGGTTTCCCTCGACATGGTCACGTCCATCGCCATTGGCGCTTTTGCGGTGCTAGCGGCGATCACAAGGCGTGCGGATCTGCTTCCCGTGTTTGTGGTGCTCTCGATCATTGGTTTCGTCGGATCAACCACGATGGCGAGGTTTGCGATGCCGATCGACCCTGCGTCCAAGCGCGTCCTCACACGCGAGGAAGAACTCGAGATGGACGCCGAGATCCAGCGTCGCGAGGAGATGGATGAGGCGCCGCTCCACGATGTTGATATCGACGACGACGAACTGGACGACGATCTCGACGACGAGTTCGACGACAAACTTGGGATTGACGGCTCCGAAGAGGGCGCAGTGCCTGTTGAGGAGACCGAAGGGAGGCAGTCATGATTGATTGGATTGCCATTGCTGACTGGACCGGCATCGTGTTTATTGTGGCCGGTACACTCTTCACGCTCATCGCAGCAATTGGAGCATTCCGCTATGAAGATCTGCTTTCGCGACAGCACGTGGCTACCAAGCCACAGGTGTTCTCGCTGATTATGCTTCTGACGGGCGTGATGCTGATGGTGCGCGAGACCGCGATGACGTGGACCTTGCTGCTCGTCATTGCCTTCCAGCTCGTCACCTCACCTATTTCGGCGCATATGCTTTCTCGCGCTGGTTACCGAACGGGTAGGGTAGATCCAGATACGCTATACGCTGATGAATTGGGTGAGGACACCCGTTCGGGCGATGATCGCGGTTTACACTACTAACAGCAGTTCTTTAGGCGGCGTCGCTCGGTTGGCGCTGTGAAAAACGAAAGTTGGAGGTCCAATGAACATCGGATGGAAACTCGTAAGTCTGGCAACCGGCGCGATCGCTGGCCTCATTGCCCGTCAGATCGTCGGACTCGTATGGGAAAAGGGTCTCAAGCAGGAAAAGCCCACGGGCGATGACGATCACGATCTCGAGCTTCCCGCCGCCCGCGTTGCCGCGTTTGCCGCGGTGACCGCTGGCGTTACATCGCTCGTCAACGAGGTTCTTAAGCGTAAGACCACCGAATGGTACGGATCGCCGTCGGCGTGAACCGACCAACGGCGCTGACGGACGCAGGTCTGGGTCCGTCGTCGTCGGATCAGAGCACCCGCAGTAGTCTCTGAACAGGTCAGTTGCTATAGTTGAGGTACCACAGGGGAGCGCGCGAGCGCTGAGAGTGCGGAATCCGCAGACCCTCGAACCTGATCCGGTTAGGACCGGCGAAGGAAGTTGAGTAACTCTCCATACCCAATGCGGATCTAGGCAGGGTGCCTAGTCCCGGCGTTGAGGTATGCCCTCCATCTATTTGGAGGACACATGAATAAGAAGTTTTCGCTCATCATGGCGGTAGTCGCGGGCGGGTCGATGCTGTCGGCGTGCTCGGCAGTTGACCAGCGGTCTAACGAGGGCGACGACGCCGGTACCGTCACGATTCTGACTCACGACTCGTTTGCGCTGTCGGATGAGCGCAAGGCCGCCTTCGAAGAAGAATCCGGGTACAAGCTCCAAACCACGGCCCCCGGAGATTCTGGGATGGTGGTTAACCAGCTGATTCTCAACAAGGACAATCCCACCGTCGATGGCGTTTACGGCGTGGATAGCTTCTCCGCTCACCGTGCCGTGTCGGAAGGTGTTTTTGAGGGCTACACCTCGGACAACGATCCCGGTGATGAGTATGCGCTCGATGGGCTGACCCCCATCGACCAAGGCGATGTGTGTGTGAACGTTGACCACGAGTGGTTTGAAGAAAACGGTGTTGCGGAGCCTGCGTCTTTTGAGGATCTCATCAAGCCCGAATACAAGGGGCTCTTCGTGACGCTGAATCCGGCGACCTCCGGAACCGGACTATCCTTCCTCGTCGGGACCGTCGATCACTTTGGGGGTGACTGGCAGCCATACTGGAATGACCTTCTAGCCAACGACGCCAAGGTTTCGGATTCGTGGTCGGATGCCTACTACACCGACTTCTCGGGCGCAGACGGCGAAGGGGCGTTCCCGCTGGTCCTGTCCTACTCCTCCTCTCCCGCAGAAAGCGGCGGCGCCACGGGTTCAATCGAAGGCACCTGCACGCGAACCGTCGAGTACGCCGGTGTTGTCAAGGGAGGTGCCAATCCCGAGGGCGCGAAGGCATTTATCGACTTTCTCCTCGAGGAAGAGACCCAAGAAACCCTTCCGGAGAGCATGTACATGTATCCCATTGTGGACGGCGTTGACCTGCCCGAAGAATGGGCAAAGCATGCCGAACTTGCTGAGGATGCGATTTGGCCCGATCCCGCGGACGTCGCCGACAATCGCGAGACGTGGATCCAGGAATGGACCGAGCTGTATGAGGCGGCCCGGTAGTTGAAAAACCCTCGAGTAGTTGCCGGATGGGGTCTGGCGCTCGCGATTCCAGTTCTCTTCCTCGGCCTGTTTTTCATCTGGCCGGTGGGAGCGATGTTGGTACGCGGATTCATAGACTCCGCCGGCAACCTCGATGTTTCTGGCTTTGGTGAAGTTCTAGGGCAGCGACGCACGTGGCGCATCTTGGGTCAGACGGTAGGAATGGCGCTAGCCGCAACCGCAGGATCGCTCCTCCTTGGAATCCCCGGCGCTTTCGTCCTCTATAAGCTCCGATTTAAGGGGCAAGCCTTTCTGCGCGGCTTGGTCGTTGTTCCTTTCGCGCTGCCGACGGTGGTGGTAGGTGTCGCTTTCAGGTCCTTGCTCGCCGAGCGCGGCCCGCTTGGATTCTTGGGATTGGATCAGACGACGGCGGCAGTCGTGCTTGCCATGATCTTCTTCAATTACGGGTTGGTGGTCCGAACCGTCGGCAATCTTTGGGCGGGTCTCAATCCTCACGACGAGGCCGCTCGCACGCTTGGTGCGACGCCGTGGCGCGCGTTTCGTACCGTGACACTACCGCAGCTCGGTCCCGGTATTGCCGCCGCTGGCGGACTCGTCTTCTTGTTTTGTTCCACCTCGTTCGGTATCGTCCAAACGCTTGGCCGGCCGGGGTATGGAACCCTCGAGTCCGAAATCTATGTTCAGACGACGACGTTCCTCGACCTGCGCACAGCCGCAGTGCTCTCCGCGCTCCAATTTTTGATTGTCATTGCGGCGCTGCTCGTCTCGAACGGCCTGACCTCACGAACAGAGACCGCCCTACGGATGCGTACAAGCGCCCAGCGTCCCGTGCGCCAAGCCGACGCACCTCTCGTTGGATTCACACTGGCGACGATCGCGGTCTTGCTCATCTCGCCGATCGCTGCCCTCGTGCTTGGTTCGCTGCGATCACGCGGACAGTGGACTCTGCATAACTACCGCGTGCTGGGTGAGGCCGGCGAAGGCTATGCCGGAGGTGTCTCGGTTCTCGATGCCATCGACCACTCCGTTCGGATCGCTCTCGACGCCTCTATACTCGCACTCCTTGCGGGCGTACCTCTTGCGCTCATTCTTTCGCGCCGCGTTCGCGGACGCACTTTAGCTAGTCTGCAGCGGGGACTCGATGGCTTCGTACTGCTGCCGCTTGGTGTATCGGCTGTGACAGTGGGTTTCGGATTCCTCATCACCTGGGGGCGCGTGAGCTGGATTGACTCAGCCATGATCGTGCCGCTGGCACAATCAGTAGTGGCGTTGCCGCTCGTTATCCGGTCACTTGTCCCCGTATTGCGCGGCATCGACCCCAGGCTGCGTGAAGCGGCAGCAACACTGGGTGCGAGTCCCGCGAGGGTGCTGTGGACGATCGATATTCCTTTCATGGTGCGCGGCCTTGGGCTGGCATTCGGGTTCGCGTTTGCTATCTCGCTTGGCGAGTTTGGGGCCACCTCTTTCTTGGCTGATCCGAACTATCAGACCCTGCCCGTTCTCATTGCCCGGCTTCTTGGACGCCCCGGGGCAGATAACTACGGTATGGCTCTTGCGGGAGCCGTCCTTCTTGCGGTGTTGACCGCGCTCGCTATGATTCTGGCTGAGATGTTTCGTCCCGGCCGACGCCGATGGGAGGCGCTATGACGACGCC
>CAYOEJ010000067.1:0-6093 GCA_964403015.1 uncultured Arcanobacterium sp.
AATTGGCGGCGAGGTTGGATGCACCCGACCTCTCGCTGAGGGTGTGAACTGGATGGAGCGCAATTCATACATCGGTGTCTCCGGCCACGTGATTGCCCCCGAACTTTACATCGCTGTCGGCCTTTCCGGGCAGATCCACCACACTGCAGGCGTACTGGATTCGGGCACGATTGTTGCGATTAACGACGACGAGCTTGCCTCCATCTTCGAAATTGCGGACTACGGAATCGTGGGAGACCTGTATGAGGTTCTACCGAAACTAACTGAAGCTTTGCGGAAGTAGACATGGCGGAAGTAGATTTTGACGTCATTGTTGTGGGCGGGGGAGTTGCCGGGACGGTGTGCTCCTATCTGCTGGCACAGCAGGGCCACGAGGTGCTACTGATTGAACGCGGTGTTGAACCGGGATCGAAGAACCTCTCGGGAGGCGTCTTCTACTGCCGAATCATGCAGGAGATCTTCCCGGAATTCATGGAAGAAGCGCCGATAGAGCGCATCATTACGCGCAACACGCTGAGCTTCCTCAATGAGACCTCGGCCGTCAATGTGGACTACTGGGACCAGCGCCTGGCGGATCCCGTCAACGCGGTAACAGTGTTACGTGCGAAGTTCGATCCGTGGCTCTCAGAGAAGTGCGAAGATGCGGGCGTCACCGTGATGCCCGGCGTGAAAGTGGATGAACTGGTACGCGAAGGTGGACGCTTTGTTGGTGTGCGTGCTGGCGACGACGTCCTGCGCTCTCACGTGGTGGTTGCTGCCGACGGCGTAACCTCCTTCCTTTCGCAATACGCGGGTATCCGTGAGCGCGAGCCTATGAAGAACCTAGGGGTAGGCGTTAAATCCGTTATTCGCATCGGTGAAGATCAGGTACGTGAGCGCTTTAACCTATCCGGTAATGAGGGCGCTGCTTACGCGCTGGTTGGCGATGCCACGCAAGGTGTACCGGGTGGCGGATTCCTGTACACGAACAAGGATTCAATCTCGATCGGCGTTGTGCTGATGCTCGATGAGCTTGCGAAGAGCGGATTGGCATCGTCGGACGTGCACGACCATTTGGTGACACATCCCTTCATCGAGCCTTTCCTGAGGGGCGGGGAGCTCCTCGAGTACGGCGGTCACCTCGTGGCCGAAGGCGGGAAAGCGATGCAGCACGATCTCGTCTATGACGGGCTCGTGGTTATCGGCGATGCCGCAGGTTTCACTTTGAACACCGGTTTAACCGTTCGCGGCATGGATCTAGCGGCAGGTAGCGCTCGTGCAGCTGCCACCGCCATTCACGATGCCCTCGATGCCCAGGATGTCTCGAGCGAGACGCTTGGCGCATACGTAGCGAACTACGAGTCGACATTCGTTGGAAAGGATATGGAGACATTCAAGAATGCTCCCCACTTCCTTGAATCAACGCCGCAGATGTACGGAGAAATCGGCGATTTGCTCGCAGATGTTTTCTACGGGATGTACAACCATGATCTTGCGCCACGCAAGCGGCTCCTACCGACTGCCATTGGCGCACTTAAGAAATCTTCGCTAGGCGTCATGGAGCTCGCAAAAATTGGTATCAAGGCAGCGAGGTCCCTGTAATGGCAGAAGAAAAGTACGTCCCCAAGAGCGTTCATGAGCGTCTCGCGGTCAACGTTTACGATATTGACGAGGGCCACCCTCACATCGAGGTCAACCAAGAGATTGCGAAGGCAACGGGCACGGGCAAGCTCCTTGTTCAGATTTGCCCGGCCAAGGTTTACTCGGAGGAACCGGACGGCACGATTTCAGTAGAGTACGCCGCTTGTTTTGACTGCGGTACATGCATTTCGGTCGCGGCTCCCGGGGCGCTGAAGTGGCACTTCCCTGAGGGCTCAAAAGGCATCATGTTCCGCGAAGGTTGAGTTAACATTTAGTATCGAAAGGAGCCGATATGTGCAAGAGAGTTACATGTCCAGACTGTGGTAAGCCCACGTGGGAAGGCTGCGGCGAGCATATTGAAGATGCCCTAGCGGGTGTCCCAGTTGAAGATCGCTGCCAGTGCAAGTGAGTTCCCAGATATTAAAAATGCGGCCCAAGCGGCCGCATTTTTATTAGCTTGACGATCAGATATCGTAGTTGCCTTCGGCTGACCGGTTCTTGCCAGCTCGATCACCGGTAAATACTGATCGAAGCGACTTCTGCTGCGGGTGACGTTCCGCGTATCCCTCTCGCCAGTAGACAATGGCAATTGCCAACGCAATCATGACGATGAGAGAAATAAGCACGTAGGCAACGGAAATACCAAGGTACCAGTCGCCTTCGCCCTTAAAGCGTTGCCCTGCAAAGAACACAGCGGTAACAAGAGCCATGCCGATAGCGCTCGCAATGCGCTGTCCGGTCTGCATCACGCCACCTGCCGTTCCACCGTGGGAGGAGGGGACGTCAAGCATCGAGTGGGTCTGGTTTGCCGGTCCGTTCGCGCCCATGCCAAAGCCGACGATAGTCATCGGGGCAATGAGCCAAAGATAGGAAAGACCGTGCTCGATACCCCACACAACCAGAATCGAGAGCATGATTCCCACGAGGATGATGGCGAGTGAGAAGACCTGAACACCCCGGCCGTGTTCGAGAGCACGCTTACCGGACCAGATGGCCGCATATGCCGAAAGTAGGGCGTTGGGGAGCATGAGGAGCCCGACCACAAACGGCGATATCTCGAGGCCTTCTTGTAGGAAGATCGCCAAAATCACGGCGATGGATGACGTGCCAAGGAAGAGCACGGTGGTAATCGACGCGTTATAGGAGAACGTCCGGATCTTAAAGAGGTCAAGGTTGACCATGGGGATTCTGCCGCGTTTTTGGTAGAACCGCTCCCAGAAAACCCAGGCGACCAACAGGATGACGCCCAGTGGGAGCAGAGCCCAGATCCACGCAATGCCGGTGGACATGAACGGTAGCATGATGCACAGGACGGCGGTAACCAAAAGCAGCATGCCCATGGGGTCCAGATCAATCTTGTCCCGCTTCTTGCGGGCTGGCCGGCGGCCTTCCTTCCGTTCGAGCTGCTCGTATTCCTTCTGGACTTCCCGTGCGTTGGGACCAACCGTTCTGCGTTCCTTACCGAACGGGAGCCAACGGATCGCGAGGATAATTCCGATGACGCCGATCGGGAAGTTGACGAAGAAGGACGCGCGCCAACCGAGATCCTCCCCGAGCCATCCGATAAGACCGCCAGACATAACGGGCCCGGCGGCCACGGACATCGAGACGATGAGACCGAAGAAGGAGAAGGCTCGAGCGCGCGCTTGACCGGTGTAGTACTGCTGAATCAAACCGGTGGTCTGCGGCGAGTAAATTCCCGCGCCAAAGCCCTGCAAGATCCGCAATGCGTTGAGCGCATTCGCGTTGGGAGCAAGTCCCACGAGCAAGGAGGCGACTGTAAAGACTGTCAGTCCCACAACGAACGCGGTGGACCTGCCAAAGATGTCGCCGAGGCGCCCCGCGGGAACCAGCGTGATTCCGATTGCTAGCGCGTAACCAGATAGCACCCATTGCAACTGTGAGTCAGAGGCTCCAAGAGCATCCGCCATAGAAGACAACGTGTTGTTGACGGAAGAGACTTGGAGCAGGGCCATCGCGAGTGGAACGAGCAGTACGGCAAGGATCTTATTGCGGTTGTAGACCCGATCAGATCCTGCAACGCGAATTTCGTTCGGGTTGTTACCCGGTTGGTTTGGTTGCTTATGTTCTTGCTCGCTCATCTCATCCTCGTCCACAAATAAAAAAGACGCCCACGGCGTCGTCAGCAAAAGTGTATCCCCGCGCCCGTCGGTCCGCAGTGGCTCGGCGCACCAAAAAGCTGCGCGAGGCGGTGGTCTTGGACACGTGGCGTTACGCTATAGAGATGGAAGGTTCGGTCCGGATAGATCAATGGCTGTGGGCGGTTCGTCAAACGAAAACCCGCTCGCTGGCCACCGCCGAATGCCGCGCCGGGCACGTGCGAATCAATGACGAACCGGTCAAGGCATCGTCGAAAGTCCAAGTTGGTGATGTTGTCCGCTACCGTTTCCAAGGATTTGATCGAATCCTGAAGGTGCAAAAGCTCATCGTCAAACGAGTGAGTGCCACGGTTGCTCGAGAATGCTACGAGGATCTGACGCCGGCTCGTCCGAAGGTATTTGTGCCCGTTATGCGCCGTGATCCGGGCTCCGGTAGGCCAACAAAGAAGGAACGTCGCGAGCTCGATCGACTCCTTGGCAGAAACTCGAACTTTGGGCACATGGGGTAGAATCCCATGCAGCGCTCTGAGAAAGGAACCGCATGTCAGATCAGCTTCTCCCGAACAATTCTTCGGCCCGTCGCGTTCTTCTCAAACTATCCGGTGAGGTTTTTGGTGGGGGAGCCGTAGGCCTTGACACCAGCGTTCTCAAGCGGGTTGCGGCCGAGATCGCCGACGCCGTTCGCGAAGGCATTCAGGTGGGCATCGTTGTGGGTGGCGGCAATTTCTTCCGCGGAGTAGAGCTCCACGAAGCCGGCATGGATCGCGCCCGGGCGGATTACATGGGAATGCTCGGTACCGTGATTAATGCCGTGGCACTGCAGGATTTCTTGGAGAAAGCAGGCGTACCCGCGCGAGTCCAGACCGCCATCACAATGGCACAACTAGCAGAGGCATACATCCCCCTGCGCGCAATTCGCCACCTTGAAAAGGGCCGGGTTGTGGTCTTCGGAGCAGGTGCCGGGATGCCGTACTTCTCCACGGACACGGTTTCCGCGCAGCGAGCTCTTGAGCTTCACTGTGATGAGCTGCTCGTCGGAAAGAACGGCGTTGACGGCGTCTACACCGCAGACCCGCGCGTGGATCCCGATGCGGTTCTGCTCGAGTCCGTCACGTATGACGAGGCGCTGCGCGAGGGGCTGAAGGTGGTCGACGCCGCGGCCTTCTCCCTTTGCCAAGACAATGACTTAACGATGCGCGTTTTCGGTATGAGTACCCCCGGGAACGTGACACGCGCTCTGCGCGGTGAAAAGATAGGTACTGTAGTTTCCACATCCCTTCCAAACACTGAGGACTGACATGATCGACGACGCAATGCTCGAAGCTGAAGAAAAGATGGAAAAGGCGGTCGACGTAGCCCGCAACGACTTTTCAAAGATCCGCTCTGGCCGCGCCAACCCGGAACTCTTCACATCTTTGATGGTGGATTACTACGGTGCACCCACGCCGCTACAGCAGCTCGCTACCGTTTCCGTTCCCGAGGCCCGCACCGTCCTAATTTCGCCCTATGACCGTTCAGCGATGAAGGACATCGAGCGTGCGATTCAAGAATCGGATCTGGGCGTGAACCCTACCGACGACGGCCAAGTTCTTCGCATCAACCTTCCAGCCCTGACCGAGGAGCGCCGCAAGGAGTATGTAAAGCTTGCTCGCGCAAAGGCAGAGGACGCCCGAGTTTCTATCCGTGCGGTTCGACGCAAGGCAAAGGACGAGCTTGACCGTATCAAGAAGGATGGTGACGCCGGTGAAGACGAGGTTGAGCGCACCGAAAAGGAGCTCGAGACCCTCACGAAGCGTTTCACAGATCAGGTCGATCAGCTTCTCGATGGCAAGGAAAAGGAGCTCATGGAGATCTAATCTCCACGCACAATGAGCGAAGCAGCAAAATCAGGACAAGCCGCGATTCTATCGCGGCTTGCTCCGCACCCTCCGAGACCTCCAGCGGAGGTTCACTCGAGGGCGGGACGTAATCTTCCCGCTGCTATCGCTACCGCTCTGCTTCTCCTGACGATCGCGGGGCTCACGCTGGCCTTTGAGATCAAGATCTTTGTGGGGCTCGTGGTCATTGCGCTCACACTTGGCCTGTGGGAGGCCGCTGGTGCATTCCTCGCACGTGAGATCCGGATCCCGCTGATACCGCTGCTCGTGGGCCAACTACTGATGGTCATTTTTACGTGGACCCACGGTATTGGTGCCGGACTGATCGGCTTCCTTGTGACCTCAGCGGCCGCGCTGCTCGTGAGAACCTGGAGCCGGAAACCCGGAGCGTTAACGGATGGCACGGCAGGTATCTTCGCCCTGTCATGGGTGGGGCTCTTCGGTATTTTTGCCGTCGCGATGGCGGGCATGCCCAA
>CAYOEJ010000068.1:0-2243 GCA_964403015.1 uncultured Arcanobacterium sp.
CAGACAACAACTACCGAGGAGAGCATTAATGCAGCCCACACTCACTATCGCCCAGCAGGTCGACGCTCTTGAAAGTCTCGGCGTTTTTACACTGGCGCGCAGCCAAGACAGTGAAGCACGAGCCGTAGCTGAGACCCTTCGCGAAAAGGACTCCGCGCACACACTTGTTGCCTTGCATCCAGCTTGGTTTACTGCCTCATCCTTGGCACCTTTACTACGCCTGAACAATAAGCCTGGCTTCGTAGTGGAAGACATGACTGATGTCAATCAGTTTTTGCCGGTTGGCTTCACTATCCCAGATTCTCCCCTGTATCTCGTTCAAGATGTACGCCGCGGAGACGATCTGCGTAACGCATCTCCAGAGGAGGCTCTTGCGCAATTCAATACCGAGGGGCGCCGCCCACTTACACTCCAAGAAGGACTGAGCTGGGCGCTTACTCATCCCGAAGTCATTGAACCCAACGCCTGCTTCATGACGATTGGTTCTCGAAAGGTCAAGCAGACGCGAAAATCAGGTGAGGCGGTCTACGACTCACGCACCCCCGCACTGTGGATCAGCTCCGGCTCGGGGCGCGATGGTAGGCCGAATAAGGGCGCGCCCAAACTTGGATGGTGTTGGTGGCGCAACCGCCACACTTGGCTGGGAATCGCCTCGGCTCAAAAATGAGCTCCGCACGGCCGAGCGCTGGTCGTATACAGCGCCATCTGCGCCCCGGTACGGCTCCTTTTGTGCCCTAGTACAATGCATTCCGTGCCATAACTGCGCTGATCGTGCACCAAACGCCGAAAAATTCCCACTTCCACGCAGAATCAGCGCAGTTATGTAACGTAATCACCACCAATGTGGCATTACCTGCGCTCACCAACTAGGCCTGGCACTAGCCAGCTAGACCCCGTGCTTGCCCGGGTAGGTTAACCGCGCCTACGAGTGACTTCTCAAACGCCAACTACGCCCCGCGCTTGCCTGGGTAGGTCGCGAGCGCCACGGCTGCCGTAATACACAGGAGGCCCGCCACTTCTCCACCGGTAGGGATCTGGTCGAGCAAAACTATTCCCACCACGAGCGATGTGGCTGGGAGCAAGGAATTCAGTAACGCGAATGTGCCCGCTGGGATGCGTCGCATAATCACAGAATCCAGTACATACGGCAGAGCCGAGGAAAGGAGTCCAACGGCAATGATCATTCCTACAAGCTTCCAGTCACTCACCAACACACCGGCATCTGGAATAGCCAACGGAATATAGACGATGGCACCGATGCCCATGCCAATTGCCAGCGAATCGATTCCCATGCCGGTCACAGCGAGCTTGCGCCCAACCCACATATAGATCGCCCAGACAACGCCAGCAAGCACAGCCAGGACAACACCCACAAGCACTCCGGGCTCCCGTACGTCTACGCCTACCCATGAAATAAGGAAGACGCCGATGACTGCGAGTACGATCCCGATTCGCACGCGCCATCCCCTGCTCGTTAGGGCAGCCAGCAGCACCGGCCCCAGAAACTCGAGTGCCACGGTGGCGCCCAGCGGCAGCCGGGCGAGGGCATAGTAGAAAATGACATTCATGGTGATCAGCGATAGGCCATAGATCGCTGGCCCGCCGAGCGCTCTCCACCCGGATTTCGACGTGATATTAATGCGGGGCCTACGCCATACGAGCAGCGCCACCGCACCCACAAACACACGCCCCCACGCCACTGCACCAACGGCCGCCACGGCAAAGAGGCCAACCGCGATGGACGCACCGATGTATTGGATGATTCCCGAACCAAGCAAAATGAATGGCGCTAATACCCACCCATCGCCCGAACCAGCTCGGGCGATGCGACCGGGCGGCGAAGCAGGAGGTTTTGGCATGTGTACCTCCTAGTTGTGGAAGATTGCCGTGATCAGCACCAGCATAGGCATGGACATGAGCAACGTGGTCAGCAAAGAATCGCGCGCCAGCACAACGCCTGTCTCGTAGCGATGCGCATAGGCAAACACGTTGTTGGCAACAGGGAAGGTGCTCACCACCATCACTGCAAGAAGAGCATCGCCTTCGAGCCCAATGACTTTTGCCAACCCATAGGCAAGCAGAGGCGAGAGAAGCACGCGGAAGATAAATACGCCAGCAAGCGGCGCAAGATCGCGATTAAGCTGCGGCATGCGCGCGGTGGCAAGGCTGATTCCGGTGGCAATCATCATCACGGGAACGGCGACGGCGGCAAGCATTTCCACGGGCCGCCCGATCATTGCCGG
>CAYOEJ010000068.1:2343-5798 GCA_964403015.1 uncultured Arcanobacterium sp.
GCGGTACCGATATTCACCACCGACGCCAGCGAGAACACCTCGCCCGGATCCGCCTGAGAGACTGCGGTGAACATGAGCGCGGGCGTGCACGCATAGAAGACGAGCTTGGAAAGCCCGCGGTCGGCCGTAGGCGATGTAATGCCTGTTCGCACCAACGTGAAGCCGATGATGAGGAACACCAACAGCGTCCACAGGCTCAGAAGTACATCGCTCACCGCTCACCTACTTCGCAGGTGAAATCGTCGCGACCATCCCCGCGTGATCGGAGATAGGAAAATGCAATACGGCCTGGTCCTCAGCCACGACGCCCTTGCCGAGCATGTGGTCGATTTGGCTGGTAGGCCGCCAGTTAGGGTACGTTTTGCCGACGACGACGGGCTCCAGACGGTCCGCTCCCGGCGGCGGCACACGCAGAGCGGAGGACGCGGCCTCTCGCCTACCGAGTACTTCTTCAACCTCCGCGGGATGGAGGTTGAAATCGCCCATGAGCAGCCACGCGGCATCGTCGAGGCCCTCGCGAGCCTGAATTTTCGCGAATCCACCGGCGGCCACCTGAAGCTGTTTGCGAGCGGTCGCATTGATGGTGTCCAAATGAGTGTTGCCAACAATCAGCGGCGGCATTCCCGCGCGCTGAATCACGGCGTAGGCACAAACGCGTTTCTCAGACCACTTCACGAACCAGCCCTTGTATCCCCGCAAACCTTTAGGGTCGCGATGAATCGGCAGACGCGGTGAGGGCAGGGTCAGTACTTTCCACGACTTGACCGGCAGCCTCGTGAGAATCGCTAGCCCATAGCTATGAACCGTTGGCGCGAACAGCGTTGTCATACCAAGACGGCTAGCCAGTAGCTCCGCTTGCTTAACTCCGCTCGAGCGCATCCGACCTTCGTCGACTTCCTGAAGTGCGAGGATATCGAGGTCCTGCTGCTGGAGAAGCTTAGCCAGCTCCTCCACCGATTCAGCTCCCGATTCAGTGATCGAAAGGTGCTCGAACAGCGAGGTTTCGTGGGACGCCTCAGTCGGTTTCGCGTACTGAATGTTAAGCGTGCCAACGCGCAGTGCTCCGAGGCGAGTTCTCTTCGAAAAGTTACCCGCCGAATAAATGGTGCTCATCGGTTACGCGTCGCCGCCGTCGTCGTTGGGAACGAAGGTGAGTGACACGGAATTCATGCAGTATCGCAAGCCGGTGGGCATGTGCGGGGCGTCCTCGAAGACGTGTCCGAGGTGAGAGCCGCACGTGCCGCACTGGACTTCGGTGCGGGTCATGCCGAGCGAGTTGTCCTCGACGTAGACCACCGCGTCCTTCTCATCCGGATCGTAGAACGAGGGCCAACCACAGTGGGCGTCGAATTTCGTGGTCGAGGTGAAGAGCTCGGCTCCGCATGCGCGGCAGTGGTACATTCCCGGGCGGTCTTCGTGGAGCAGCTCTCCGGTCCCTGGGCGCTCGGTGCCAGCCTCGCGCAGCACGTGGAACTCCATGGGGGTGAGGAGGTTCTTCCATTCGGCGTCGGTCTTGTTGACGCGGAACTTGTCGCTCATGGTTAGTCCTTCTTCCTATTGTCGGAAGTGTCGACGACGGCGGTCGCTTCCGTTTCCGGTTCATCAACACTATCGCTCGTGGTTGCGCCGTCGCTACTGGCGTCCACGGCCTTCATGTCGGCAGTATTCTGCTCGTCTAGTTTGCGCCGACGCTCCTCGTATGCCTTCTCGCCGGGGCCCGAGTACACCTCGGCGCGTTTTTCAGCCTCGGGCGAGCCTGTGAAGAGTGAGGACTCGTGGCCGCCTGTACGCGAGGGAAGAATTTCCGAGATCGGGTCCATGGTGATGGTCAGGTTGGTATCGCGCTCGGCAATCGGCGTGCGAGCGAACTCAGCGAGCTCCCGAGGAGAAATGACGGTGGTGCGTTCGAGGTCTGACTCGGCCGCAATGTGCGGGGTGAGGGGTTCCTCCGGCTCCGGTTCAAAGTGAGGTGGCTCTTCTCCCAGTCGGGCCTCAACTCGTTCTTCGGTCTTGCGGTAGGCAGCGTTGAAATCGAGCGTAGGATTCTCGTAGCGACGCTCATGAGGAACCGCCTGGGGCGCCTCACGCTGTATCCAGATCACCATGGCTTCGCGGAGGTAGTTCTTTAAGTCCGTGAGAGTCGAGGAGTCCTTGGCAGAGACAAGTCCGCGAAGGGTAATAAAGCCGTTGGAAGCATCGGCCACCTGAAGAACTCCAAGGTTGCCATCCCACAAATCACTGGAGCGGAGCAAATACAGCATGTGCTTGCGAGCAGCATCGATCGGGATTGCCCAGTCCACTACCCACTCCACGCTGCCACTCATGTCAGGAACACGGCGCGTCCAGTTTTCGAACGGCTCGGTGGTCATCTTCGTGGACGGAACAATAATGCGGCGGCCATCCCACACGGCAAGAACCACGTAGGTAAGGGTGATTTCTTCGACCGTTGCCATCGTGCCTTCGTAGAAGACGATATCCCCCACCCTGATCGAATCAGAGAAAGCGAGCTGTAGGCCAGCAAAAACGTTGCCCAGCGTGGTCTGAGCGGCAAGACCAGCAACCACGGAGATCAAGCCGGCCGAGGCAAGCACCGAGGCACCGGCTGCACGAGCCTCTGGGAATGTCAAAAGAACACCGGCGACGCCCAGAATCCACACGACCACGATAATCACGCGGTGCAGAATCTGGACCTGCGTTTCGACTCGTGCGGCTTGCTCCTCCGAGGACTCCTTCATGCGCAGGTAGAGAGCGTTAACCAGACCGTTAATGACCGACGCGGCCAACCACGTCCCTACTAGGATCACAAGGACGAGGAAGAATTGGTCGATATAGGCCAACCACTGTGGCGCAACCTCAGGAGAGATTCTGTTTTCGCTGAGGCTATAGCCAATCCAGCCGCCGATGACCGTGAGCAGCACTTCCACGGGTCTGAAGATTGCATCGTGAACAGGTTGGAACGTGGGATGGCGTCTAGCCCAGAAGCGGCTGATGCCAAGAATGAGCATGCCTGCAACAATTCCGAGACCTGCACCCAGGACTGTCCCCAGCACCAGCTGGAGCGCGTCAAAGGTCACGGCAACCGCTTCATCGACCGCGTCCTCGACGTCGTCTGGCACTGGAGCCGTCAGAATCGGTACGCTTCCCGCATTAAAGTCGCCGGTGTGGTCCGCTAGTCTTGGGACCGCCGTCGGTATTTCGGAGGGATGAAGAGTCGATATGCCCATGCATCTAGGCTAGGCGAAATCATTGCAGAACGGCTATTTACTGCCATATGAATACGCTATGGCGAGACGTGACCAAGGGCACTCTCATCCGGTTTTGCATTAGCCCGTTAACGTCCTCTATGCTTAACGAGTTCCACCAACACGGAAGTGACGGAACAGGAGCGAAAGTTCCTTTCGCCCCCATCGTCTAGAGGCCTAGGACACCGCCCTTTCACGGCGGCGACACGGGTT
>CAYOEJ010000069.1:0-1642 GCA_964403015.1 uncultured Arcanobacterium sp.
CTCGCCCGAGAACTACGCGCAGCAGCGCCCTTCGGCATTCGATGCGCCACGCGATTCGGGTCGCATGACTTACACCGACGCCATGAACAAGACGGCTCTCCTTCTTGGAACCGCTGTTGTTTCTGGTGTGCTCACCGCATTCTTGCTTCCGCAGGAAATGTGGATGCCGGCAGCGTGGATCGGTCTTATCTCCGCTTTTGTTGTTGGCATGATCATTGCGTTCAAGCGCATGGTGTCCCCGGGTCTTGCCATGGCATACGCGATTCTCGAGGGAATCGCCCTTGGTGCTATTACTGCAGCTTTCGAGCTGATAATTCCAGGAATCGCTATTCAGACGATCATTGCAACAGCTGTGATCGTGGGTGTGACGCTTGGCCTGCACTACTCTGGCGCAGTCCGCACCACCACACGCGGACGGAAGTTCGTGCTGGTCGTGGCTCTCGGCTACATCGTGTTCTCACTCGTCAATCTCGTGCTCATGCTGACCGGCGTGATGGATAACGCGTGGGGCATTCGTGGTGTTGAGGTTGCAGGCATTCCGCTGGGCATCATCCTCGGCGCGGTGATGATCTTGGTTGCGGCATACATGCTGATTGCTGACTTCGAGAACGTCAACGATGCCATTGCTAACGGTGCTCCCAAGGAGTTCGCTTGGACCTGCGGTATCGCCATCGTGATGACGATCCTGTGGATCTACATCGAGGTGCTTCGCATCATCGCAATTCTGCAGTCGAACCGCTGATTCTGCAGTCGAACCGCTAGTTTAGGCCGTATTGCCGACTGAGGCCGTAACGCCGATCAAGGTTGATTCGCTGATCTAGCGCAATTCCTCGCAGACATAAATGTGGAGGCCATCTTCGGATGGCCTCCACATTTATGTCTTTCGGGTTTTAACCATGCTTTTGCGGCCTATAGGACAAATTTGCTTCCGTCAGAGTCTTTATACAGCCTCTTTAGGTGCGTTGAGTTACATAACTGCGCTGA
The DNA here is from genome assembly GCA_964403015.1 of uncultured Arcanobacterium sp. GTDB lineage: Bacteria > Actinomycetota > Actinomycetes > Actinomycetales > Actinomycetaceae > CAYOEJ01. The sequence continues at coordinate 985 of CAYOEJ010000069.1, forward strand.
TTCTGCCAATATTCGGCCAAAATCGGCTTTTCTATGCACGATCAGCGCACTTATGACACTAAATCGCGGCAAAGAATAGCTGGACTTGGTTGGTTCGATGATTGGAGATGGTGGTGCAGCTCGAAACGCTGCAGCGCTGGGTTAATTAACGCCCGAGACTTGCAGAAAAGTTGGTCTCAACGCGGCCGCGAATATCGACTACGAATACCAGCACGTCAGTGCCCTTAATACCGGCGCGAGGGTTTCCGTTCACGCCGTAACCCTTGACCGGAGGCACGGAAATGAGGACGCGTGAGCCCACCTGCTTGCCAACAATGGCCTGGTCCCAGCCCGCGATGACCATTCCCACGCCAATGGGGAAGCGCGACGGCTCGCCACGGAAGTACGAGGAATCAAAGACCTCGCCATTCCAGATCTGACCGTGGTAGTCGACCTCGACTTCGTCGCCAGCCTTTACAACGGGCCCAGAACCTTCGTGAAGTACCTCGACGCGAAGACCTTTGGGTGCTTCAGCACCCTCAGGGAATGTGAGCTCTGGTGTATCGCCAAATGAACCGGTGGCAGTGGGTAGGACGACGGACATGTGGTTCCTTTCGTTGAACGTACGGTTTCAGATTACGCGAGAACAGGGGGCGACGCGAGAAAACGTGTCGGTGCA
>CAYOEJ010000069.1:1742-3869 GCA_964403015.1 uncultured Arcanobacterium sp.
CGGTGCAAGAACGGGTGGAGGGCGCCAAGTGGCGCGAGAGCAGGTGACGGTACCAGGTGACGCGAGAACAGGTGGCGGCGTCAAGCGACGCTAAAAGTGCCAGCGTCGAGCAACCAGTTTCCCATTCAAGGGCAGTGAGCTTCGAAAAGGTAATCGCGGCGCCTAACGACGCCGCGATTAGAAGCTAGCCAACTCAGTTCTCACCGAATTAACCCTTGCTAGGTCTCTTCGAACTAGCCCTGGCAGCTCTCTTCGAAATACCTCTCGCATGGCTCTTCGAACTACTGCTCACCGGGCAAATCTTAAGCTAACCCGACTCAATGCTCTGCCAACGGTCCTGAACCAGGCATTGGGCAGGCAAGGCCCGTCACGGCATGGCAGCGGTAACCGTTTGGAACCTTGATCAGGTACTGCTGATGCTCGTCCTCGGCAAGATAGAACTCGCCAGCATCCTCGGCGCTACGGATCTCCGTCACGATTTCGCCCCTGCCGGCGTCGGCGAGGACCTTGTTGTAATCATCGCGTGAGCGGGTGGCAAGGGCCTCTTGCTCCGGCGTCGTAAAGATGATTGCCGAGCGGTACTGGGTACCCAGGTCGTTGCCTTGGCGATTGAGCGTCGTGGGGTCGTGGCATTCCCAAAAGGTTTTGAGAACCACAGGGAGTGCCTCATCTGAGACCACCACGCGCACGGTTTCCGTGTGGCCGGTCAGCCCTGAGCACACTTCGCCGTACGTGGGATTGGGCGTGTATCCGCCCATGAATCCGACGGCAGTGGAAGTCACGCCGTCGATATCCCACATGATCTCCTCGACACCCCAGTAGCAGCCGGCAGCAAGATAAATGACCTGCTGACCCTCTCGGGGATCCGCTAGAAGCGGGGTGCCAAGAACGAGGTGGGGCTGCGGATGGGGGAGGACGGGCACGGAGCGCCCAGCTAGGGCATTCTCGGGCGCGACCATGGTCGGTTCAGATCGGGAAATAAACATGGTGGCCTAACCTTGGAACGGCTCGATCTTGATGATCTCTACCTTGAATTCCTTGCCGTTGGGTGCCTCGTAGGACGTCTTGTCGCCCTTCTTCAGACCCATGATTGCCGAACCGAGCGGAGCGCTTTCCGGGTAGACCTCGATATCAACGAAGCTGGAAGCCTCGCGCGAGCCAAGAAGGAACTTCTTCTCGTTGTCATTGATCTTGGCAGTGATCACGAGACCGGGGGCAACCTCGTCGACCTTGTCCGGTGCCTCGCCAACCTCAGCATGCTCAAGAAGGTAGGTGAGTTCCTGAATACGGCCTTCCATCTTAGACTGCTCCTCACGCGCTGCATGGTAGCCGCCGTTCTCCTTGAGGTCTCCCTCGGAACGCGCGGCCTCGATGCGCTCGGCGATCTCGGAACGGCCGGTGGTCTTGAGCTGCTCGAGCTCGGCGGTAAGGCGATCGAATGACTCCTGTGAGAGCCAGGTTGTTTCTGCCATAGGTAACTCCTGTTGTGGTGAACCGCCACATGACGGACTCAATAAAAAGACATGCCCACAAGCAGTGGGCATGCAAACTCTGTGGTGTGAGGGTATCACTAGGCGCGGATTTCATTCAACGATCTAGACGGCAAATCGGGGAAATATTGTGCAATTAGTCCCCAAGCGTAACCGCCCTAGGGTTCGCCTAGGAAACGACACTATACTTTTCTTTGCTCAAGATATCTTTAGGAGGATCTGTGACCGACGAACGTCGACTCATGGCCATTCACGCTCACCCCGACGACGAATCATCTAAGGGCGCCGGCATGATGGCAAAGTACGCAACCACCGGGCGAGTTCGCGTGGTGACGTGTACCGGCGGCGAGCGCGGAGACATCCTTAACCCCAAGCTCATCGGCAATAAGGAGATTGAGGGCAGGCTCAACGCGGTTCGCCGCGAGGAGATGGCCGCGGCTGCCCAAATCTTGGGCGTGGAGCACGTCTGGCTCGGCTTCGTCGATTCCGGGCTGCCCGAGGGTGATCCGTTGCCCGCACTTCCAGAGGGTTGTTTCGCAGTCGCTCCGATCGACGACGTCGTTCGCGCGCTTGTGAAAGAAATCCGCGAGTTTCGTCCGCAGGTCATCACGACGTACGACGAAGTTGGCGGATATCC
>CAYOEJ010000069.1:3969-5313 GCA_964403015.1 uncultured Arcanobacterium sp.
TCTGAGTGCTCGGCTTCTGCGTGAGCGCCCTCTTCGCCTTCCTGATCGAGGGCTGAGTTGGCAATGCGAGCACCGGAATCAAGATCGCCCACAGCGTTTACCGCTGTAACGACTTCCTTGTACTCGGCGAGCTCGTTGGTCACTTCTGCCACCTTGTCGGTGAGCTCCGCTCGTGCTTCTTCCACATCTTCGGGAGCCATCGTTTCGATGAGGCGACGCTTCTGTGTAGCCAACTGCCATCGCGGCTTGGGCCATTCCTGATTGAAATCAATGAGCGCTTGAACGAGGAGCTCGGTTACCGCAAGGCGGGAGTACCACTTGCGATCTGCTGGAATGACGTACCACGGAGCGTAGTCGGTAGAGGTCCGCTCGAATACTGTCTGGAAAGCCTCCTGGTAGTCGTCCCACTTCTTGCGCGTATCAACGTCAGACGGGTTGTACTTCCAATGCTTGTCAGGTCTAGCCAAGCGCTCGGCAAGGCGGAGACCCTGCTCCTTGTGGGAGACCATGAGTGCAACCTTGATGAGGGTGAAGCCGTCGTCCACCAAACGCTTCTCGAAGCGGTTGATTTCGTCGTAACGTGCTTCCCATACCTCTTGCTCGACAAGATTGTCGACGCGCGCGATAAGAACATCTTCGTAGTGCGAACGGTCGAAGACGCCGATCTTGCCAGGCTCGGGAAGCGCCTTCTTAATTCGCCACAGATAGTGGTGGGAGAGCTCTTCTTCGGTAGGAACGCCAAAGGATGAGAGGGCTACGCCCTGCGGGTCGACCATGCCAAGCACGTGCCGCGCGATGCCGCCCTTGCCTGCCGTATCGAGACCTTGGACGATCAGAAGAAGCTTGCGCTCATCGCCAAATTTGGCATTGGCGAAGAAGCGCTCTTGGAGCTCGGAAAGAAGATTGCCGCGTTCTGCCATGAACGCTTCACCGGCCGCCTTGTCGGCGACCCAACCTGGATGAGAGTTACGGTCAACTGTGCTGAGGTCGAAGTCTTGGCCTACTTTAAGGGCGATGCTCGGGGAAGTCTCCCACGCGCCTGCCTGCGCCTTTACATTTTTTACGGGCATTTTCTGTTCAGCTCCTTAGAAACGAAAGTACTTCATCATACAAGGAACGCCCGGCGTCGTCGTCGGAAAACTAAGCGAAAATTGCCAACCACACCGCTACGGCGTGGCACAGATAGCCAATCACCGTACCCACGTGGAAGAACTCGTGGAAGCCCCACATCGTGGGCCACGGGTTCGGCCAGCGCATCGCGTAGAAAAGTGCGCCAACCGTGTAGGCGATACCGCCGGCGATGACAAGCCACACGAGCACGGGGCCGCCTGACTGCCAGAAGTC
>CAYOEJ010000070.1:0-5128 GCA_964403015.1 uncultured Arcanobacterium sp.
AGTCCCGCGGTTTGAGGCGCATCCTTTTCGACCTGCATCATCACCGGGCGGCCAACCATCAACGTCGCAAGCTCAGCTTCGGTGCTCTTCGGATCGGCCGTACCAACGACCTTTCCACGGCGAATGACCGTGATGTCGTCCGCAACTGCGCGGACCTCACGGAGTTTGTGCGTAATAAAGACGATTGAAGTGCCGTTGTCCGCGAGCTGGCGCATGATGGTCATGAGCTCGTCAGTTTCTTGGGGGGTCAGCACGGCAGTCGGCTCGTCGAGAATCAGGACCTTCGCTTCGCGCGACAGGGCCTTCACGATCTCAACGCGCTGCTGGGCGCCAACGGGAAGATCTTCGATCAGTGCGTCTGGATCGAGATCAAAGCCAAAGCGAGCGGAGACGTCTCGGACGATCTCCTTCGCTTTCTTAATGTCGATGAGTCCCGCAGCCTTCGTCGGCTCGTAACCTAGAGCAATCGACTCCGCCACCGTGAACACGGGGATCAGCATGAAGTGCTGATGGACCATGCCAATACCGGCGGCGACAGCGTCGCCCGGGCCGTCAAACGTGACGGGCTCACCATCGAGAAGAATTTCGCCCTCGTCAGCATCGTACAAGCCGTACAGGACGTTCATGAGAGTAGATTTGCCAGCACCATTCTCACCAAGGAGTGCGTGGATGTGGCCGTCCTCGACCGTCAAGTCAATGTGGTCGTTCGCTACGAGGGTCCCGAATCGCTTCGTGATTCCTCTTAGTTCGAGTTTCACGCTTTTTGCCTTTCGCGTTCCGTGATACTGAGTAGGCCCGGCCCACTGGGCCGGGCCTACCTGGAATTGAGTGTCCGCCGGTGACGGACAAGTTACCCGTGTGTTTACGGAGCGTTCGGGGTCTCGACGACGATCTCGCCGGACTTGATCTGCTCGGTAATCTCCTCGATCTCCGACTTCAGCTCGTCCGAAACGGCCGAGTCCATGTCGTGGTACGGAGCAAGTCCAACGCCACCGTTTTCAAGGGTGCCGATGTATGGCTCCGACGAGAAGCTACCGTCAACGCCGAGCTGGACGGTGTCCTGAACCGAGGCCGAGATTTCCTTCATGACCGAGGTCAGGATGAACTCGCCGTAGTCAGGTGCGGTCTCGTACCAGTCCGAGTCAACGCCGATGAAGTAGGCATCGCCGGTCTCCTGGATAGCTGCTGCTGCGCCGAGGCCAACCGGGCCTGCGACGGGCATGATCACGTCAGCGCCCTGATCAAGGAACTGCTGTGCCTGCTGCTTACCAAGGGTCTGGTCATCGAACGAGTTGGTGAAGGCGCCAGTCTGGCCTTCCTTGTCCCAGCCGAGGACCTGGACGTCCGTGCCCTTCTGCTCGTTGTAGTAGTCAACGCCGTCAACGAAGCCGTCCATGAAGATTGCAACGGACGGAATCTGCATACCACCGAAGGTGGCAACCGTGCCGGTCTCCGAGACGCCAGCTGCGAGGTAACCAGCAAGGAATGCTGCCTCAGCGGTGTTGAAGACGAGCGGGCGTGCGTTCTCGAGCTCAAGCGGGTTCGAATCGGCGTCGGTGAACGTCGCGTCAACGAGGCCGAATGCGAGGTCGGGGTTCGCGCTTGCTGCATCTTCGAGCGGCTGCTCGAGGAGGAAGCCAACGCCAATGATCATGTCACAGCCGTCTGCAACCATCGACTCGACGTTCGGCGCGAAGTCGGCATCAGACGACGACTCTGCGGTTCCGGTCTCAATGCCAAGTGCCTCTTCGGCAGCCATCAGGCCGTTGTATGCGGACTCATTGAACGAACGATCGTCCCAGCCGCCGGCGTCGGAAACGATACATGCCTTGTAGTCGGTCGAGGCAGCGTCGCCTCCACCATCGGTACCGCCGTTGCCACCGTCATCGCTATCGCTCGAGCAGGCGCTCAGCGCGAGCATGGATGCTGCGGCAATCGCGGCAAACTTCTTAAAATTCCTCACGTGGATACTCCTTCGTAATCATCGCAACCACCGCACTAATGCAGTGAGTCAACATAACAATAGCGCCTGCGCCACTAAAAGTCGCACTAAAAGTCCCGCTTTGGAAAAATTTTATCTACTCGTTATCTCGACTTTTCGCGTTCACTGCGCGTTATCCTGTTGTTAACGAAGTTCGTCCATGCCCTTTTCTGCGATATCGTCAACGATGTCCTTGACTTTCTGCGCAGATTCGCGCGCCGCCACAAGGATCGCATCCTCGGTTTCAACGACGACGACGTCCTCCAATCCCACTACCGCAATCGGCTTGGAATGGGTGTAGACCAGTGCACCGGGCGAGTCCACCGTCAGCACGGGCTGCTTGGCGCCACCGGGTGCAACGTTCGGCCCCGCGTCGACGACGTCGCGCAGCGAGGCGAAATCCCCCACGTCGGACCAGCCCATCTCCACTGGCACGACGGCGACCCCACCCTCGTCCGCCAACGGCTCTGCAATGGCGTGGTCAATGGCGATCTTCTTCAGCGTCGGCCACACCCGGTCCATAACCTCGGCTCGCTGCGGGGTGTCATAAACCCGCGCGATCTCCATAATGCCCGCGTGGAGCTCGGGCTCGAAGGTCTCGAGCGCGCCAAGAAGCACGCTCGTCTTCGCCACGAACATCCCCGCGTTCCAGCGGTACTCCCCCGACGCGACGTAGCTGCGCGCCGTCTCGGCGTCCGGCTTTTCCACGAATTCGACGACGCCGGCCGCGCGGTCCATCCCCTCGAGCCTTTCGCCCTGGTGGATGTAGCCAAAACCGGTGGCCGGGTGATCCGGCATGATTCCGATCGTCACAAGATAGCCGAGATCGGCCGCCTTCTCCGCCTCGAGCACGGCTTCGTGGAACGCGCGCTCGTCGCGGATGAGATGATCCGCGGCAAAAGAACCGAACACCACGTCGCCGTGGCGCTCGCGGATGACAGCCACGGCGAGCGCAATCGCCGCCATCGAATCGCGCGGCGAGGGCTCGGCAATGACGTTCTCCCGCGGGATCTCCGTCAGCTGCGCCTTGACGGCGTTGGCGTGCGCCACGCCGGTCACAATCATGGTCGAGCGTGAAACTTTCGCGAGCCGATCGACGGTCTGCTGGATCAGCGTCCGCCCGGCACCGGTCAGGTCGGTCAGGAACTTCGGGTGGTTGCGCCTCGACAGCGGCCACAGCCGGGTCCCCGCTCCGCCCGCTGGAATGATCGAGTAAATCATCGCCCTACTCGTCCTCAACCATCTCGACGTCACCCTTTTCTACCGCGGCGAGCTTGCGATTGGTGGTGTAGGCCGTCTTCGAATGGAACGCCTCCCACGCGCCGTCGCGGTAGTCCTGCTCGGCGTCGGCGAGTGCCTGCTTTGCTTCTTCGATCTGCTGCTCGGCCTTCTCAATCTTCTTCCGAGCGCGGCGCTCCTTGAGCCCCTTCCACTCGGGGATTGACTCGGGCTTGGGCTCCGGCGGATCGGGAGCGATCGTGCCCGAAATCGGGTCGTGAACCCAGCGCTTCGTCTCGGGCTCGGACTCCGTGACGTAGTTCGGAGTCTCCTCGAGGTGCTCCATCTGGCTCGGCGTCGGCTGGCCGGGGGCTGGCGGATTCGCGACGACGCACGCGGCGATGAGGAGAAGCCTGGCGAGGAAGTTCACCCACAGGAGCAGAGTACCGATGGCGGCGAAACCGGCTAGGAGCTCGTTGTCGGACACCGAGCCCACTACGGATGTTCCAAGGTAGCGCAGGAGGCCCGAGCCAATACCGCCCACGATGCCGCCCAGCAGAAGGTCGCGGCGCGGGGCTCGCACGCCAGCCATGACCCGGATCAGGAACATGACGACGGCCGTATCCACGATGAACGCGATCGCCAACGTGCCGGCCGACAGCAGGAACGAGCTTGTGCCCTCCGTGACGTTCAGGAATTCGAGAATCGGCTCAGCAAAGAACCTCGTGGCCATCGTCAAGACGGTCGTGACCAGCACCGAGACGCCGAGCACGAGGAAGCCACTGAAATCAAGAAGCTTCGCCACGGCCGGGTTGCGCGGAATCCGCGAGATACCAAACATGTTGAGAACAGAATTACGGATGCCCGTCATCAAGCCGATCGAGGACCAAAGCAAAACCAGTAGACCGATCAAGGAATAGAGGTTAAACGGGTTGTCGACGATGAGGGAATTCGGATCCACGATGCCATCGCTGGACGAACCATCCATCTTCAGAACGCCCGGCAGGGCGGAATCGATCGATTCAAACAGGCTGTCACGCAGCTCCTGGTTGCCGCCCAAGATATAGGAGAAGGCGGTCAGTCCGATGGTCAGCGCACCGGCGATGGCGAACAGGGCCGAATAGGCGATGCCGCCGGACAGCTGCGGCCCACGCGCGGTCGTGTATCTCTGAACAGACCGGACGATCCGCAGGTCCATGACCCATTCAACGAACCGTTTGCCCTTGGACACGACCTCGGGAGGTGCGTCGTCGTCGGTCTTGATCTCGAATCGCGTGCTCATCGTCGTCCTTACAGCTCGTACTTCATCACCAGCGGGGCGTGATCCGACCAGCGCTCCGCATAAGACGCCGCCCGATCCACTCGCGCGGACACCGCTCGCTCGGCGAGCTCCGGCGTCGTCATCTGGTAGTCAATCCGCCAGCCGGCATCGTTGTCGAATGCCTTGCCACGCTGCGACCACCACGTGTACGGACCTTGCGCGTCTCCGCTCAGCATACGGTGTGTATCCACCCAATCGCACGTGAACCATCGGTTCAAGTACTCAATTTCGGGTTCGAGCACACCGGAGGTCTTGTTGTAGTTTGGCTTCCAGTTCTTGATATCCAGCGGGGTGTGAACGATGTTGAAGTCGCCACCCACGAGCACATGCGGCACGGCGGCAGTTCGCTCAGCAAGCAATTCGTCCAAGCGCGCCTCGATGCGATCGAGGTGGGCATACTTTGCGGCCATCTTCACCTCATCGGTTGCGACTCCGGAGTGCATGTACGCGGAGACGAACGTCGTGCCCAGCGAAGGTACCGTCGCTTCGACCCAGCGGCCGGTATCGACGTCCGGTTCCTCATCGTCAAGACCGATAACGCTACTGACCACCGCATGATCGTTGCGCACGGCAATCGCCACGCCTGCCCGTCCCTTGAGAACGGAGGC
>CAYOEJ010000071.1:0-5077 GCA_964403015.1 uncultured Arcanobacterium sp.
GCGATTCCCATGATCAGAGTGGAAAGTTTGGAGGTTGTGCGGTTGACGTCGTACTCGTGTCGCGACCGGTCGGCTTCGGGGATCTGATTGATATCGATTTCCGGGTACGGCACCACGAACACGACCACAAGAACGAGCGAGATCACCACGAGCACTACGTTCAAAATGAACACCGATTCGAGGAAGAACACCGTGAGGAGCGCGGTTGAGATCAAAGGTCCGATGAGCATCCCGATGCGGATCATTCCACCGAGTGTGGAGAGTCCGCGAGCGCGCCACGCCACCGGCGTCGTCTCGGCAATGTAAGCCTGCCTTGCCAATGACCACGTGTTGCCCGCCAACGCCAAGATAACGATCGCGGTGAGAAATGCGCCCCGACTCGCGGGGGAGCTCTCTTGGGCTAGGGTCCAAAGGAACAGACCGAGGGCAACCAGCGCGGAAAGACCGCCGAAGATGAGCGCGGTCCTGTCACCGATTTTTGAGATGACGCGCCCGATCAGTGGCGACATTAGGATGCCCACCAAGCCGAACAATCCGACGGCGGCTGAGGAACCGGCGTCGTCAAACCCCACTCGCAGGGCGGCAACAACGAGCACAGGATTGATAGCCCCCGTGCCGGTTGAAAATATGATCGAGGGTAGATAAATCGGGAGAATAAGCTTCGTTAGCGGTGTCGACTTCACGTGATCACACGTTCGCGGGGCGTTGCCACTCGCCACCTACCACCGACGTTATTTGGCGCCCATCGTCGCAACCATGACCGCCTTGATTGTATGCATCCGGTTCTCAGCCTGATCGAAGACGACAGAAGAGGGCGACTTAAACACCTCATCGGTAACCTCGAGGGCGTCCATGCCGGTGGCGTCGTAAATACTCTTTCCCACCGTCGACTCAAGATCGTGAAACGCGGGCAGGCAGTGCATAAAACGCACGTTGGCGTTGCCCGAACGATCCATCAACTCAGAGTTCACCTGATAGGGACGAAGTTGCTCGACCCGCTGCGCCCAGACCTCTGGCGGTTCACCCATAGACACCCAGACGTCGGTGGAGATCACATCAGAGCCCGACACCGCCAAAAGGTCGTCGGTGATGGTTATGCGCGCTCCGGTTTCGGCAGCGAAGCTCTTGGCGATGTCTTGAGCCTCTTGGTCAGGCTGAAGATCAATAGGCGCGATGATGCGCACATCCATACCCAGCATCGCCGAGGAGACGAGCAACGACCGACCCACGTTAAACCGGGCGTCGCCAACGTACGTATGGACGACGTCGGGGAACGGCTTGGCGACGTACTCGCGAATCGTCAGTGCGTCCGCAAGCATTTGTGTGGGATGCCATTCGTCAGTCAGGCCATTGAAAACGGGAACCCCCGCGCGCGCACCGAGGGTCTCCACATCACTTTGGCGCACGCCTCGGAACTGAATAGCGTCGTAGTACCGACCCAGGACAGCAGCAGTATCGGCAATTGACTCCTTGTGGCCCATCTGCGACGACGCCGGATCCAACACCGTCACATGCGCACCCTGATGATATGCAGCCACTTCAAAAGCGCATCGTGTGCGGGTGGAGGTTTTCTCAAACAGCAAAGCGATGGTCTGACCCGAGAGATACTGTTCCTCGTGACCAGCGCGGCGATCAGCCTTGAGCTGCTGCGCGAGGTCAATGAGTGAAAGCCACTCGGCTGGCGTAAAGTCTGCTTCTTTCAGCAGCGATCTCCCAAAAAGTTTTCCCATGACGTGATTCTAGGCGCGCTTTCGTCCATAACTAGGTTTATTCCACACATCGAACCCGCGCTTTGGCACAATCGAAGCATGGAACATATCGCGCTTTGGGGCGGTCGCTTCGCTGGTGGACCCGCCGACGCCCTCACCGAACTCTCCCGTTCAACCCATTTTGACTGGCGGCTCGCTCGTTACGACATCTCCGGTTCGCGAGCTCACGCCCGTGCGCTTGCAGCGGCCGGTTTGCTCGACGACGACGAACTGGCGGGCATGCTTGACGCGCTTGGAAAGCTGGACGCCGACGTCGCATCCGGTTCCTTCGCGCCGCGGCCCGACGACGAGGACGTACACACCGCGCTCGAGCGCGGACTCCTCGAGAGGGCAGGTGCGCCGCTCGGTGGGAAGCTGCGTGCTGGCCGTTCGCGAAACGATCAGATCGCCACGCTCATTCGCATGTATCTGCGCGACCAGTCCCGCATCATCGGCGAAAAGCTGCTCGCTGTTGTCGACGCGCTCATCTCCCAAGCCGACCGCGCAGGGGATGCGATCATGCCAGGCCGCACGCATCTCCAGCATGCCCAGCCTGTGCTCGTTGCCCACCATCTATTGGCTCATGCATGGCCAATGCTTCGCGATGTGGAGCGCCTCGTGGATCTCGACAAGCGCCTAGCTGTAAGTCCCTATGGTTCTGGCGCGCTTGCCGGAAATACGTTGGGTATGGATCCACATGCTGTGGCCAGCGATCTGGGTTTTGACTCTGCGGCGTGGAATTCCATCGACGCCACGGCAGCACGTGATTTGGTAGCCGAGTTCTCCTTTGTCATGGCCCAGATCGGCATTGATCTTTCGCGCATTAGCGAAGAAATCATCATTTGGAATACGAAAGAGTTCTCCTTCGTCACTCTCGATGACGCATTCTCCACGGGATCATCGATCATGCCGCAAAAGAAGAATCCCGATGTGGCTGAGCTTGCCCGTGGCAAGTCGGGCCGCCTCATCGGTGACCACACCGGTTTGCTCGCGGTTCTCAAGGGCTTGCCCCTCGCATATGACCGCGACCTACAAGAGGATAAGGAACCGGTATTCGACCAGATCGATACTCTCGATGTTCTCCTGCCCGCGGTATCAGGAATGATCGACACGATGGTTCTTCACTATGACCGGATGGCAGAACTCGCGCCGCAGGGCTTCTCCCTCGCGACCGACATCGCCGAGTGGTTAGTTAAGGAAGGCGTGCCTTTCCGCGATGCACACGAGATTTCAGGTGCTTGCGTTGGCGAGTGCGAACGTCGCGGCATCGAGCTGTGGGATCTTTCCGACGACGACCTCGCACGGATCGACGAGAGGCTGATTCCCCGTGTTCGTTCAGTTCTAAGCGTGGAGGGTTCCGTCAACGCGCGTTCAGGTCAGGGCGGAACTGCGCCCGTGCGAGTCGCTGAGCAGCGACAGGCCGTGGCGGAACTGTTGGCTCGTTTGCGCGAATTTACCTCCACACGGATCGAAGCGAAGTAGTGTCGTGTCCGGCTTGTTCGATGATGACTCAGACAGCCAAGCAAACTACTTCCTCTTCTTAGTGAATCCAAAACTCGCCTATAACCCCTATCCCGATTGGGCGCGTTGGGCGAAGGACCTAGCGGGAGACAGACCAGTATTGACCACCTGGAACACCGGCGGACGCCGGCAGGGTATCCATGCTGGAGATCAGGCCCTCATTGTCAAAGTCGGGCAAGATCCGCGCGGTCTCGTCGCTATCGGAACGCTCACTGGTGAGATTTACGTTGGGCCGCATTGGAACCCGGAAGCCAAACTGCCCGAGACTGGATTTGTGGATCTCGAAATTACCACCCTTTTTGATCTCGAGGATCCCGTTCCCCTCGAACTTTTGGAGCACCTAGCTCCGCAAGCACAGTGGACGCCGCGGCAATCAGGGACTCGGCTTCCGTCGTCGTCGGCTAAGGCTGTGGTTAACGCAGCGTACGCATGGTGAGAACCCAATTAGGGCAATAGCCGAGTCGTGAGGCAAAATGAGCGCGTAAGGGCCAAAGGCCACCCGCAAGGAAAGGAACGAACGTGACTGACGTCCTCGAAGAACTTCAGTGGCGCGGGCTCATTGCCCAGCACACCGATTGGGACGAGCTCGAAAAGGCTCTTGACGAGGGTCCGATCACGTTCTATTGCGGTTTCGATCCGACTGCGGCTTCCCTACACCACGGTCACCTAGTGGCAGTAAAGGTGATGCGTCATCTGCAGATGGCAGGGCACCGGCCACTCGTACTCGTTGGCGGCGCGACCGGTCTTATCGGTGATCCGCGCGCGAAGGGCGAGCGGACGCTGACTGGTAAAGAAACTGTCGCTCAGTGGGTGGAGTCGCTTCGATCGCAGCTTGAGTCACTTCTCGACTTTGAAGGGGAGAATGCCGCCCGAACGGTCAATAACTACGACTGGACGGAGTCGCTTTCTGCCATCGATCTCCTGCGTGATCTCGGAAAGCACTTCCGGATGGGCACGATGCTGTCGAAAGATATCGTCAAGCGACGCCTCGAATCCGACGAAGGCATCTCCTACACCGAGTTCTCCTACCAGATACTTCAAGCGAACGACTACCTAGAGCTCTTCCGTAGGTACGGGTGCACGCTTGAGGTCGGTGGAAATGACCAGTGGGGCAATCTCGTGGGCGGAATGGACCTCATTCACAAGGTCGAGGGCAAGTCTGTTCACGTTATGACGAATCCGTTGATCACCAAGTCCGATGGAACAAAATTCGGCAAGAGTGAGGGCGGGGCTATCTGGCTCAATCCCGAGATGCTCAGCCCGTACAAGTTCTACCAGTTCTGGCTAAATACAGCGGACGCTGACGTGATTCACATGCTCAAGGTGTTCACCTTCCGCACGCGGGAGGAAATTGAAAAACTTGAGCGTGCGGTTGAAGAGCGCCCCTTTGCTCGCGAAGCGCAGCGTGTTCTTGCAGAGGACGTGACCACCTGGGTCCATGGAGCCGAAGCGACCGAGCGCGTGAAGCAAGCCTCCGCCGTTCTTTTCGGCAAGACCGATCCTGCGGGACTCGATGAAGTAACACTCGGATATGCAACAGCCGAACTCGACGAGGTAGAAGGAACGGTTGACACTGACCTGCAGGACGTACTTGTAGAGCTCGGCTTTGAAAAGGGTCGCGGTGCTGCGAGGCGCACCATCGCCTCGGGAGGCGTGTACATCAATAACGTCAAAGTCGACGACGAGGACCGAAAGATTCAAGAAGCCGACGTCCTCGCCGGAGGAGCGGTGCTCGTACGTAAGGGACGAAAGAATCTGAAGGTTCTCCGGATTAACCAGAAAACGAACTAGTTCACCGTAGGGTCGCG
>CAYOEJ010000072.1:0-5021 GCA_964403015.1 uncultured Arcanobacterium sp.
AGAGTGCCGCGTGCTGCCAACTGGAAAAGATAGATCGAGAAGGCAATTCCTATCACTAGGAAGTAAAAAAGCACCACCACCCAGCGGCTCGGCGCAATTACAACAAAGACGAGCGGTGCCACGATAAGCGCGACTCCCACGAGCGTGCGTGGCAGGTATCGGATTGCGCTTAGTGCGGCGGCAGTGAAGGTTTCTTTGAAAGCCCTTGGCCTGTGCGCTTCGAAATAGAAGAACCAAAAGCTGATACCCCCAAGCACGATCAGGCCAGAAAAGATTCCGGCACGAAGCATGAAGGAAACGGTGGGTTCGATCTCTGCTTGACCGATGATCCAAAACTCATAGAGAGCAAGAACTCCAATAACGGTAAGGATTAGGGACCAGAGAGTCGACGTTTTCCATTCGCGTCGAAACTGATTCAGATAGGTTCGGGTTGGTCGAGATCCTTCTTCAGCGATCAGCTGGGCAATCACCACGTTTGCAGCTCGCAGTGACGCGCCCAACGTTACTAGCGGAAGGCTTGTCAAAATGGTCAGAGCATTGACCACAACGATGTCGGTGGCCAGTGAGAGTGCGTTATAGAAACCAGAATCGGGACCAATTGCCATGACCGGAATCTACTGTCCCGCAGTGGATTCCGCCACCCGGAGCTCGCCGGGGAGGATGACGTGCTGATGCCCGCCTCCGTCGATCTGAGCAATAAGAGATTCGCAGGTTTTCTCCACGATGTCTTCGATCGGCTGCGTAATGGTGGTCAGTCTCGGCGACATGTATTGCGTGAGATCGATGCCGTCAAAACCGGTAACGGCAACGTCCTGCGGAACGCGGATTCCGGCGTCGGCGAGGGCTCGAATCGCACCCACGGCGGTCGCATCCGTCATCCCCACCACGGCCGTAAAATCGCGACGTTCCTCGATCAAAGAGCGAGTCACCAAGTGGCCGTACTCGTAGGAGTAGGGAGAATCAAGATTGCTGCCGCGCAAGATAAGCTCCGGATCGGGTTCAAATCCGCGCGCCCGCATCGCGCTAATAAAGTGCTTCAGACGGATGTAGCCAACCGATTCATCGCCAGCTTCGGGGCCCACAAACGCGATTCTCTCGTGCCCTAGCTCGACAAGGTGATCAACGATCAGATTCATGGCTTGCTCGTCGTCGACGGCCACGGAGGAATACGACTCGCGGTCAACCCCGATGACGCTCGGCATCGTACATAGCACCGCTGGAACCGTGACCTTGTCCCAACCTTCTTGGCCCGCGGCAAACCAGCCTCCGAGCAAGATCATGCCCGAGATTTTAGTAGCCGCGATGGCGTGTGCTGCCGCCTCGACTTCGTCTTGGTCGTGAAGCACGCGAACAATCGAGACAACGTAGTCATCGCGTCGAAGGCGGTTCTCGATCAGCTCGAGCAATTCGGTAAAAAACGGGTTCGTGGGGCCCTTAATAATGACTGCGATGACGTTCGAATTTGCCATCCGCAGTCGCTGCGCAGAAAGGTTCGGACGATAGCCGAGCTCGCCTGCCTTCTTCTGAATACGTGCTTTGGTGGCCTCGGATACGCCGGGCTGGTTGTTTAAAGCCCGCGATACCGTGGTTATTCCCACCCTGCATGCTTGGGCAACGTCACGAATCGTCACCTTCATAATCGACCTCTTGTTAACCTGGAGGGGCGGGATGTGGTCCGCCCCTCCATGAATTATTAGCCCTTGACCGCACCTGCGGCAACGCCCTCGATGATGTACTTCTGAGCAAAGAGGTAGAAGATAACAATCGGAACAATCGCAAGAACGAGCATTGCCATGAGAGCACCCATATCTCGGTTGCCGTTGGATCCCACAAGGAACTGCACAACAATCGGGATAGTTCGATACTCCGAGCTTGGTCCGAGCACAAGGTTGGGCAAAAGGAAGTCGTTCCAAATCCACATTGCGTTGAGAATCGAGACGGTGATCGCGGTCGGCTTGAGCATGGGCAGCACTACTCGGAAGTAGTTCTGCAGTGGATTACAGCCATCGATCATGGCCGCTTCCTCAATCTCCAACGGGATTGCCTTGACGAAGCCCGAGAACATGAAGACGGAAAGGCCTGCACCAAATCCAAGATACAAAATCACTAAACCAGCCGGATTGTCCAAGCTGAGAGAATCGGCGATCTTAACGGTGGGGAACATGACCATCTGGAACGGAATGACCATGGAGAACACGAGAATCAGGTAGATGGCATTGGTCCACCATGCTTTGATTCGGGTGATGTAGTAGGCGGTCATAGCCGAGAAGAAGATGATCACGGCAACCGAGCTCACGTTGATAACAAATGACCAGAAGATCGCTTGGAATGTACCTGTGAGTGCAAGACCTGTTTCGTAGTTGGTCAGCCCAACAAACATGTCTCCCAGCGGCAGGCTGAAGGGATCCGATGAAATCGAGAACTTCGCCTTGAACGAGTTCACCAAGATGAACAGGATCGGCCCCAAGAAGACGAGCGTGAGGAAGGCTAGCAAGGCATAGATGAAAATGATGCCAGGCGTGAGCTTGCGCTTCTTCGTCTTCGTAGAGATACGCTTCTTTTGCGGATTGGGCACATCTTGTGGATTGGTTTGCGGAATAGCAGCGACAGTCATGCTTCTACCTCCCTCGCGCGGGTTGCTCGGAGCTGGAACATGGCAATGGCGACGACTGCGACGACGAAGATAACCGCCTTCGCCTGAGCCACGCCTTCCTGCCCAATTTCGAAGAACATCGAGTTAACGATATTCAGGGCAACCATTTCGGTCTCACCTTGCGGAGCACCCGCGGTAAGGGCCAAGTTCTGGTCGTACATCTTGAATGTGTTCGACAGGGTCAAGAAGAGACAGATCGTAATCGCCGGCATCACCATGGGAATGGTGACGTGGCGAAGCGTCTGCCAGCGTCCAGCGCCGTCGAGCTCGGCAGATTCGATGAGCTCCGGCGGCACGTTCTGGAGGCCGGCGATGTAGATGATCATCATGTAGCCAACCTGCTGCCAGTTAATGAGCATGATCAGGCCCCAGTAACCGTACTTCCAGTCGGAGATGATGGTGGTGCCGTACTGGGTGAGCACGGAATTGATCAAGACCTGCCAGGTATAACCAAGCACGATGCCACCAATAAGGTTCGGCATGAAGAACACGGTGCGGAAAAAGTTTGTACCGCGTAGTTTCCTCGTAAGAAGCCATGCAATCCAGAACGCAAAGACGTTCACAGAAACGATGGCAACGATTGCCACGAGGAGGGTGAAGAAGAATGCGCCGGTAAAGCCACTGCGCTCGCCGAACGCGTCCACATAGTTTTGAACTCCAACGAACTCAGCGTTTGTGATCGTGGTGAAGTCCGTAAAGGACAGACCAAATCCGATGATGAACGGTACGAAGAATGCAATACCAAACGCGATGAGTGTGGGTAGTACGAAAACCGGGAAATACTTTTTAAGAGCTGCTCTCATGAGTCTTTCCGATCATGCATCGTGGGAGGAGCAATGTGCTCGCTCCTCCCACGACTGCTTGTCATCTGAAAAGATGCTTACTGCTTCTCAGCTGCCCAAGCGTCAACGAAGGTGGTGACGACTTCGTCCCACTCGAGGTTGCCCGAGGCGTACTGAGCGAGCGACTGTGCGAACTCATCCTTGAATGCCTGAGACGGGTAGGTGGTGAACACCCAAGAAACCGTCTCGAGCGAATCGTCCGACATGTAGCGCTGGATCTCCTTTGCAAGCGGATCTGCCGGCACTTCGTCTTCACCAAAGGTGTTGAACGGAGCGATGAAGCCGAGGTCGTTAAGGACGTAATCCTTGCCTTCATCCGAGGAGAAGAGCCAGTTCACGAAATCGATCGTAGCTTGTTGGTCAGCTTCGTCTGCCTGGGAGTTGATTGCCATGAACGCTTCGGTTCCAATGGCAAGACCCTGGGACTCTTCACCCTCAGCACCGGTGTAGATCGGGAGGAACTTGATCTTGTCTTCAGCAACCACGTTGCCATCGACGTCCTTGATCTGGCTCCACGCCCAGTTACCATTCTGAACCATTGCAGCCTGACCGGTTGCAAACTCAGCCATGGAGTCGGTGACGGTCTTGGAAGGCGTCAGGCTCGGCTCGACAGTCGAGTTTGTGAGGTAGAGATCGAAGATGTTCTTGAACTCTTCGTTGTGCGAGAACTCAATCTCGTCCTTGTCCGTTACGCCATCATCCTTGTACTCGTAGTAGGTGGGGATGTTCGACAGGTGGGTCTGCCAACGCCATTCCTCGCCTGGAGCAAGCGAGGTGGATGCGAAGACGCCGTCGATACCGAGCTCGTCCTTGCGAGCCTGCATATCGTCGGTTACTTCCTTGAGCTTGGCGAAGTTGTTGATCTCTTCCATGGATTCGGCCTTTGCACCGTCAAGGGCAAAGTACTGGTCCATAATCTCTTCGTTGTAAATGATGCCGTAGCCTTCGATGGCGAGCGGCACACCGTAGATGGCGCCGTCTTCGCCCTTGAGCGCGACATTTTCATCGGTGAGGTTTCCAGCGAACTCGGTATCAGTGAGATCGAGTGCGTAGTCATTCCACGTCTGCAGGCCAACCGGGCCGTTGATCTGGAAAAGAGTCGGGGCATCGGACTTGGTGATTTCCGACTTGAGCGTCTGCTCGTAGGTACCTGATGCTGCGGTAGCCACGGTCACCTCGACACCGGTCTCCTCGGTGTATGCCTTGGCAATCTCTTGGTAGACCTGCTCTGATTCCGGCTTCCAGTTCAGGAAGTATACCGAACCCTTGTCGCCGTCGCCGTCGCCGCCGTTTGCGCCGTCGTCATCAGATGAACATGCTGCCAGACCGGAGAGTGCAAAGCCGCCAGCCACGATTGCTGCGAAAATTCGCTTTCTTGTTGCCATAATGGCGTCCTCCTTTGGACGAAATACTCGAGAAACCTCTCGAATTTCAACGGACTCGCCCCGAGCATTACGCCCATGTAACGCAGTTGGATCGGAAACGTTTCCGCAATGGCTCCAACATACCAGCCATAATTTCAAAAT
>CAYOEJ010000073.1:0-4754 GCA_964403015.1 uncultured Arcanobacterium sp.
TCATCGAGGACTCAGAGGCGCTCCTGGTTGCCGGCTCATCGCTTCCTGTTGGCTCAGCAATGCGCTTTGTGCGGATGGCGGATAAGCACGGCATGCCGATCGTCATCATTAACCGCGGAGTGACCAAGGGCGACGATTACGCCGACGCCGTCATCCATGCGGGAACGTCCGAATCCCTCACGTGGCTGGCCACGCATCTTTAACAGCACGGGTTAAGTTCTTGGCCTGACGCATCGCGACTCGAGTGCGCTGAACCGCGCCAAATTCCCGGCGTTATCTTGGAATCTCAGAGTCACCATTGACACTGCTGTCTACACAGCTGTACCGTAGCTGTACATTCAAAAGGTGGACAACGATGTTTCAAGTACCGGATGAAAGTCTCGTTGCGCGGTTGCCGAAATACGAGCAACTTGCGCGAGAAATCGAGCAAGTTATCTACAGCAAGCGCCTTGCCGATGGCCATCCCCTGCCCCCGGAATCCGAGCTCGCAGAAATGTACGGCGTTTCGCGAGGAACCGTGCGCCGAGCGTTGGCAGACCTCGCCGAAAGAAAGGTCATTGCAACAAAGAACGGGGTTGGATCACGGGTAACCTTCCGCAATCGAGCTTTCGACGAATCACGTGGTTGGGGAGCCGGGCTTATCGCCTCGGGTGTAGAGATTTCGGTTGAGACTCTCCGAATCGAGCGGATCACCGATCCACTGCTGTGCAACAGAATCCACGTTGAGGATCAGGCATTCATCGCAATCGACCGCTATCGCACCCTGCCTACTGGAACGGTGATTTCGCTCGAATACAGCCGGGTGTTAGCTGACTACTTTCCAGACCTTCCGAACACGGGGCTCATTGACGGTTCCCTCACCGAGACGATCAAGCGCTCGGGACTCAAGGGTGAATACGGGCAGGAGACAGTCAGAGTCCAAGCCTTGGATGCACAGAGCGCAGAGATCTTCCATAGACCCGCAGGCGCCCGTTTCATGGTCACAGAAAAGTCTGTGTTTACGGGGAATGGGACGCTCGTGGAGTGCGTGAAGAGCTATCTCGACCCAGATCACTTCGAATACACGAATACCTTTTAGGACCAACATGACTGACATTCACTCCCGCGCACGCGGATCCCTGTGGGGGCTTGCTATTGGTGACGCGCTCGGCATGCCGACGCAAGACCTATCTCTCGAAACAATCCGCGCTGACTACGGTTTCGTTAACACCCTCCTTCCGGCTGGACCGCGGCAAGAGATCGCGCATGGCGCACCGGCAGGAATGATTACGGACGACACCGAGCAAGCCCTTATCCTTGCGCGCTTACTCGCCGACTCTGGACGCATCGACCCCATGACGTTCTGCGCAGACATGCTCTCGTGGGAGGAGTCGATGATCGAACGAGGATCGCTCGATCTGCTCGGCCCCTCAACAAAGCAGGCGCTTCTTGAAATTCGCGGTGGCGCCTCCCCTGCCGATGCAGGAAAGAACGGCACCACAAACGGCGCTGCTATGCGCGTGGCTCCGGTAGGCATTTCGGCTCCTTCACAGCCCATGACTGGGCTCGTCGACGCCGTCGTGGACGCTTCGTACATCACGCACGGCACGTCGGTGGCGCTAGCTGGAGCAGCCGCCGTCGCCGGTGTTATCTCCGCGGCTCTCGATGGTGCACATACGGCCGAAGCACTGGACTACGGGCTACAGGCCGCCGCGATCGCCGCTGACCGTGGCAATCCCGTCACCGCTCCAGATCTCACCCGCCGCGCACGCTGGGCGACCGCCCACCTCGCGCAAGCGGAAGACAAAGAAGTCGCGCTCTTCCATGAGATCGGCACATCGATGCAGTCTCACGAATCGGTGGTCGCCGCTCTCGCCATCACAGCTCTCGACGTCTCGGATTGGGATGCAGTCTGTTTGGCGGCCTCTGCGGGCGGTGACACAGACACAGTCGCTGCCATGGTGGGTGCCATGCGCGGTGCGCTCTCCGGAGTGGACACCTGGCCCGACGACGTGGTCCGAGACGTATCGCGTCAAAACAACCTCGAGTTCGATGACCTCGCGGCTGCACTCTTAAATCACCGAAGCATCTGAACACCGACGTTCGTGAACAGAGACGTTCATAAGGAGAAATCATGGAAAACACACCAAGCGGAAAGACTGCTTTTCGCGAGTTAATGAAAGTCGAAGACAGGGGCATTGAACCTGTCGGCCCCGAAGAACAGACCTCCGGGCCAGGCGAATTGTTTTGGATTTGGTTCGCAGGAAACATTTCGATTCTTGGACTGCCGCTGGGCATCTGGGTGGTGGCCGGGGAACTCAATCTCTGGCAGGCACTCATCGCGGCAACCATCGGCGCAGTGGGCTCATTCGCCATTGTTGGCATTGTTTCAATCGCAGGCCAGCGCGGTGGCGCTCCCTCACTCACACTCTCGAGAGCCGTGTTTGGACAACTCGGCAACTTTGGCCCGACGATCGTCGCCATTTTGTCCCGGTGGGGGTGGGAAACCGTCAACACCGTTACCGCTGGATACGCAGTGCTCTCGATCGGAACAATCCTCGTCGGTCGAGAACTCACCCCACAAAACTCCCCCATCCTCACCGTCTTCGCGGTGTTGCTATTCCTGCTTGCAACTCTTGCGGTGTCTGGTATCGGCCATGAAATGCTTGCCACATTCCAAAAGTGGGCAACGTACATCTTCGGCGCCCTCACCCTCGTGGTGGTCGCCTTCATCGTCGTACAGGTCGACTGGAGCGCAGTGATCTCCGCCGAAGCCGGATCGTGGTCAACCGTCTTCCTTGGTATCGGCGTCGTCGCCGCCGGCACCGGTCTTGCGTGGGCGAACTCAGGCGCTGACATCGCGAGGTACCAATCGAAGACAGTTCCGGCGCGAATGCTCATCCTCTCCTGTGCCGTGGGTGCTGGAATTCCGCTGGTCATCATGATCGGTACTGGTTCTTTGATCGCCATCACCAACCCCGGCTTCGATGCGGATAATCCACTCGCGTCCATTCCGGAGCTCCTGCCGGCTTGGATGTCCGTACCGTTCTTGATTTCGGCATTTGCTGGTCTACTTCTGTCAAACAATATCTCGGTGTACTCATCGGGCTTGACCTTGTTGACGATGGGAATCAAAGCACGCCGAATCACCGCCGTCATGATCGAACTCTGCGTGGCACTGATCGGCTCGGTTCTGTTCTTCTTCGTCATTGGAAGCTTCTACGGTCCATTCATCACGTTCATTACGTACCTCGCAATCCCGCTCACGGCATGGCTTGGCGTATTCCTCGTGGACATGATTGGGCGTCAGCGATATGACGCACGTGGTCTGCTCCAGATGAACGCTAGCTCGCCATATTGGTACAAGGCTGGCATCGAGTGGCGCGCTGTGAGCTCCTGGCTAATCGCTATCATCGTTGGGTTCTCGTTCGAGTTCGCGCCGCTGAACGACACGTTCATTGCCGCGAACGGACTGCCGTGGCTTGTTACTCTGCTCCTGTCCGGAATCCTTTACTTTGCCCTCGGTGGCGCGAAGGGATCCGGCACAGAGACCAGCCCCAGCGAGCAGGAATCACGATGACGAAGCTTATTCACACTGGCTCAGTCATCGTTGACCAAGTCCTCCGCATTGATCGCTTGCCGGAATCCGGCGGAGACATCGTAGCCACTGACAGCTATAGCACTGCAGGTGGTGCGATGAATTCTCTTCTCGCTGCCGCACGCGATGGCATGGACGTCCTGTACTGCGGTCTCGTGGGAACGGGCATGAATGCAAGCGTCATTGCGCAGGCTCTGGAGGCTGCAGGCATCCGCGAGAACTACGAGCGACAAACGGATGCCGACAACGGCTACTGTGTAGCGCTCGTCGAGGATTCCGCAGAGCGAACGTTCATTACGTCAATCGGGGTCGAGGGCAGATTCGGACTTGAACACCTTGAAGCGATTGACGTTCAGCCAGACGATATCGTCTACGTTTCCGGATATTCTCTCGCAACACCTGAAAACGCTGACGGGCTCGCCGCATGGCTTCCGCAGATTCCTCAAACGACGACGGTCTTCGTGGATCCTTCACCCCTCGTCACCGAACTTCCGGTTGAGGCCTTTGCTCCATTACTTGCTCGGTGCAACATTCTAAGCACCAATGAGCGAGAGGCGGCAGCCATCCTGGCCGGGCGGGGAGTCGACAACTCCGAGAATCTTGACCCCGAAACAGTCGCTCGGCTCCTCAGTGATGTCGTTTCCGAGGGCTCGTGGGTTGTGGTTCGCAATGGTGAAGAGGCCACCCGTGTGTGCTGTAACGACGGCTCGGGCGACGTGCACGTCATACCCACCTATCCCCAGATCCCCGTCGACACGAATGGCTGTGGAGATGTCCACGCAGGTGTCCTGCTTGCCGGGCTAAATAAGGGATTAGGTATAAAGGCGGCGGTTGACCGGGCAAACGCAGCGGCAGCCATCAAAGCGACCCGGAGCGGCCCCAATTCGGCGCCAACCACGGCTGAGATCGACGCGTTCTTGTCGGCCGCCAGCTAGGTAGCGCTCGCGACCGGAGTGTGGCAATCGCTGACCGCACTTCTCGAAGTTGTTTGAACTAACGAATACATAGGCGGGGCATAGGATCACTCCCATGCCCCGCCTCGATAACCAGCGGTTACTCGTTCGGTAGCACCACCAGCTGTTTGTTGACGAACGCCTTGATGGCCAAGCAACCCTCGGGCATCAGCCGGCACTCGGGCATAAAAAGTGCCCCCAACAGGACTTGAACCTGTGACCAA
>CAYOEJ010000074.1:0-4523 GCA_964403015.1 uncultured Arcanobacterium sp.
GATGAGGCCCGGAATCTTCAGGCCGAGGCGGACGCCGCGGAGGCCGAGCATCGGGTTCTGCTCGTGGTTCTGGAGAACGGCTGCGAGCACTTCGCGCTCTTCGTCGGTGACTTCCTCGCCCTTGGCTTCCTTGACGGCGAGGTCAACCGAGAGTTGCGTGAGGTCCGGGAGGAACTCATGCAGCGGCGGGTCGATGAGGCGAACCGTGACGGGCAGGCCGTCCATCGCGTCAAAGATGCCAACGAAGTCTTCGCGCTGGTGCGGAAGGAGCTTCTCGAGGGCGGCCTTCTGGGCGTCGTCGTCCTTCGCGAGAATCATTTCCTCAACGAGCTTGCGGCGTTCGCCAAGGAACATGTGCTCGGTGCGGCACAGGCCGATGCCCTGGGCGCCGAAGTCGCGAGCTGCCTTGGCATCCTCGGGGCTGTCGGCATTGGCGCGCACGCGCATGCGGCGCTTCTCGTCGGCGTGGGTGAGGATGCGGTCCACGGCGTGGACGAGCTCCTCGGAGCCCTCGTCCGGTGCCACTGCCAGGCCGGCTTCGAGGCCGGAGGTCAGGTATGCGGTGACCGGCGAATCGGTGACGGGCACGTCGCCTTCGAAGATCTCGCCGGAGGCGCCGTCGATAGCGATGACGTCGCCGACCTTGTACTGCTTGCCCGTGGACTTGATGTCCATCGTACCAGCGCTTTCGTTGATCAGCAGATCGTCGGCGCCAACAACACAGCAGCGGCCCATGCCACGGGCGACGACGGCGGCGTGCGAGGTCTTGCCTCCACGTGCGGTCAGGATGCCCTCGGCAACGACCATGCCTTCGAGGTCGTCGGGGTTGGTCTCGCGGCGAACGAGGATGACGGAGGCGCCAGCCTTCGTGCGTTCGACGGCGGTGGCGTTGTCCATGACGATCTCGCCCACGGCTGCGCCGGGCGATGCCGGCATGCCACGCGAGATCGTCGTCTTGTCGGCGTCCTTGTCGAACTGCGGGAAGAGAAGGGAGGTCAGCTGGTCGCCGGTGACGCGCGTGACGGCCTCATCGCGGGTGATCAGCTTCTCGTCAACGAGCTGGTCGGCGATGCGGAACGCGGCGGCGGCGGTGCGCTTGCCCACGCGGGTCTGGAGCATCCAGAGCTTGCCGCGCTGGATGGTGAATTCAATGTCGCACAGGTCGCGGTAGTGGGTTTCGAGGCGGTCCATGATGCTGGTGAGCTCGTCGTAGGACTTCTTGTCGAGTTCCTCGAGAGCGGACAGCGGCAGCGTGTTACGAATACCGGCGACGACGTCCTCGCCCTGAGCGTCCTCAAGGTAGTCGCCGTAGACGCCGGAGTGGCCGGTGGAGGGGTCGCGCGTGAAGCAGACGCCCGTGCCGGAGCCTTCGCCCATGTTGCCGAACACCATGGTCTGAACGTTGACGGCCGTGCCGATATCGGCAGGGATGTGTTCGCGGCGGCGGTAGATGACTGCGCGTTCAGTGTTCCACGAGTTGAACACGGCTTCGATCGCGAGGTCGAGCTGGGTGCGGGGGTCTTGCGGGAAGTCCTCGCCGGTCTCCTTCTTGATGATCTCCTTGAACTCGTCAACGAGACGCTTGAGGTCGTCCGTCGTCATGTCAGGATCGCCTGCGTAGCCCTTCTCGTCTTGCAGTGCGTGCAGGGCGTCGGCGAAGGGCTCGCCTTCGATGTGCAGGACGGTCTTGCCGAACATCTGGAGGAGGCGGCGGTAGGAATCCCACGCGAAGCGCTCGTCGCCAGACTGCTCTGCCAGGCCGACCACGGACTCATCGTTGAGGCCGATATTCAGGACGGTTTCCATCATGCCGGGCATCGAGAACTTCGCGCCGGAGCGGACGGACATGAGGAGCGGATCCTTCGAATCGCCGAGGTTCTTGCCCATCATCTCTTCGACGTGGCGGATTGCCTTGGTCACCTGAACTGCAAGTTCTTCCGGTGACTCGCCCTCCTTGAGATACGTGCGGCAGGCTTCCGTGGTGATCGTGAAGCCGGGTGGGACTGGGAGACCAAGGTTGGTCATCTCAGCAAGGTTTGCGCCTTTACCGCCGAGCAGGTCCTTCTGGTCCTTATCGCCCTCGGTAAAGTCGTATACGTACTTTGTCATCTTCCCTCCGTTGGGATATTTGTTCGTACCTTGTGTGGTCATGAGGGGTGGCGTAGGCCACCGCGCACCGCCTACAAATCTACCACTGGCACCCGCTCAATATCGACTTAGGTCCCGGTTGTGTAACGGTCGTTTGTACGTGGGCGACATTGATTCTGCCCTTACCCTTGGCGCTGGCAATCATCGTCCATTATTCGCATTCATTCGTACCAGAAATCCCCTGGGCTCTGAAGGCCACACTTCGGTTGCAAAACGAATATCCAAAACGAATATCCAAAACGAATATCCAAAACGAATCCAACGACGACGAGGCGCCCGCTTTAGGTTGCCTTGCAGCGATGCTCGGCTGTCAAACGACATCCGTGAACTAGAGAATTCGCGAATCGGCGTCGAATCTTTGCACACGCGTCTTTCAAAGGATACGCATCATCTGATTGAAGATCGTCGCCTCCAACTGATGAAGCCGACGCCCGTACTCGTCAAAACTGCGTGTTCTGCTCTCATCGATGAGGCATCTACCCTATGCCACGGCGAAGAGTGGCTTCGTTGGCGTGGCTCGCGCGATCGCTCGAGAAATGGTAGACAATGCCGTGACAGCCAATGCCATAGTTTTGTCCTTATGGAGACACCGAGGCGCTCGAGACACGGCGTGAATGGCACGAAAACCGGGCGTACCCGTCGTACGTGTCCTGCGAGCAGGTCATCCACTGATGAGCGCGAGCGTGGTTGAGGCGCGCCTCAACGAGGCACTGGGGTTAGTTCCAGCCCCGAAGAATTATTAGAGTATAGGCGCTGAGTTACTCATCCGTTGGGAGAACGGCTCGAAACTCTCGTTCAATTTTTCTTGCTTCTTCGAGCATTTCTTTAGGACGTTCCAAAAATCCCTTGACGATCGGCAACTCACTCTTGCTTGTACGCATGCCCTTGCCAGGTGTCACATGCGCTATGAGGTTGTTGACCTTAAAGCTGACAGAACCTACTGATCTGTCCTTATCAGCGATCTCCCCGAGCTTGCCGCGCCACATCGCACGAAGATCGGAAAGCTCCTTTACGTCGGGTGTAGACATATTAACGCCACGCCATTGTTGGAGGTAAGCCAGCCGACACGCTAGGATCATTTCTTCATCAGTCCAGTTGGGAACCCGCACAACACTTCTCCATCGCCTTCTTTGTGATGTCAAGCAACTTACTAAGAACTCTCGAAATGCGCAGCCCGTCTAACTGGCTGAAGCCCTGGAAGGGCACGCCCTTCTTGACCTTGCTAGCCAATTGGGCCAGCTCTTGTAAGGATCTAGAACACCGCCCGTCTGGACCAGATATACCCCAGCTCAAGTATTGGGATGCTACGGAGCACTGGATAGTACTGCCACTTTCAGAGTCTTAGCCTAGATTCCGTGCCGGAGAAGCGAGCTTTAGGGCTGTTCTGCCAATGGGAAAACAATTGGATCAACAACCTCAAACTCATCTGACATCGGGATCAACCCAAGGGAGACAAGCACCCCCTTTGCGATGTGGAAACCCAAGTTCGGCGGAACTGCATTACCAATTTGCTTGTATTGCGACGCCATGCTCCCTTGAAATTCCCAAGAATCCGGAAAGGTCTGAATACGCGCGTATTCTCGAATGGTGAAAGGGCGAGTCTCGGTCGGGTGACAACGCTCAGTCTGTTTCTGCGCGGGATTACAAGTCAGGGTCAGCGCAGGTTCGTTCCACGACATGCGCCTAGCCATGCCAGTCTTTCCACCGCCGAGATAGTAGGACGCGCCCATATACTCCCGTTGCAGTTCAAAAGGTAAATCTCGCCAGTTCCCTCCCTCAGGAATTAATTCCATTATTGAGTGTTTCTTTTCTGTGTACTTTTGACCCAGGGAATCGGGGACGTTCTCAAGTGCTTCACGCAACGAGATGATGTAATTCCGCTCCTTAGGAAAAACAATCGGGAGATCTGCATCCCGCCTTGTTGCGAACAGGATCAAACGTTCACGCTTCTGGGGAACATCAAGGTATTGCGAACGCAACACCTTCCAATTGACGTTATACCCCAGCTCATCGAATGTCTTCAACATTGTAACGAGTGTCCGCCCCTTGTCATGACGGACTAAGCCACGCACATTCTCTCCGATGGCGATATCAGGCTGGATTTCCCTTATAGCTCTAGCAAACTCGAAGAAAAGAGTACCTCTGGTGTCTTCGAAACCTCGGCTCTTACCGGCATATGAAAATGCCTGACAGGGGAATCCAGCCTGAATGATTTGTGCCTTCATTCCACGAAAATCAACTTCATGAACGTCCTCTTCAGAAATCGACCATTGCAAATCGTGGCTGGCCGAATTTACTTTAAGCGTAGCCACGGCAGCCCGTAGACTACGAATGGTTCGGACTCTCAGGCTCATCCCCGCCTGCGCGGGGAACAC
>CAYOEJ010000075.1:0-4463 GCA_964403015.1 uncultured Arcanobacterium sp.
GGAGCGTCTTCGGGTATTCTTGAGGGGTATGTCTTTAGAGTCCTCGCCATCGCAGAGCCGGTCTATCCGGCAGCGAACGTGCATTGGATGTAGGGACATCGCACACTCAAGCCAGCTGCTGAGAGTTGTCGCGGACGGCGCGCACTTATGCGTCGACCCACAGGCGGCACTTGGCGGTCGCGGTGCGTGGATACATCCGCGCACTACATGCGTTCAGCAGGCGAAGGATAAGCGAGCATTCGCACGTGCATTTCGTTGCGCGATTACGGATACGAGCGAACTCACCACCTGGTTGAACAAAAACGGCTGTTCGGTTAACCCTCCGGACAGAGAACCTCAATAAATGAAAGCGGGTAGAGAGCCCATGGGCACCCGATGAGTACCCAGCAATGAGCTGTCAACTAAGGGTCTGACGCAGAAGAGCGCGGACCATAACTAAGGAGAACTGTGGCAAAGGTCCGCGTACATGAACTCGCCAAGGAACTTGGTGTAACGAGCAAGAAGCTGCTCGAAACGCTGAAGGCAAACGGCGAATTCGTCAAATCTGCGTCCTCAAGCATTGAGGCGCCAGTCGTGCGACGCGCACGCGAATACTATGAAAAGCATCCCGAGGAGCTAGATAAGGCTCCCGCGAAGCAAGCTGAAGCGAAGGCTCCGGCCAAGAAGGCTGCCCCGAAGCCGCCTGCCAAGGCAGCCGAGTCAGCACCCGCCGAGTCGGCACCCGCCGAATCAGCAAAGAGCGAAGAAGTAAAGAAGCCTGCGGCTCCAACGCCGAAGGTTTTGAAGAAGGAAGAGCCAGGGGCTCCAGTTTCCGCTCCAAAAGAAGAGAAGAAGGCTGAGCAGCCACCGCGCCCCGCGCAGCGCGCTGCAACACCAGGCGAGGCACATCGTTCCGCAGAAGCGGCACGCGACGCCGTACCGCCGCGCCCTCAGGGTGGCCGTCCGCGCCCAGGCGCACCACGTCCGGGCAACAGCCCCTTCGCGTCCCGTCAGGGGATGGGTCGAGCAGGTCAGGGACGCGGCCCGCGCCCCGGCAACAGCCCCTTTGCGCCGAAGCAGGGCATGGGTCGTCCCGGTCAGAAGGACGAACAGCGTGGCGGCGATCGTAAGCCACAGCGTCCGGCACGGTCAGGTCCGCGCCCTTCGCCCAACATGATGCCCGAGCAGGTTCAGCCCCCGCAGCAGGATAACCGTCGCGGTGGTCGTGGCGGCTTCGGCGGTCGCGGTGGCCAAGGCGGCCCCGGTGGTCCAGGTGGGACCGGCGGTCGCGGTGGATTCACCCGTTCGGGAGGCAAGGCTCGTGGCGGTTCAACCGCAGGCGCCTTCGGCCGCCCATCCGGTGGTCGTTCCAACCGCAAGTCCAAGCGCGCAAAGCGTCAAGAGTTTGAAGAGCAGCAATCACCGATGCTCGCTGGCGTTCAGGTTCCTCGCGGCGACGGCTCAACGGTCGTCCGCGTCCGCGCCGGATCTTCGCTTGCAGACTTTGCAGAGCGTATCGACGCCGATCCAGCAGCACTGGTGACAGTTCTGTTCCGCATGGGAGAGATGGCCACGGCCAACCAGTCCCTCGATGAGGACACCTTTGGTCTTCTCGGCGCGGAGCTCGGATACGACATCAAGATCATGAGCCCAGAAGATGAGGATCGCGAGATCCTCGAGGCATTCGATATCGACATTGACGCCGAGCGTGAGGGTGAAGCACCAGAGGACTTGGAATCACGTCCACCGGTCGTCACCGTCATGGGTCACGTCGACCACGGTAAGACGAAGCTTCTGGACGCGATCCGTGACGCCGACGTCGTCGAAGGCGAAGCCGGCGGAATTACGCAGAACATCGGTGCCTACCAGACCCACGTTGATGTGGATGGCGAGCTCCGCGCGATTACGTTCATCGATACCCCGGGTCACGAGGCGTTTACGCAAATGCGTGCCCGTGGTGCCGACGTCACCGACGTTGCGATCCTCGTGGTCGCAGCTAACGACGGCGTTATGCCCCAGACCGTTGAGGCCATCAACCACGCGCAGGCCGCTCAGGTGCCCATCGTTGTGGCAGTGAACAAGATCGATGTTGACGGCGCTAACCCGCAAAAGGTCCGTTCGCAGCTCACCGAGTACAACCTCGTGGCTGAAGAATACGGTGGCGACGTCGCATTCGTGGATATCTCTGCTAAGCAGCGGATCAATATTCCTGAACTGCTCGAGACCGTGGTTGCAACATCCGACGTTCTGGTTAGCCCAGAGGCCAACCCGCACAAGGCTGCTCGCGGCGTTGCTATTGAAGCAAAGCTCGATCAGGGACGCGGTTCGGTCATTACCGCACTCATTCAAGACGGTACGTTGAACGTTGGCGACGCGATCGTGGTCGGCACAGCATACGGCCGAGTTCGCGCGATGATTGACGAGCACGGCAACCGTGTGGAGCAAGCAACCCCGTCCCGCCCGGTTCAGGTGCTCGGCCTGACCTCGGTTCCCGGGGCTGGCGACCAGCTCATTGTGGCTGAAGACGATCGCACCGCACGTCAGATTGCGGAGCGCCGCGAAACGGCGAAGCGTGCCGCAACCTTGGCCAAGCGTCGCAAGCGCGTCTCGTTGGACGACCTCACCGCAGCTATCGAAGAGGGCAAGATCGAGCATCTCAACCTCATCATCAAGGGCGACTCCTCCGGTTCGGTGGAAGCCCTCGAGTCCTCGCTTCTCGAGATCGAGGTTGGCGGCGACGAGGTTCAGCTCAACGTCATTCACCGTGGCGTTGGCGCGATTACGCAGTCCGATGTCAACCTTGCAACTGTCGATAACGCAGTCATCATTGGCTACAACGTCCGCCCTGCAGAGCGCGTGACAGAGCTGGCCGATGCCGAGGGCGTCGAGATGAAGTTCTACTCGGTCATCTACCAGGCGATCGACGAAGTCGAGGCTGCCATGAAGGGCAAGCTCAAGCCGATCTTCGAAGAGGTCGAGGTTGGTACCGCCGAGATCCGTCAGGTCTTCCGTTCGGGCAAGTTCGGCAACATTGCCGGTTCTATCGTCCGCTCCGGTCTGATCCGACGCGGTCACAAGGCGCGTCTGATTCGCGACGGCAACGTTGTGGCAGACAACCTCGAGATCGTTTCGCTGCGTCGCGAGAAGGATGACGTGACCGAAGTACGTGAGGGCTACGAGTGCGGTATTACGCTTGGCACTCGAGACATCACGGAGGGCGACATGATCGAAACCTACGAGATGCGCGAAAAGCCGCGTGACTAATCATGATGAGGTCCGCCTATTGCGGCGGACCTCATTGTCACCCGCTTGAAGGAGAAAAAATGACTAATCCACGTGTAGCAAAAGTTGCTGACCGCATTCAAGAAATCGTGGCGTCCATGATTGACAACCAGCTCAAGGACCCGCGTCTGGGAATGGTGACTGTCACCGATGTACGCGTGACTGGCGATCTTCAGCACGCCACAGTTTTCTATACTGTTCTGGGCACTGAGGAAGAGCTGCGCCAGTCAGGTAAGGCCCTCGAGTCCGCCAAGGGAAAGATTCGTTCCCACGTGGGCCAGCAGTTGGGGCTTCGCCTGACGCCGAGCATCGAGTTCATGCCGGACGCGTTGCCGGAATCTGCTCGCTCGCTCGAAGATTTGCTCACCGCAGCACGTTACCGCGATGAACAGATCCGCAAGCAGGCACAGGCCGCACAGCCGGTCGATCCTGATCCCTATCGCAAACCACGCGATGAGGACGAGGCGGATGTCTAAAGCGAACCGTGGGCGTGCAGATGCACGCCCACGGCGTCTTTTACCCTGGGGTGACCTGCCTCGAGGAGAAGAAACTGCACGCGACGGCATCCTTCTCGTTGACAAGCCGCAGGGCGCCACGTCGCATGACGTGGTTGGTGCAGTACGGAGGCTCGCTTTCACCCGCAAGGTCGGGCATGCCGGAACACTTGATCCGATGGCTACCGGACTGTTGACCATCGGAATCGGACGTGCAACGAAGTTGCTGACCTACCTCACGGGTGCGGATAAAACCTACGAGGCAACCATCGTGCTCGGTCTAGCAACCACCACCGAGGACGCCGATGGAGAGGTGATCGCGCCTACCGATCTCGAGATCGAGAAACTGCGTTCTATCAACCCCGAAGATATCGACTGTGGCATTGGCGCTCTCACCGGGCACATCGATCAAGTTCCATCGGCAGTGTCAGCGAAGAAGATCGACGGCCGGCGTGCTCACGACCTCGTGCGCGAAGGTAAGAGCGTTGAACTTGAGTCCCGTCCCGTCACGATTTCGGCATTTGAGCGAATCAGTGACGTCCTTGAGATCACACGTCATGAGCATGGGACCCTCCAATTCGACGTTACGGTGACGTGTTCTGCTGGCACGTACATTCGTGCGTTGGCGC
The DNA here is from genome assembly GCA_964403015.1 of uncultured Arcanobacterium sp. Lineage (GTDB taxonomy): Bacteria > Actinomycetota > Actinomycetes > Actinomycetales > Actinomycetaceae > CAYOEJ01. The sequence continues at coordinate 4,385 of CAYOEJ010000075.1, forward strand.
GCGATCTTGGCAATAACCTAGGCGTTGGGGCGCACCTGACCATGCTGCGACGTTCCCGAGTTGGGCAGTGGAGCGTTAC
>CAYOEJ010000076.1:0-4378 GCA_964403015.1 uncultured Arcanobacterium sp.
AGTGGCGCAATTGGTAGCGCACCGGTCTCCAAAACCGGCGGTTGTGGGTTCGAGTCCCTCCTGCCCTGCAATGAAGGCGGCCCACAAGGGCCGTTTTCCACATTATCGAGAGGAACGTGCAAGTGAGCCAAGCAGCTGCCCACGGCAATCCAGCGTCCCGTGGTCACAAGGGCGCCGCAAAGAAGAGCCTTTGGGCGCGCATCATTCAGTTCTTCAAAGAAGTTATTGCCGAGTTCAAGAAGGTTCAGCGTCCAACTCGCAGCGAGCTTTGGAAGATGTTCCTCACCGTCGTCTTCTTCGTTGCCGTTGTTATGGCATTCGTGGCGCTTGTTGATCTTGCCTTTAACCAGCTCGTCTTCTGGGTGTTCGGCTAAGCCGGCCCATTCGTTACAGGAAAGCAGGAATAATGCCTGAGGAAAACCTCGAACAGCCAAGCGGTAACCCGCTCTTCTCTGATGGGCCGCAGAACATCTCGAAGTCTGACGGACCAGCCGAGGCTGAGGTTGAAACTGCGGACGTGCTTTCGAGCATCGAGTCCGTTGAGCAGCACGCCGATGGTGACGATTCCGAAGCTGGCGAATTTGATGAGGCTCTCGAGTCAGACATCGAGTCCGGCGAGCTCACAGAGGCCGCCGAAACCGAAGCAACGCCAACCGAGCCATCCGCAGATGAGGCCGAAGCCGGCGTCGTCACCGAGGAAATGGTACGCGAAAATCTCAAGGGGCTGCCTGGGCGTTGGTACGTGCTCCACACCTACGCGGGCTACGAAAAGCGCGTCAAGCACGACCTCGAAACACGAATCCATTCCATGGATATGGAGGATTACATCTTCCAAGTAGAAGTACCGATGGAAGAGGTTTTCGAAGTTAAGAAGGGTCAGCGCAAGCTCGTCTCACGTGTACGCATTCCCGGTTACGCCCTTGTGCGCATGAAGCTGACGGACGATTCTTGGCGAGTTGTCCAAGACACGAACGGTGTTACCGGCTTCGTTGGAAACGGTCGTAACCCCGTTGCCCTCACACCCGATGAGGTTGTGCAGATGCTCACGCCGGTTGTGGAGCAGGAGGCAGCGGCAGCTGCCGACGCCGCTGGTGCAAAGCCCGGTACTGGTGGACTTTCGCTCCAAGTGGAGTACGAGGTTGGCGAGACCGTGACACTTACCACGGAGCCATGGGTCGGAATGCCAGCTACAATTTCACAGGTTGATGCGGTGAATCAGCGACTCACCGTGCTCATGACACTTGTCGGCCAGGAAACCCCGGTCGACCTGTCCTTCAGCCAGATCAAGAAGATGGACTAATCTGCCTCGCGCAGATCTCGAAATCGCACAATCTCCGTGCGCTTTTGCCAATTCTTAACCTGATTTAGGACGCCCGTCATTGTTGCCATAATGACGGTTCCCAAGAAAAGACAAGGATCAATACATGCCACCGAAGAAGAAGGTTGCAGGCCTGATCAAGCTTCAGATTCAAGCTGGAGCTGCTAACCCTGCACCACCGATTGGCCCAGCTCTGGGTCAGCACGGCGTTAACATCATGGAGTTCTGCAAGGCCTACAACGCCGCCACAGAGTCCATGCGTGGAAACGTCGTCCCGGTTGAAATCACGGTTTACGAAGATCGTTCGTTCACCTTCATTACCAAGACCCCTCCGGCAGCAGACCTCATCAAGAAGGCTGCTGGACTCAAGAAGGGCTCCGGCGTTCCCCACACCGACAAGGTGGGCCACCTCTCCGCAGATCAGCTGCGCGAGATCGCCAAGACCAAGGAACCCGACCTCAACGCAAACGACATCGACAACGCTGCTCGCATCATCGCCGGCACCGCTCGTTCGATGGGCGTCACCACCGACGAGATCTGAGAATCACGCTCTCACGAGCATAGATGTCGAATGACATCGTGGTAGGGCCCGAGCTGGTCCGTTCCCCACGACTGCAGCTAAGGAGAAAATGCAGAATGGCAAAGCGCTCAAAGAATTACCGCAAGGCCGCTGAACTCATTCAGCCAGGCGAGGTTTACCCACCCCGCGAGGCAATCGAGTTGGCAAAGAAGACCTCCGTCACCAAGTTCGACTCGACCGTTGAGGTCATGTTCCGTCTTGGTGTGGATCCCCGTAAGGCAGACCAGATGGTGCGCGGCACCGTTAACCTGCCCCACGGAACCGGTAAGACCGCCCGCGTGATCGTGTTCGCCCAGGGCGACCGCGCACAGCAGGCTATCGAAGCTGGAGCCGACGAGGTTGGCGGCGACGAGCTCATCGAAAAGGTCGCAGGTGGCTGGACCGACTTCGATGCAGCTGTTGCAACCCCTGATCTTATGGGCAAGGTTGGCCGTCTTGGTCGCGTGCTTGGTCCTCGTGGCCTCATGCCGAACCCCAAGACCGGCACCGTCACCATGGACGTTGCGAAGGCTGTTAATGACATCAAGGGTGGCCGTATCGAGTTCCGCGTGGACAAGCACGGCAACCTCGCCTTCATCATTGGCAACACCGGATTCTCGGTAGACCAGCTGGCTGACAACTACGCCGCTGCTCACGAAGAGATCCTGCGTTTGAAGCCGGCTTCGTCCAAGGGCCGCTACATCCAGAAGGCAACCATGTCCACCACCATGGGCCCGGGTATCCGTCTTGATGCAACCAAGACCCGCAAGGACATCGACGAGAAGAACTGACACGTCGATGAGTAACTTGTAGAAAAGGGGAGTCGTTCTCGGCTCCCCTTTTCTCTACCCAAAATCAGTTTCTATACCTAAACCCATTGCTACTCGTTGTCGTATTATGAATAAAACCCACCTGGGAGGGCACATGTCAAAGGCGCTGGTTATCGGTATCGCTGGCGGAACCGGTAGTGGTAAGACGACCCTGACGAGGGCTATCGAAACCAGATTTGCCCCCAACGCGTCCGTCGTCTTCCACGACAACTACTACAAAGCCCACGACGACCTCGATTACGACGAGCGTGCCAAGCTCAATTACGACGCTCCAGAGGCTTTCGATAACGACCTCATGGTGGACCAGCTTCGCCAGCTCATTGGCGGGAGTGCGATCGATTGCCCCACCTACGACTACGCGCAGCACAATCGATCCGCTACGACCATTCGTATTGAGCCGGCCCCGGTCATCCTGGTCGAAGGCATTGTCCTGTTTGCCGAGCCGCGCCTGTGCGATCTGTGCGACGTGAAGATTTTTGTTGATACCGACGCCGATGTGCGGATTTTGCGCCGCATCAAGCGTGACGTTGTGGAGCGCGGCCGATCAATCGAGTCGGTGGAAGCGCAGTACCTCAGCACGGTTAAGCCGATGCATGAACTCTACGTTGAGCCATCCAAGCGCCGTGCAGACATCATCGTTCCCGAGGGCGGGCATAACCTCGTGGCCTTGGAGATGCTCTTCCATCGCATCGAGCACGAAATCACGGACAAGGTCGATATCAGCCGCTAGCTGCTGTTGACTGGCTCACGAATGAGCAAAGAGCTTTGTATTCTGATCCGGAAGCCAGTAGTCTCTTACTTGCCCAAGACCGCAGGTCGCCCGTTGCCAACGGGATGAAATTCGCTTTGAAGCCCGCGTAGGTGTGAATAGAAGAATAGCCTTTGCTTTCCTCTCCTCGTGCCTGCGTGCACGAGGATTTTTTGTATCCGAGGAGCTTTAGTGCGGACTTCCGACCAAGCGGCAATCATTCGGAAGGAGGTCCCATGGCACGGACCGACAAGTCTGCAGCGATCGCAGAGCTTACGGAAGGATTCCGCAACTCTACGGCCGTTCTTGTGACGGAGTACCGCGGACTGACCGTCGAGCAGCTCAAGGAGCTACGTCGCTCGATCGGCCAGGAAGCTCGTTACCACGTTGCAAAGAACACGCTCGCGCGCATCGCGGCCAAGGAAGCTGGCGTCGAAGGACTCGACGACATGCTCAAGGGCCCGACTGCACTGGCATTCGTCACCGGTGACATCGCTTCCGCAGCCAAGGCAATCAAGAACTTTGCTAAGGATAACCCAGCCCTCGTCGTGAAGGCTGGCGTTCTCGAAGGCAACGTTTTGGATGCCGAGGATGTTAAGAAGCTCGCCGATCTCGAATCCCGCGAGGTTCTGCTGGCCAAGGCTGCTGGAGCTCTCAAGGCTTCGCTGTACCAGGCTGCATACGTTATTCAGGCGCCGCTCACGAAGACCGTGCGCACTGTCGACGCCCTGCGTGCGAAGCAGGAAGAAGCTGCCTAACCAAGGCGGCGTAAACCAAAAAATAATCTGCCTCGCAAGTAGGCAAACGGAAGGAAGGTCACCATGGCCAAGCTCACTGCTGACGAGCTCATCGAAGCTTTCAAGGAGCTCACCCTCGTAGAGCTCAACGACTTCGTCAAGAAGTTCGAAGAGGAATTTGAAGTT
>CAYOEJ010000077.1:0-4102 GCA_964403015.1 uncultured Arcanobacterium sp.
GCCGCGAACTAGCCTTGAACTCCCCGCTTGCTCGCCCCTCGCTCGCAGATCAATCCCGCTGTGAAGTACGCTGTCCTGTACACGCTGACCAGCGATAGGAGACTCCCATGGCAACAACGATTGCAGGACCAGACGACGACGTCGTTGACTTCTTCCACGATTGGCTCCAGGGAATCCCCAATGAGAAAAACCGTGAACGAGCAGCCCAAGTGCTCCGCTGGGTCAACGACGAATTTCCACAGCTGGGCTTCCGACTTGCGTGGAACCAGCCGATGTTCACCAACGACAACACGTTCATCGTCGGCTTCAGCGCTGCCGCTAAACATATGGCGTTCTCGCCCGAATACGCAGGTATGGCTGAGTTCGAGGATCGCCTCGATGCAGAAGGCATCTCCCATGGCACGATGATGGCTCGAATGATGTGGAACGAGGAGGTCCCGTGGGATCTCTTGCGCGACATGATTGCCTTCAATATCAAGGATAAAGAGGGCCATCCAAAGTTCTGGCGGTAGGCATGGCACGTCCGAGCATGGCCAGCCGTTCGAGCGTGATCAAGTACGCCGCGGATGTGTATGGAACCCGCGGTGAAATGCTCTGGTCGAAGCACCCTAATTACGTGGTACTCCGTCATGCCCGTACGGGTAAGTGGTACGCGACAATCATGGACTTAGCCCCGGAAAAGCTGGGGATGGACGGCGGCGATGCGATCGACGTCGTTAACGTCAAACTTCCCCCGGAACTCATCCAGACTCTCCTCGCTAAGCCGGGCTACAAGCCCGCCTATCATATGAACAAGCGGCTGTGGATCTCGGTTTTGCTGGACGGAAGTGTGTCCGACGACGACGTGACCTTCCTTTTCGACCTGAGCCACGAAAGCGTGAGCTAGCGGCTCGCGCGATGTCGCAGGTTAGCCGTGCCCACGAAAGCGTGAGTTAGCGCCCGCTATCCACACTCTCCCGCGTGCCCCTCAAGAGTGGACGGAGGGGTCAATTAGGCTGGAAATGCTATGAGTTCTCAAGATGCTTTCTCCTCAGCCATGGACCGCCTGCGCCAGCGTATTGCCAGCGCGCAGCCCTCCTCGGCCGCTCCGCCACCAGATTTTGACCAGCGTGGGGCGTCTTCGCAATTCGCCGACGCCGGCCGCTCCGATTTTGAGCAGTCCTCCAGTTTGGTTTCCGGGGACGTAGAGAAGAGGCTTCTCGAGGGTCTGAACCCGCAGCAGAAGGCGGCGGTTGTGCACGACGCCGGACACCTGCTTGTCGTGGCAGGCGCCGGTTCGGGAAAGACCCGCGTCCTCACCACGCGCATCTCTCATCTCATTGCGTCGGGCAAGCTGCGTCCGTCGGAGATTTTGGCGATCACCTTCACAAACAAGGCAGCCAAAGAAATGCGCGAGCGCCTCGAGCACATGCTCGGGCCAGCTGCCCGCCGGATGTGGATCTCCACCTTCCATTCGGCCTGTGTTCGAATCTTGCGCGCCGAGCACGAAGCACTCGGCATGCGCTCCACGTTCACCATCTATGACGCCGCTGATTCCCAGCGGCTGATGAAAATGGTGTGCCAAGAAGAGGGAATTGACACCAAGGCGCACCCACCAAAGCAACTATCGCGCAAGGTCTCCGACCTGAAGAATGACATGGTCGGTCCCCACGAAGCGGCTCAGCGAGCGGAGGATCGTGACGATCTTGTGGTAGCGCAGGCCTACATGGGCTACCAGCAGCGCCTACGCTCGGCCAATGCCGTGGATTTTGACGACCTCATTATGCTCACAGTCAACCTACTTCGCAATCATCCCCAGATTGCAGAACACTACCGGCGTCGGTTCCGCCATATTCTCGTGGACGAGTACCAAGACACGAACACGGCCCAGTACGAACTCATTCGAGAACTCGTTGGCGACGAGAAAGACGATCCTCACGGTGAATTAACCGTGGTTGGCGACGCCGATCAATCCATTTACGCGTTCCGTGGCGCCACTATCCGCAACATCGAGAACTTCGAGAAGGATTTCCCGAACGCGACCTCCATCCTGCTGGAACAGAACTACAGATCCACGCAGAACATTCTCTCGGCGGCCAACGCCGTGATCGCAAATAACCAGGGCCGCCGCCCGAAGCGGCTGTGGACGGATTCTGGCTCTGGCACGAAGCTCGTGGGGTATGTTGCCGACGCCGAGTCGGACGAGTCGAGCTTTGTGGTCGAAGAGATCGATAAGCTGCGCGGCGAAAGCTACAAGTACGGCGACTTTGCTGTCTTTTATCGCACGAACGCCCAGTCGCGAGCCCTTGAGGAGATGTTTGTTCGAGCCGGCATTCCCTACCGGGTTGTAGGTGGAACAAGGTTCTACGAGCGCAAGGAAATCAAGGACGCCATCGCGTACCTCCAAGCAGTTGCTAATCCCGACGACACGGTCTCGATTCGCCGCATCCTCAACGAACCCAAGCGCGGGCTGGGCGCCAAGGCCGAAGAAGCCGTTGCCATGCACGCTCAACGCCACGGAATCTCCTTCGGTGAAGCGCTCACCGACGTGGCGCATCCTGGCGATCGCGGTGATGTTGATGGATTGACCCCTCGGGCGCGGAACGCCATGACGGAGTTCGTGACGATGCTCGAGGAACTCCGTGAGAAAGAAGCTGGTGGAGCATCGCCCGCTGACATTCTTGACGAGCTCATGGACAGGTCTAGCTACCTCGACGTACTGCAAAAGTCGAATGACCCACAAGACGAGGTCCGGGTGGAAAACCTCGCCGAGCTGCACTCCGTGGCTTCAGACTTCCGCGTGCTTAATCCAGAGGGCACGCTGGGGGACTTCCTCGATCAGATCTCCCTCGTGGCCGATTCCGACCAGCTTCCCGAGGGCGGCGGGCTTGGCGAGGGCGACGTCGTTCTCATGACCATCCACACTGCCAAGGGCTTGGAATTCCCGGTCGTCTTCGTGACCGGGCTCGAAGACGGCACGTTCCCACACATTCGCGCGCTGACTTCGAACGTCGAATTGGCCGAAGAACGCCGTCTCGCTTATGTGGCACTGACCCGCGCTCGCGAGCGCCTCTACCTCACCCGCGCGGCGACACGATCGCAATGGGGTGCTCCACAGGAACTCCCGCAGTCGCGCTTCCTCGAAGAAATCCCCGACGACGTCATGGATTGGCGCCGCGAAGAATCCTCGATGGACACACTTCGCGGATCCGGCTGGGGATCGAATGGCTGGGGCAGTGGCCGCAGCAGCTGGGGCAGCGCGCGAACAAAACGCTGGGACGACGACGATTTCGCACCTCCCGTCGGCAGCGGAAAGTTTGTGCCCGAGCGTCTCGGCGCCACCAAGAAGAGCTCCGCGGTTCCATCGAATGCTGGCGGGGCATCCGACGAAGCATCGCAGGGGGCGGCAACGACAGCGGGCGCGAGCTCAAACGCGGTAGGACAACACTCGGTAGGCCAAACCTCGGTAGGCCAAACCTTGGCCGGCCAGACTGCGCCTCAGAGCGCAGTACCAGAGTCGAGCAAGCCGTCGTCGGCACCCAAGCGCGAGAAGGCCGTCCCGGAAACCGGAGGCATCGGCGTCGGCGATACGGTGCGTCACAAGGCTTTCGGAACGGGCAAGGTTCTAGCATTTGAGGGAACAGGAAAGTCAACGGTAGCCAAGGTTAAGTTTGCGAGTGGGGCAACCAAGAGGTTGATGCTTCGATTCGCACCGTTAGAAAAGGTCTAGCCATGACTGATCAGAGGTACGGACTGAGAACCGTGAGGCAGCGGACTGATGAACTGCCATCGGATTCGATGCGCACGCCGCCGCGACCCGAGCGCAAGATCAGGCCGGCGAACGAACGCCGCCGCAATGAGGCTCAGCCACTTCACTCTGACATGTCTGACCATGGTGGATACATCCGCGGACTCGATGGCTTGCGGGCGCTCGCGGTTGGCGCGGTCATTCTCTACCACGTGTTCCCAGGCGTTTTTCGCGGGGGATTCCTTGGTGTCGATGTCTTTTTCGTCATTTCCGGATTCCTGATCACGACGCTGCTTATACGCGAGGATCGCAAGAATAACTTTATTGATCTGAAAGGGTTTTGGGTTCGGCGTGCGCGGCGTCTGATACCCGCGC
>CAYOEJ010000078.1:0-1450 GCA_964403015.1 uncultured Arcanobacterium sp.
AAGGCGAAGAAACCGACTCTCCTTCCAATGAGGAGCTCGACCTCGACTTCAGCGTGAACGAACGCGGTAATATCCCGATGAACTTCGACGAAAGTGGCTATGTCACTCATATTCACTACGAGAAGCCGTTGGTCCAGTTCCATATTGAGAGCGTCGAATCCAACTTCACATGCACAAACCCGTCCGCTAGGGAATCTGATAACGGCAATTTTCTCGCGCTCCGGATGCAGGTTGAGACCCAGCCGGAACTAGCCGACACCGAAGTCCCACAACTCGAGTTCAGTACTTATGATTTCAGAGTCATGGGTCCCGATGGTTCGATGCAGATCAATGCAACTGGAAAGGCTAATGACTGCATCACCGACGCCGAGAAGCTACCTGAAACGATTGGTGCAGGCGAGTACGTCAGCGGGATGATCATCCTCGATTCCGAGCACGAGTCGGGAGCCCTCATCTTTGCTCCACGCCAGTTCGGCGATCGCTGGGAGTGGACGTTCTAGGCGTCCATCCGCCCTATCACGCCCACCGTTCAAAGTTTGCTTCCAATTTTCACAAGCACGGAAGGTCGCACACCCACCGTCATCGTCCACGCTTTGAAAAGTGCCTAAACAGCACACGCACCCTACGCAACCGTTGCTAAGATTTTGCTCAACCACGCTAGCGCTCACTGAAAGAGGTACCTCATGCGGAAAAGTACCCTCGCTGCAGTTTCAGCTCTGACTCTTACTCTCGCTGCCTGCGGCGGTACCAACGAGGCAACCACCACCACCGAGGCGCCAACCTCCCAAGAGGTCACGGAGGAACCAACAGAGGATCCCACTGAGGAGCCGACGGATGATCCGACGGACGATCCCACCGATGAGCCAACTGACGACCCTACGGACGAGCCGTCTCCCGAACCCACCCCTGATCCTGCAGCCGATGACCGATACGGTCCGGCTGTTATGGACGAGAACGGGTATAACGTTAAAGAACTCGGAAAATATGGCGGATTGAAAGACGACGAGACAGGCGAGGTCTGGGCCGAGTTCCGCGTCATTGAAATCGTCGAGGACTTTACCTGCCCGCTACCTGATGCTCTCGAACCTTCGAAGAGCCAATACCTTGGCGTCAAGGTTGAGGTAGAGACTGGTCCAGCAGAGTCAACGTCAACCGGATTCCCGTTCGGGATCCTCGACGGCGAAGTATGGCTATTCAACGAGGCACAGACGGAGACGGAATACCTCGACGTCGGAAACTCCCCAACCTGCATCGACGATTCCCACAAACTTCCTAGGGAGATCGGTCCCGACGAAAAAGTCAGTGGATGGTTCGTCATGGACACTGCGTTTGAATCCGGCGGAATCGTCATTGACCAGATCCTCTACGGCCACTCTTGGGTCTGGGAGTTCTAGAGCCTACCGGTTGTCCGGCGTCTCAGCTAGCTTTAGCCGACGCCGGTGCCTCACCC
>CAYOEJ010000078.1:1550-4076 GCA_964403015.1 uncultured Arcanobacterium sp.
ATACTCCCGCAGGGACTCGCGCGTCTGCTCCGGAATCTCCGCGAAATCAATCTGTCCCACGAACAGGCCGGGGCCGTCATACACAGGCCAAGTCTCGTCGTCGGCGAGGTCGGGAAGCCCGCCAAAGCGGGTACGGCTTTCGGTGCCGGGTCCGGATTCGGCGCCGTCGCCAAGAAATTCGATACCGACGGCGGGGCGCAACCGACGTTCAACAAAGCTAGCTACGTCGTCGCCGAGTTCTTGGGCAGCGCGGCTAATGACGCCTTCACACGATTCATACGTATCCATACTTGGGTCATACGCTTCACGATCTTCCCGCGAGAGGGTTTTGCGCTAGATAATTCCGGCGACAGCGAGGGCCGAGAGGCTCAGACCGTCGCGTAGCTCGCCGCTGTCGATGAGGCCTCGTAGTTCAGTGACGGCGAGCCAGCGAGAGTCATCCACTTCGCCGTCGGACGGATCGATTTCATCATCCTTGGGTTCGCTCTCAAGCTCAATCCGCACCACCGCTACCTCGGACGCGAGGAGCCCCGAATCGGGATAGACGAAGCCAACGAACTGCCCTTGGGATGCGCGAATGCCGGCCTCCTCGTGGAGTTCACGAAGCGCGGTCTCCACGGGTTCTGTTTCGCCGGCGTCGGCCATTCCACGAGGAAGTTCCCACAGGTCCCGGCCTAGTCGGACGCGCTGCTGGCGCACGAGCAAAACGCGGTTGGAGGCCTGCGCTGTCACCACAGCAACGGCTCCGGCAAAATCGGCGTCCCCCACAACCACGCGGTAGATCTCACGCACGCCGGTTTCCGTGCCGTCGTCGGCGCGGATGGGCAACTGTGCGGCATCGACCTTAATCGGGAAACTCTCCGCCTTCCATGCGGGATACCAATGAAGTGGATTCCTCGAGTTCATGCGGATATCTCCTGATTGCTGAGGGTGAGTGTGGCAGTCATCTTCGCTCGTCGCAGCCTGAAAAGCTCCGCAAAATCATCCCACGGTAGTCCTGCGAGCATACCCAGAAACGCAGCGCCGACGATAGCCATGACCTGCGCAGTCGTCGAAAGATCAGTGAGATCTGTCAGAAGCCCGAGGGCAGCAACCACCACGGCCATGACGGTCATCGTGAGAACCTTCAGTGCCGTCACGAATCGCTTGTGCGAGTGGCTGTCTGGTTCTCGCACCGCTTCACGCGCGGCATAGGCAAGGTCAAACATGGCCTGCGCCTTGCCCTGCGTGATCAGTTCCCGAGCCGTGTTCCGGGTCAGCAAATACAGTTGAGAGAAGGCGCCCGGCGCAATGACGAGCATGTGATCCAGGATCTCCCCTTCCACGCGGATCGTTTCGGCACGGCGCACCGAGAAGGCGCGATCCCTCAGTCGCTGGAATCGTGAGCGCGCCGGCAAAGATAGACCGTAGGAACGGGCAAGATCGCTGTCCTCCACGCTGTCGTAGAACGACAAGTACATCGCGCCATCACGATGTGCGATCGCGCGGTAGTACGCCCGCGACCACATCTCCATCGCCATCCGCGCCTCTTCCACCTGCGACGACGACGGCTGCTCCCCCATCCAGTCGACAGCCGTTTGCACGGCGTCTTTTCGCACGTTCGACTTTTCTGCCAGCAGTATTTTCGCCAGCGGTCGCAGCTCATCGAGTGAGCCTTCGAGTTCATTACGCGTCTTCATAAGCGCTTCCGGCACGTTCAGATCTTCGTTGACGTTGCGATCCCAGCGATCAACCGCCACACGCCCGTCAACCATCGCCTGTGCCCATTCGTCTTGCGACACCTGAATACGTTCAACAATCTGCTCTTCCGAGAGCGGGGTTTCAAATCGGCTAAGGCCGCACCCCTCAAACCATTCTTGGCTGGGTGGGGAGGCTAGCCAACTATTGCTTGCCGTATCGCCAGCAGCCGCCATCATCGCCGACGACGCCGTCAGAAACCGCTCCGACCTCACCCAGTCCAGCTGGAAATCGACGGAGACGACGCCGTCGAACCCAACCTCGATCCCGCGCTTGATAGGGACGCAGCGGTTGCGCGGGCCGGCGTTGTTGGCGCGTCGTCGCTCGTCTCCGCCACTGGAGAACGAGCCGCTCGCGTCGGGGCGAAGGCCAGCTCCGCCGTCGTCGCCGGGGAGCAAGCCGGGCTGACAGCTGACGGTGATCGGAAGCGGGTCGTCGGGCGCGAGACCAAGTGCGTTCGCCACGCCAGCGGGACCGAGCGCCAAGAAAAAGATGCCATCGAACAGTTGATTGCGGTCAATCGTGAGTTCCTCGCCGAGCAGGATCGCTGTGCGAAGGACGGAGACGAGACGCCGGGTGGCTTCTTCCGCTCCGTAACGTCGCCACATACTTGCTTGGTGGACCGCATCGAAGTCGGAGACGAGGATGTGGGTGGGTTCCGCAGGGACAATACTCGCCGACGCCGGTTGGTCACGCTGCGTGGTTGTCGCGGATTGCGTAGGCGGGGAAGTCATGAGAAAAGTATGGCAGATAAAGCAATCCAAGCCCTCCGTTTAGCCATGAGACGCC
>CAYOEJ010000079.1:0-4009 GCA_964403015.1 uncultured Arcanobacterium sp.
TACTTACCCTGAAGGATCTCCCGAGCGAGATTAGCGGTCTCGGTAGGAGTCTTACCTACGCGAACGCCGACAGCCTCGAGCGCTTCCTGCTTCGCAGCAGCCGTGCCGGCAGAGCCAGAGACGATCGCGCCAGCATGACCCATCGTCTTACCTTCTGGAGCCGTGAAGCCAGCGACGTAGCCGACAACCGGCTTCGTCACGTTGTCCTTGATGAAAGCTGCGGCACGCTCTTCTGCGTCGCCACCAATCTCACCGATCATCACGATGAGTTCGGTCTCAGGATCCGCCTCGAACGCCTTGAGAGCATCGATGTGCGTGGTACCGATAACCGGGTCTCCACCAATACCGATGCATGTGGTGAAGCCGATGTCTGAGAGCTCGTACATCATCTGGTAGGTCAGCGTGCCGGACTTAGACACGAGACCGATGCGGCCCGGGCCCGTAATATCTGGAGGAGTAATTCCCACGTTGGACTGACCCGGAGTAATAATGCCAGGACAGTTGGGGCCGATGAGTTGGACACCCTTCTCCTGCGCGTATGTGAAGAACTCGGCGGTGTCCTTTACCGGGATGCCTTCGGTAATCACGACCACGAGACGCATGCCAGCATCCACAGCCTCAACCACGGCAGCCTTGGCGAATGCGGGTGGAACGAAGATCACTGAGACCTCTGCTCCGGTGACTTCCTTAGCCTCGGCTACGGTTCCATAAACCGGAACGGATACTGTGCCGGCCTCGCGCTCTTCCGCGCCAACACCGATCGGGGTGACGTCGAAGTCCACCGAGGTACCAGCCTTGCGCGGGTTGGTGCCCGCAACAATCTGAGTGCCGGCGCCGAGCATGCGTCGGGTGTGCTTTTGGCCTTCGGAGCCAGTCATACCCTGGACGATGACCTTGTCATTTTTGTCTAGAAAGATAGCCATCTAAGAGTCCTTACTTTGCAGCCAGTTCGGCGGCCTTCGCAGCGGCGCCGTCCATGGTGTCTTCGAGAGTAACGAGCGGGTGGTTAGCATCGGTGAGAATGCGGCGGCCTTCAACAACATTGTTGCCATCGAGGCGCACCACGATCGGCTTCGTTGCCGAATCACCAAGAATCTCAAGTGCCTTCACGATTCCGTTAGCCACCTGGTCACATGCCGTAATACCACCGAACACGTTCACGAACACGGAACGTACGTCGGGGTCGTTGAGGATCACGTCGAGGCCGTTGGACATCACGGTCGCATCCGCGCCACCACCGATATCAAGGAAGTTTGCCGGACCAACACCGTGCTTCTCGCCGGCGTATGCCACCACGTCGAGCGTGGACATCACGAGGCCGGCACCATTTCCAATAATGCCCACCTGGCCATCGTCAAGCTTGACGTAGTTGAGGTCCAGCGCCTTTGCCTTAGCCTCAAGCGGATTCTCGGTCTGCTTGTCCACGAGAGCCTCGTGACCCTCTTGGCGGAAGCGCGCATTGTCGTCCACAGTGACCTTGCCATCGAGGGCAATAATGTCACCGTCGGTGGTTTGAACCAGCGGATTCACCTCTACCAGAGTGGCGTCTTCCTTCGTGTAGACGTCCCAGAGCTTTTCGAGTACGGGAGCGACCTTCTCCTGGAGCTCTGGCGTAAAGTTCGCCTGCTCCACAATCTCCTTGGCCTTCGCCGCGTCGATTCCCACATTGGGATCCACGGCAACCTTCGCGAGCGCCTCGGGGCGCTCAACTGCGAGTTGCTCAATCTCCATGCCGCCTTCTACAGAGCACATCGCGAGATAGCGACGCTCCGAGCGGTCGAGCAGAATCGAGAAGTAGTACTCTTCGGCGATATCGGCGCCCGCAGCAATGAGGACCTTGTGTACGGTATGGCCCTTGATATCCATACCCAAAATGTCCTCGGCGCGGTCCCGAGCTTCCTCTGCAGTTTTGGCGAGCTTAACGCCGCCGGCCTTTCCACGGCCGCCGGTCTTAACCTGAGCCTTGACGACGACGATATCGCCGTCCTTGAGCAGCTCTTGGGCTGCGTTAAATGCTTCTTCTGGAGTCGCGGCAACGGTGCCGCGAAGTACTGGTACGTCATGCTTAGCGAACAGGTCGCGCGCCTGGTACTCGTAAAGATCCACGAAGTGTCCTTCCGATTGGCGGATATCCTCGGCGAAAATGTCTCGACATCAAGACATACTGCTGAGCATACCCTGTTCGGCGCGCGGCGGCTCAGGTTTCTCGCATTCCCTCATAGGTTATCTGTCAGTGTGCGAGCCCCTGGCTGAGCCCTTACCTCTCGTTGGATTCGTCAACATTCGACGACGACGATTCGCTTGCCCAACCTTGACCCGGATCGACGCCCTTCGTCTCGGAAAGCTCAACTGCGAAATCGGTGATTGACTCTTTAACAAGCGCACCGAATGCGTTGGCACCGTCGATTGACGTGTGGGTCGCATCCACTTGGAGCAGACGCGGGTTGGCAGAAGCGGCGGCGTGCCAGTCGATCAGAGCCACATTCGGATACTCCTGCGCCACCTTTGCCAGAGAACTGTTCGAGGAATCAATGAAAGTCGACGGCGAATAAAGGTTGACGAGGAATATCATTCGGCCTTCGCCGAGCATGTGCACGGTCTGACGAACCACATCCTCATCGGGCACCCCGGCATTGGTACCGAAGTCAATCACCACGACCCGGCCGATCTGCTCCGATTCCAGTGCTTCCTGAACCACTGCTGGCGCGTCTGACCATTTGAGGTTCGACGTCGCCACGAATTTCATACCCGGCATTGCTGCCTCAAGTCCCGTACGCGACGCCACGATCATGGAATCACCAATCGCGGTTACTTCGCTAGCGTCGGGAACGGTGGTATCGAGGTCATCGGAGATTGTCTCGGGTGGCGGTGAGACGCTCGAGAGAACTTCATCAGCACCGCCCGAGTCCTCAACACCGTCGGCGACCTCACCACCCTCGGCTGGCGAAATAGCTACTGTCCCTTCTTGTCCTGCCTCGATCATTCGCTGCGTCTCAGATTTCTCTGGTGCGATCACGATGGCGACGACGGTCGCGAGCACAAGAAGTACAACCGCACCCGCAGCGATCTTGCCCTCTCGCTTAGCTGCCACGAATTCACGTGCTCGCGCGAAGGAGGCTTTGAAGCCATTCTTTCGTAGCGGTGTTTCAACGAACCGGAACGAAAGCTCGCAGATGATACCGGTGAGAACAATCGCCGCGATTGACCTGAGCCAGTAATGCCAGCTCCCGAAAGCCACGGGCACCACGACCGCCAACATGACGAGGATGGGCCAATGCCATAGGTACAGGCCGTAGGATCGCGTGCCGATCCAGCGCAGTGCACGCATTTCCCCCACGCGGGCCAAAATGGATTCTGAGCGCAGCATCGCAGCAATAATCACGCAGGTCAGCAAGGATGCTGCGAACATGCCTCCCATGTATGCCCACGGCCCCGTATCGGGCAATATCAGCATGAAAATCAGTAGAACCGCCAGCGCGGCCCAGCCGTATGCCGAGCTGTACCGGCGCCAGTGTCGCTTTCCAAGCACCCGACCACTGGGATCTGACCAGAGGAACGCGAGGCCAACACCGATCGCGATACCAAAGATGTGCGTGTCCGTGCCGTAGTACAGACGCGTGAGGTTATCACCGCTGTACAGAACCATCATGAGCAGCCCGGAGCCGACCGCTATGGTCGCTGCGAGCGCTAGCCGTTGCCACCACACCGTCAAAAGTGCGAGCACCACTAGCATGATGATCGGCCAGAACACATAGAACTGCTCTTCGATGGCTAACGACCAGAAGTTCTTAAACAGCAGCGGCGACGTTTGATCGAAGTAAGAACTGCCATGAGCGATCTCGAGCCAGTTCGTGGAGAAGGTCAGCGCACCGAGCACCTGCCTTCCGATGCCGACGAGCAAGTCCGTATGCACGGCCCATGCCGCGGGAACCACCACGAGGATCAGCGTGGCAAGCGCGGGTATCAGACGCCGCGCACGCCGAACCCAAAACCCTTTCAGATCAATAAA
>CAYOEJ010000080.1:0-3801 GCA_964403015.1 uncultured Arcanobacterium sp.
TCGTCTGCTCCTACAGTTTCGGCAGTTTCGACCTCGCTGTGAGCTATGTCGGCCACCCAAAAATCGCAACAACCGCCGGAAGCCGAAATGCTGATTACTGGTACGAGACCGTCGTCGGCGGAAAACTCACACGAAAACTGAAACGGCAAAGCGTATGGCAGGGACAGCGAGAAACTGGGGCTGTGCGTCATGACCCCATTGTATAGGTGTACGTAGGTTTCGCCTTGGCGATCCGCGAATCATGCGAAATCCGCGAGCCAACCGGATCCGCAGGAGTCGGGCAATCTGCAGGACTCATGGGATTCGAAGAAGGGAAAAGGAAACCCCTCGCGCGAATCCCAAATGGGCCGCTGCGAGGGGTCTTCTCGGCTTTAATACTAGGAAATGACAAGCACGCGCTCTTCAGGGGCGAGCTTGTCCTTCTCGGAGCCGTTAGCTTCGATGGAGCCGAAGGGCATCTCGGCAAGGAGCTCCCAGTCGTCGGGGAGGCCGAGGTATTCGCGAATCTCTCTATCAAAGCCAGCTTCGTAGCCAACGTTGAAGTGCTGCAGGGAGGCGCCAAGGTTGAGGTCGCGCAGCAGAATCCACGTGGCATAGGCTGCGATTCCGTGGTTGTTCTCCTTGTAGAGCGTGGAGCGCTCCGGGCTAGTGGGCATGGAGGCGACTGCATCGCGGCTCGCAAACATGAGGATGGTGCCGAGGCCCTGCTTTGCTTGGGAGAAACGTGGCGAGAACATTTCATAGAGCTTCTCTGGAAGAGCCTCGCGCTGTGCGGCGTGAATGATGTCCCAGACCTTGTCGTTCTTCTCGCCGCTCACAACCACCCAGCGAGTGGTTTGCGAATTGCCCGCCGATGGAATCGAACCGACGACCTCGCGCAACATGATGGCCACGTCGTCGGCCGTTACGTCCGTACTCTTACCAATCTCGTATACCGATCGACGCTGTGCGATAACGTCGCGTAATTCTGCCACGAAGTCTCCTCGAAGAAATTTTAGTGAATTTTCAACTAAATCTAACATGGAGCTCGGAGGCATGCGAACTAATGTGAGCTACGGCAAGGGGTGGGCTTGAAGCGCTTCAGCACCTGGCGCCCAAACTCACAGATCCTCCCAAGGCCAACCCGTCAGAACAGACGTATCCTTGAATGTAAGCCGTTTTCCTGCAAGCACAAGGACAGTGAAAGACCCCGTTGTCGAAGACATTCGATTCGCTCAAGTACCCCAACTATCGACTTTGGTTCATTTCAAACTCATTCTCGGCGACGGCGGTGTGGATGCAGCGAGTGTGCCAGATCTGGGTTGTCTTAACGGTCCTCACTGACAACTCCGCATTAGCGGTCGGCATCGTTACCGCGCTGCAGTTCCTCCCCCAAATGATTCTCGGACCCATCGGGGGCGTTCTCGCCGACTGGGCCAACCGGCGTCGTCTGATTCAAATTACGCAAACTGCAGTCGCCGTCCTCGGACTCATTCTCGGAATCCTGCTCGTCACCGACACTGCCGAGCTGTACCACGTGTATGTCATCGCGTTCGCAACAGGCACGGCGGATGCGCTCACGTCAGCCGTGCGCAACACGTTCCTATCGGAACTGGTACCTACGGCGTCGTTACCGAATGCCATCAGTCTGAACTCGACGTCGTTCAATATCGCGCGTCTGATTGGTCCCGCAGCCGCCGGCGTTCTGATCGACGTGTTTGGCCCAGGCTGGGTATTTATTATCAACTTCGTGATTTTCCTGATCCCCATCATCACGCTCGAGCTGATGAAACAGGAAAACTTCTTCGCCTATACGCCAGTCAAGCGCCACAAGGGAATGCTGCGCGAGGGTTTCTCGTACGTCCGGACTCGCTCCGACATCATCGGAATTCTCGTGATCATCGCCTTCGTGTCCGGGCTCGGCCTGAACTTCCAGATGACTCAGGCGCTCATGGCCACCGAAGTCTTCGATATGGGTGCGGGCGAGTATGGCCTGCTTGGTACGATGCTCGCTGTCGGTTCGCTCACGGGCGCGCTTCTTTCTGCACGACGGTCGACGCCGCGCTTCTACCACGTCCTAATCCTTGCCTTGACCTTCGGTATTTTTGCTGGCCTCGCGGCACTCGCACCGAATTACATCGTGTTTGCGCTGATCATGGTACCCACCGGCTTTTCCATGCTGTGGTTCCTCATCACGTGTAATACGCTCATTCAGATTTCTACGCCGTCGCACATGCGGGGCCGGGTGCTTGCCATTTACTTCGCGGTGAACTTGGGAATTACGCCGATCGGCGCGCCGCTAGTTGGTTGGATCGGTGAAGTGTTTGGGCCACGCTGGTCCATCGGTGTTGGCGGTATTGCATCGATTCTGGCCGCGCTATTCGTCTTTGTGTGGATGAAGTCCAAGTGGGAGGTCGAGCTGCATCGCCGCCCAAAGTGGCCGTTCCTCGAAATCGAAGGCCCTCGCGAGCGCGCACAGCGTGACGCTGCGGAACTCCTCCACAATGAGGGTCGTCGGGACGACGAAAAGGCGTCGGAGTCGTAAGACTTCTAAGGCTGTAATCGCCAAAGGTAGTGGCGGAATGGGCAAAGCGGCGGAATTGGCCGCGCATAACGTCTGCCTGACAGACCCCTAGACGCTACCGACCGATCCCCTCGACGCTACCGCCCGAATCGTTCAATTCCGAAGGTCGGTATGAATTCAAACTCGATGTCGATGTTTGGATCAATACCCTCGATAATGCCGGTGTAGAACGCCTCAGCTTGGCGCTGGAGAATCTCTTCGTTGGTAGCGACGTGCTCCATCTTGGTCTCAGAATCGAGAATCTCTGTGATGGCTCGGGCAGTGTCAATGTCCGGAGTCGTGAAACTCAAAAGGCCGTTGTCCTCAACGATCGTTTCGAACTTCGCATCATCGTGTCCGAGAAATTCGAAAGGAGGAATCGTAATGAGATATGAATCCTCACCAGTCTCTTCGATCGTGACGTCTCTACCGTCAATTCCCAGCTTTGCACTGTAGTTGTACTGGAGGAAGCTAGTGCGGTTCGTTCCTGGCACTCGCTTGCCGAAGATTGTGGTTGAAACACTCTCCTCGGTGATTCCTTGGATCCCGAGGCTCAGAAGCACAACTTCCTCTTCCTGCGTGAGAGAGTTAACCACCATCTCGCTGCGCGATTCTTTCGAGGACCCAAATATCGAAGCGCCGGTGACCGTCTGCCAAATAAGCAGGCCAACGACTACAACAAACCCTAACGAGAAGAATCCAAGCAGCATGCCTTTGATGAAACCTACATTGGAATGCTTGCGCGGCGTCTCTGTCATCGTCTGCCCCTCTCAATTGGGCTGCTGTTTGACGGTGAAAAGAAGATCTTTCCTCACCTGATCTGTCCCAATTATACAGTTGGTCGCTAAAGGGTGAGCGGAGAAGGTGACCACACAACTCGCTGCACCAACCGCGAATGGTGGTAGTTCGGTGTCGGCGGACACCCTGATCCCGGCGTCGGCCGTAGACCCTTCGCCGGTCACGACAGAAGCCCTGATACGCTTGCATCTGCTAATCGCTCATGAAAAAGGATACTCACCCCGATGAATTTTGATCCACGCACCATCACGGCCGAACAGCTCCGCGACCCCTCAGTCACAGGTTACGACCTCGGCGTGATTGCACAGAGCCGTCCTGATCTGTGGAATGACCTCCTGCGTCACCCTGCAATGCATCCCCAGCTGGCCGCGTGGATTAACTCCCAGCAGCAGAATTTCGCAGCCAACGGTGGGCCATACGGCCAGCCGTACTACCAAGGTGGGCAGCAGGCTTATCACGGC
>CAYOEJ010000081.1:0-3779 GCA_964403015.1 uncultured Arcanobacterium sp.
AGCGCTCGGGTCCAACGGAGAACTGTCGAAGCACGGGAACCTCAACACCGGAAGGCCAATCAAAGTTAAAGGTTGTGCTTACCTTCGAGGCGGTGCTTTCGTTAGATATGAAAGGTTTCGAAAGAGCGCGCTCGGTTGCTTGTGGGGGAGCGAGTATGTCGGCTGACCGAGGTGTGCTGTTGGAGATTGGCGAATTGCTGCTGGAGCGTGCAAAGTCACGGGTGGCCTCAGGAAGAGATGAGATCCCAGAGACGTCAGAGAAATCCTGACGTGATGAGGCTGCGCTAGTATCAATCGCAATGACGCCGCCGGCGAGCGATGCAATAACCAAAGCTGTCAGTAGTTTGTTCATGGGGCTGATTGTGCCGAAGCTGGTCCCGTCGTCGTCGGCGGTCGAAGGAAACTGTGGACAAGCGGAGCGCAAGCGCGAATGTAGGCAAAACCACTGCAAAGTACTGGTTGGGGTTAGCGGCGGCTACGAGTAATCCGCTACACTGGAAAGGCTGCAAAAGCAGCGAAATTCGCGCGCTCGCACGCCGTAAGGTCCCCGAAGCATCGGTCCGAAAGGTTGCTTTGGGTGGGGCGCTAGGATCCGGAACAATCCCGTTACCGGATAACAACCGCAAATATGCGTAGATTTCTACGCCCGAGAAAGGACGACCATGGCAGTCGTTTCCATGCGCCAGCTGCTTGAAGCTGGTGTGCACTTCGGTCATCAGACCCGTCGTTGGAACCCGAAGATGAAGCGTTTCATTCTCAATGATCGCAATGGCATCTACATCATTGACCTCCGTAAGACCGTTGAAGACATCAACCGCACTTACGATTTCGTAAAGGAAACTGTCGCTCACGGCGGCAACGTTCTTTTCGTTGGTACCAAGCGTCAGGCCCAGCAGCCTATTCGCGAGCAGGCAGAGCGCGTAGGCATGCCCTACGTTAACGAGCGTTGGCTCGGTGGCATGCTCACCAACTTCCAGACCGTTCACGCTCGCATCCAGCGCCTGAAGGAACTTGAGCTCATCGACTTTGATGACGTCGCAGGTTCTGGTCGCACCAAGAAGGAACTTCTCATGATGCGTCGTGAGAAGGAGAAGCTCGAGCGTACGCTCGGCGGCATCCGCGACATGGGTAAGACTCCGTCCGCGATCTGGATTGTGGATACCAACAAGGAGCACCTCGCAGTTGCCGAGGCTAAGAAGCTCAACATCCCGGTTGTTGCCATCCTTGACACCAACTGTGACCCGGACGAAGTTCAGTACGGAGTTCCGGGCAACGACGACGCAATCCGCGCCATCGAGATCCTTACCCGCGTTGTTGCTGACGCTGTTGCCGATGGCCTGATGGCCCGCGGCGGTGGCAAGGGCGGCGACGTCGAGGATCCCATGCCTGAGTGGGAGCGCGAGATGCTTGCCGCAGGTGAAGCAGAGGAAGCGTCGAAGGCTGAAGAGCCCGCAAAGGCAGAGGAGCCTGCCAAGACCGAAGAGGCAGCTGCCGATTCGCCTGAATCCGCTGATTCCCCCGAGTCCGCTGATTCCCCCGAGTCTGCTGATTCCCCGGAGTCCGCTGATTCTGCTGATTCCGCAGAGAAGACCGAAGCCTGATTTACCACTGATCTGGAGGATCAAAAATGGCAAATTACACTGCCGCAGACATCAAGGCGCTGCGCGATAAGACCGGCGCCGGCATGCTCGACGTGAAGAACGCGCTCTCCGAAGCTGAAGGCGACACCACCAAGGCAGAAGAGATTCTGCGTCTGAAGGGTCTCAAGGTCGCTGCAAAGCGTGAAGGCCGTGCAGCAACCGCAGGTCTCGTGCTTTCTGAGATCGTTGAATCCGACGAGGGCCAGACCGGCTACGTTGTTGAGGTCAACTCTGAGACCGACTTCGTTGCGAAGAACGACAAGTTCATTTCCTTCGCACAGGACATCCTGCGCGCAGTCGTCGCCGCCAAGGCAACGACTGTTGACGAAGCAATGGCTGCTCCGCTCGGCGAAGGTACCGTCAAGGATTCGGTCGACAACATGATTGGCGTTATCGGCGAGAAGCTCGCCGTTGGCCGCGTTGAGACCCTGTCCGGTGAGCACGTTGAGGCTTACATGCACCGCACCGCGACCGATCTGCCCGCACAGGTGGCAGTTCTCGTTGCAACCGATGCCGCTGGCGCAGAAATTGCCCACGACATCGCAGTGCACATCGCAGCACTCAGCCCGCGTTACCTCAACGAGTCCGAGATTCCAGAAGAGGAAATTGAGAACGAGCGTCGCATCGCGACCGAGCTCACCATCGCCGAGGGCAAGCCAGAGAAGGCTGTCCCGATGATCGTTGAGGGTCGTCTCAAGGGCTTCTACAAGCAGATCTCGCTCGTTGACCAGGCTTATGCTCGTGATCCGAAGCAGTCGGTTGGCGAAGTCATCGCAGCTTCCGGTGGCAACGTCACCGGATTCAAGCGCGTGCGCGTTGGCGAGTCCGACAACTAAAGAGCCAGCTAGTCTTTAGCACGAGGCGGGGCGGGGGTAATCCTCGCTCCGCCTTTTGCTATGTCCGAGTGAATCAACTTGCCACCTCCGAGCATCTCGAGAACGTGCATACGAGAACCTGCAAACGACTTTGTCGAAGGTCTCATTGCGAAGTAGTCGGGCCAACCCGATAGACTTACCGATGGTCATCTAGCAACAAAGGAGAACCCTCTATGAGCGTTGTCGTGGCTTACAAGTATGCGGCAAACCCCCAGGACGGACGTACGCGCGACGACGGCAGCGTGGATTGGTCCCGCGCAAAGCCCGCAATGAGCGATTACGATCCCATTGCCATCGAACTTGGGCGGGCCCTTGCAGACGACATGGGAACGGAACTGGTCGGAATTAGCATTGGCGCGAAGGCTGTAGGCGCTTCAATGGCGAAGAAGAACGCCATGTCAAAGGGCTTTGATCGAGGAATCGTTGTTGCCGACGATTCTGTTACCGACTGGAATCCCACGAAGACGGCGTCGGCCCTCGCGGATCTCGTATCGAAAATTGACGGTGCAGACATCGTTTTTACGGGTGACTCTTCAATCGATAACGGTGTGCGGATGACGGGCGCCATCATGGCCGGCTATCTGCAATGGCCGTGCTTCCAAGACGTAGTTAAGGTCTCCAAGAACGACTCCGGTTATACAATCGTTCAGCAGATTCCCGGCGGCACCCGCACGATTGATGTGGACGGCCCGGTAGTCGTTGCGGCAACGTCTGACGCAGTGCTTCCACGTGTGCCATCGATGAAGGAGATTCTGGCGGCTGGAAAGAAGCCGGTGGACGTGATCGAGGTCGATGAGCTCGTAGTCGCGGACGCCGAGACGGAAGTGACGAGCCGAGCGAAACCAGAGGCTCGAGAGCGCAAGAAGATCGTATTTTCTGGTGAAGACGCAGCCACTGAACTCGCAGCGGCTCTCCGTAACGATGGAACGCTGTAGGAGAAGAGTCAATGACCACGTGGATTTTGAGTAATACCCGCAACATCGCGAACCTCGTAGAAATCGCCGGGGACGGCCCCATCACGGTGGTGACCGTTGGTGAGGAAGATTTTCCCGGTATCGATCGGGTGCGACGTGTGACTATTGAACCCGGCACCCCAGAAGAGGCCGCAGCACCCGCTGTCGCTGCTGCCGTTGATGCAGCTCCCGGTGATGTGGTCTTGGCGCCCAACCAGCCAGCCGAGCGCGTGTACGCCGGTGTGGTTGCCGCGCAACTCAATGCACCGCTGCTCGTTGGCCTCAAGCAGCTCTCGGATGGTTCAGCGACG
>CAYOEJ010000082.1:0-2384 GCA_964403015.1 uncultured Arcanobacterium sp.
CCCGCTGCCAACCATGCAAATAGTGACAGTGTTCCGCCAACCAAAGTGGCGAGGAAGACGCGCCACCAGCGGCTGATTCGCAGCGGTCGGTTGGAGAAGTAGGGAGGGAGGCGACGCAGGACGAGAATGAAGACGACGAGGGTCATCGTTTCTACCAGCGTCTGCGTGAGTGCCAGATCCGGGGCTCCGTAGAGTTCGTAAATCAGTGCCACGCCGTAGCCGGCCACGCCCATGAGCAGCACGGCTTTGACACGATGGCGCGCACGCGCAGCAAGGAGCGCGGCGATGGCCGTAACGATTGCAACGAGTAGTTGCCCGGGGTTGTCATAGAGGCGAACGCCCACCACTGTTTGGAGGTCTCCCAGCGGGAACGCGATAAGCACCACGACCAGAAGGAAGCCAAAAATCGTGGAGAGGTAGGCCGGGAGTGAACCACGCTGGGTGAAGCCCGTCGTCGTCCCGGAAAGAGACTCGAGTCCGCTAATTGACCGCTGGTACAAAGACTCTGCAGCAAAGGGAATCTCGTACTTGTGAAGCGGTCCTTCAATCTTCTTGCGAGCCAAGAACAGGCCAACGCCCGCCGCGATAATCAGAGCGCTAACCAGCAACGCTTCGTTGAAGCCCGCCCAGAGCACAAGGTGGCCGGCCTCGCCCGGAATTCGCTGTGCGTGTGGCTGCAAGACCCTATCGAGGAAGCTCGCACCTAGGCCAAATACGACGCCGCCAAGGGAGAGCACCACGATCGGGGAAGCCATGAGCCACGAGCGCTTCTTGGACTCGGACTGCTCAATTCCCGGCTTATCCGAGAATGCACCCCACCAAAAGCGCAGTGTGTAGGCGACGGTGAGCACCGAGCCAATCGCGATGGCGATCCACGTGATCGTATCGAGTAGGTCGCCTCCGATGAGAGCGTGCAGGGCCGCTTCCTTCGCAACAAAACCAGCGAAAGGCGGCAAGCCCATCATGGACGCACCCGCGAGCGCGGAGGCGATTGCTGCCAGCGGCATGGTTCGGCGGAGGCCAGAGAGCTTGCGCAGATCACGCGTGCCGGTTGCCCAGTCAATCTGACCGATGGCGAGGAAGAGCGTGGATTTAAAGAGCGAGTGGGCTACGAGCATTCCCAGACCGGCAAGGAGCATCTTCTGCGTGCCGTAGCCCACCATCAGGGTAATGAGGCCGAGCTGGGAGACCGTACCGAAGGCGAGGACGAGCTTGAGGTCGTACTGCTTGAGCGCCCGGTAGCCGCCAAGTAGAAGCGTGCCGATACCACCCACAAGGATGATCACTCGCCACGCGGTGATGTCCGAAAAGCCTGGCGCTAGGCGAGCTACGAGGTAAACACCCGCCTTCACCATCGCTGCCGCGTGCAGGTAGGCCGAGACCGGCGTCGGCGCGGCCATGGCCGACGGAAGCCAGAAATGGAAGGGGATCAAGGCGGATTTCGATACGGCGCCGAGCAAAATGAGCACGATGGCGGTGCTGAGAACCCACGGAGTGACGGACTGAGCGGTGATCGGAGCGACGCCGAGGGTACCGTTCTGAGCAGCGACCACGAGTTCGGAAATGCGGTAGGAGCCGCCCGGCATCTGCCCGAGCATGATGATGCCCGCGAGCATCGCGAGTCCGCCGGCCGTGGTGACGATGATTGCCTGCATGGCGGCGCGTCTGGATGAGGACTTGTCGAAGTTGTGGCCGATGAGCAGGAACGAGAAGACCGTGGTGAGTTCCCAAAAGATGTATAGCGCGAGGGTGTTGTCCGTTGTGACAAGGCCAAGCATGGCACCGGCGAATGCGACGAATACTCCCGCGAAGCGGCCCATTCCCTGCGCTGCGGCAGAGAAGTATCGCGAACAATAGATGAGGACCGCGGTACCGACACCCGTGACAATCAGGGCCATTACCCATGACAGATGGTCGAGCACGAACGTGAGCTCAAGGCCGAGTTGAGGCGCCCACGCGAAGTTATCCGTGGGGAAGTTTCCATCCATGACGCCGCCGCCATTGGCTGCAATAGCAACGAAAGACGCGGCAGGAATGAGCGAGAGGAGGAGGTAACCGAGCCGGCCGCGTCGCATAATAAGCGGGGCAAGTATCGCGCCAACGGCGAATGCGGCCAGCAAAATTAGCATTGCTCTCCTTGGAACTTTGTGGGGTGGGCGGTGCCACCGCGGCACCCCGGTCTAAGTTATGGAGAAAACAAAGGGCCGGCGCCTCGGCGTCGACAGCACTCTAATTTTAGGCAAATACCCCTCCCCGGTCTAGCCCAGTTCGGCGAAAGATCAACATAAGAGCGGATAAAGCGCGCTAGAACCCCAGTGACGACCTCGTCACGTTGTTTGTGCTATTTCCAGACGCGCGAGAACGTGCGTTCCAGACGCGCGAGA
>CAYOEJ010000082.1:2484-3734 GCA_964403015.1 uncultured Arcanobacterium sp.
TTCCAGACGCGCGAGAACGTGCGTTCCAGACGCGCGAGAGCGTGCGCGATTTCAGTTGCCGTCGAACTGGTGATCCGAGACGTCGATCCGGTGAAAGTTTTTGTGTGAACGCGAGGCCGTTGGGCCGCGCTGACCCTGATAGCGCGATCCTGAGGCGCCTTGGCCGTATGGATTCTTTGCAGCCGACGACAGCTGGAAGAAGCACAGCTGGCCCACCTTCATGCCCGGGTAGAGCTTGATGGGCAACGTGGCGGTATTCGAAAGCTCGAGCGTGACATGGCCGGAGAATCCCGGATCGATGAACCCGGCCGTCGAGTGGGTAAGCAGGCCGAGCCTACCGAGACTGGACTTCCCTTCGAGACGCGCGGCGACGTCGTCGGCGAGCGTCACCTGCTCGTACGTTGAGCCGAGCACGAACTCGCCCGGATGCAGCACGAAGCTGCCGTCCGCCGGAACCTCGATCCATCTGGTGATCTCCGGCTGGTCAACCGCCGGATCGATCACAGGGTACTTGTGGTTGTCGAAGAGCCGGAAGAAGCGGTCGAGGTGGATATCCACCGACGACGGCTGGATCATCTCCGGATCCCACGGATCCAACTTGATGCGGCCGTCGGCTACGTACGTTGCGATGTCACGATCTGAAAGAAGCACGATTCGATTGTGACACGAATGCGCTGCGGGGAGCGACCGCATTCCAGACTCTTCCCACCCATAGCCCGAATTGGCGCCAGCCGTTAGGGAGTCGTAAGATCAAAGGGCTGCGGACGACGTCGTTCGCATTGCGGGCGTAGTTCATCGGTAGAACGACAGCTTCCCAAGCTGTAGAGGCGGGTTCGACTCCCGTCGCCCGCTCCACATCATCGCACCGTCCGGCTCATGTCCCCGGACCGCGACAAACCCCTCGGAAACGTAGAGCTTCTCGGCATAATTCTCTGCCTCGACGGACAGCACCAATTGCACAATTCCACGCTGAAGAGCCGTCGTTTGAAGGGCGCGCAGGAGCTGGCGACCAACTCCGCGGCCTCGGTACCGGGAATCGACCCAAAGACTGACTTCTGGGGTCTCAGCTGCGGCACCGCCCCAGCCGACCCACATTCCACACCGTTCTATCAACGCCCGTTGGTATGGGCGGCTGCCGTCTTGGCAATCGGCGGGGCCATAGGCGCGACATTTTTTCTGGGAGGCGGCGAACCCTCCGATCCGATCGCATCTGGATCGACGACGACGGAACCGGACTCTGCTGCCGAACC
>CAYOEJ010000083.1:0-3717 GCA_964403015.1 uncultured Arcanobacterium sp.
CTCACATATCGTAGGCGTCCACGGACTCATCATCGGTGACCGGCTCGAACATTGTGAGTTCATCACGGCGGTGGGTGAGGACCTCGTGGATGTATGACTGAATGGCATCGTGCATCGGGATGTCGTACCCCGCACGCTCAGAGATGTACCAGCGGTGCTCGAGAACTTCGTGGAAGAGTTCGGCGGGCTGGAGCTTGCCTCGAAGCTGGGCCGGGATGGCCCGAACGGTGGGCTCGAAGATGTCCGTCATCCACTCGTGAGCCACGATGGCGAGCGGAACGTCAGATTTACCGGTCATGGCGCGGAACGACTCCATGTCGTTCATCATGCGCTGGGCCTGGCCTTCCTCCACGTCGAGACCGGTGAGACGCATGATCTTACGGGAGTAATGCCCGGCGTCCACAACCTTTGGTTCGATCGAAAGGGAGGTGCCGCTGATATCGGTGGACATCGAAAGCTCGCCCACCTGGAAACCAAGCTCGTTGAGCC
Source organism: uncultured Arcanobacterium sp. (assembly GCA_964403015.1). Lineage (GTDB taxonomy): Bacteria > Actinomycetota > Actinomycetes > Actinomycetales > Actinomycetaceae > CAYOEJ01. Next base: position 490 of record CAYOEJ010000083.1, read on the forward strand.
TGCGGATACGGGCATCCACGCGCCAGCGCTCGTTAAGATCGAAGGACTCCTCGGAGGTCAGTTCGTTCCACAGCTCGTGGTAGCGCTCCTCAAACCGATTGCCCACCGCGATGGCGTCGTATTCGTGCTCGAGCACGCCGCCTGCCTGAAGATCCATGAGCTCGCCAATGATGTTGACCCGAGCGACTTCGATATCGTAGCTTCGCTTGCGCTCGGAAAGATTCGGCGAAAGCTCACCAGTCTCGGCGTCCACGAGATATGCCGCAAACTCTCCGGCGTCACGGCGGAAGAGAGTATTGGACAGCGATACGTCGCCCCAGAAGAACCCGAGCAGGTGGAGCCGAACCATCAAAACGGTGAGCGCGTCAATGAGTCGGTTGACCGTTTCTTGGCGCATGCTCTGCCCGAAAACAGCGCGGTAGGGAAGCGAGAAGGGGAGATGGTGAGTGACGAGGACGGCGTTGAGCGGCTCGCCGTCGTGGGAATAACGCCCAGTAATAACCGCGAGTGCGTCCACGCAAGGTGCGTCGAGCCGATCAAGATCGCGAAGCGTTTCGTATTCGTGGTGAGCGACTGTCTCGCCAATCTCCTTAACCGCAATGATTTGATCTTGGAGTTTGACAAAGCGAACGATATGGCGAGAAATACCGCGAGGGAGCGCGGCGATGATGTCCTGCGGCCAATCTTCCAATGGAATGTTCCAAGGAAGGTCCAACAGTGCCGGCTGTACCTCGGCGGAGGTAATTTGAAGAGCTCTTTGCATTCCTGCTCAACTTCGTTCTTGCTGTATTGTCCGGAAAGTCTGGCGTTCTCGCCGGAATGTATAAGGGTGCGGACCGTTGCTGCGACCCGCACCCTTACCTATGACTCCGACGTTCAGTCGTTGAGGCGCTTACCCGTTTCAGCGGAGAAGAAGTGAATCCTCTCGATGCGCGGGCGCAGGTAAATGACTTGCTCGGGTTTCGGAGTGTTCTCAGGTGGAATACGAACGGTCATCGTCTCGGAGGCGTCGCCAGAACCGAAACGGCCATCTTCGGAGTCGGCGCCAACCACGGTTCCGTAAACGTAGGCGTCCGAACCAAGACCCTCAACGAAGGTGACCTTCAATGGGATGGTCGACTCGTCTTCGCCCGTTACCACGTCGAACGCCTCGGGGCGCATGCCGATCGTGATCTTGCCGGAGCGCTCGTCCTTGATCTTCGAAACGATCGACGCCGGAAGAACCACGCGTGCATCACCGAAGCGAGCCACATCGCCGTCCACGCGCCAATCGCCGAGGTTCATGGCTGGGGAGCCGATGAAGCCTGCAACGAATGCGTTTGCGGGGTTGGAGAACATCTCTGCCGGCGAGGCAACCTGCTGGAGGAGGCCGTCCTTGAGAACTGCGATGCGATCGCCCATGGTCAGAGCTTCGGTCTGGTCGTGGGTCACGTACACGGTGGTAACACCGAGCGAACGCTGCAGCGATGCAATCTGGGTACGAGTCTGAACGCGAAGCTTGGCGTCGAGGTTCGACAGCGGCTCGTCCATGAGGAACACCTGCGGCTTACGAACGATTGCGCGGCCCATGGCAACACGCTGACGCTGACCACCGGACAGAGCCTTCGGCTTGCGCTCGAGGTAATCGGTGAGGTCGAGGATACGTGCGGCTTCCTCAACGCGCTCGCGGATCGTTTCCTTATCCACGCCTGCGATCTTGAGCGCGAAGCCCATGTTGTCCGCAACGGTCATGTGCGGGTAGAGGGCGTAGTTCTGGAAGACCATGGCGATGTCGCGGTCCTTCGGGGTGACGTCAGTGACGTCGCGATCACCGATGTAAATGCGGCCGGAGTTGACGTCCTCCAGACCAGCAAGCATACGGAGAGAGGTTGACTTACCACAGCCAGAAGGTCCAACGAGTACAAGGAACTCGCCGTCTTCAATCTCGAGGTTAAGTCCATCAACAGCGGGCGAGGTTGAGCCCGGGTAAACGCGCGTGGCGTTTTCAAAAGTAACGGTTGCCATTACTATCCCTTCACCGGCAGGTACGTGCCGGACGATCCGAGTGAAAGGTGTCTGAGTGTAGACTCTGACACGGCCCATACAGGCGCATGAACCTCGTCCATTCTCGCACAAATCCGGGTGGCTCACCACCATCACAGGTTTATTCGCTTCGGCTCGTGCGGATTATCGATGACATGTGGGAGGGGGAGGATGCGCTGATCAATTCAAAGTCACGCGCCCGGCCGGCGCCCGTAACAGCGTGGTGCTGACCTACCCACGTAGCAGAGTGCCGGATAATGGGCGCGCTCGGGTAATCTGATGGCGGTACCGCTGCGCGAATAGCCGCGCGGCGAAGCACCTTGAACGTATGGGCGTAGAGCAAAGGAGAGCGGTGCGCGGGCGAAGCGAGATCGGTGGTTACCGCCTCATCAAAAGGATTGGATACGGCGGCATGTCCACCGTGTTCAAGGCTGTTGATGCGGACGGCAATTCGGTTGCGCTCAAGCTCCTCCATCCCGCTGTGGCAGCCGATCCGTCCTCGCGTGACAGGCTTCGCCGGGAGGTTGCCATGCTCCAGCGTGTGCACGGCCCGTACGTTGCACAGATTATCGATGCGGAGACCGAAGAGGACGACATCTTCTTGGTCACTGAGCTCATCGACGGCCCAACCCTGGAAACCGACGTCGCGGACTCCGGCGTGTACGAGGGCCGCGACCTCGTTGAACTGGGAGAGGAGCTTCGCAACGCCCTGAACTCTATTCATAAGGCCGGAGTGCTCCACCGCGACCTCAAGCCCTCCAACGTGATGGTTGGGCCCGACGGGCTTGTGCTCATTGATTTTGGCATCGCCCAGCTTGGCGACGACCTCCGCATCACCCAACAGGGCTCACTCACCCACACGCCCGGCTACTGCGACCCTCGCGTGATCGGTGGTGCAGACCCCGACGCCGACGCCGATTGGTGGGCCCTCGCCGCCGTCCTCGCTTACGCGGCCAGCGGCCACCCTCCTTTCGGTGGTGGCTCGAACCCTGCCGTGATGAATCGCGTGCTCTCCGGCCAGCCTCTCTTCAAAGGACTTCCACCCGAACTGACCGACTTCTTCGGGCGTGCCCTCGCTGCCGATCCCTCCGACCGCATCTCCTACGACGAACTCCTTCTCGCTCTGGACAACCCCAGCGCTTTTCGCAGGACCAGCCCAGGTTCGTGGGCTGACGACGGGAATGACGACGGCGATTGGTACGACGA
>CAYOEJ010000084.1:0-3600 GCA_964403015.1 uncultured Arcanobacterium sp.
AGCCGAGCGAGTCGCCTGTGGCTGCGGTTGGAATGCCTGTGTTTAACGGTATGATAGTTGCAGGTTCGCGATGACCTATAAGCGTCTTTTATTGGGGTAACTAATGGTTCCAAAGATTTCTGCTTCTTCCGTGAAGGAGCATCATGAAATCATGTTCGAAAAACTCGTCGACGCCGCCGAAGAGATTCTGCGTAAGAACGGGCCGGACGCGCTAACGGCGGGCGCTGTGGCGAGCCGAACGGGAATCGCCCGAAACTCGATCTACCGGTATGTTGCTTCGGTCGATGACCTGCGGATACTTGTTCTCGAGCGCTACCTGCCTAAGTGGCAGGAGCGTGCGTATACGGTGATCGATGAGTCACTTAGCCCACTTGATCAACTCGTAGCTCTAGTGGAAATTAGTTTGGTACTTGGTAAAGAAACTGGACACCAGTGGCTTATCGACGTACTCCGTTCAGCACGTATGAAGGGATACCGCCTCGTCACCTCGGACGTAGATCCGAGCCTTGAGGATGATCCCAAATCTACGATGGTTGTGGATTTCCATCGCGATCTCGCCGCCCGGATTACCGCGCTATGGCGCGAGGTGGATACCGTGAATGCGGACATCAATTCACGCGTTACGCGGAGCCTCATGGATGCTGGTCTGCGTGCCATTGATGACGGCATCGAGCTAGACAAGGTCACTCTTGCCGTTACTCGTGCCTTGCGTGCACTGCCGGTTACGTGATGTGCTCGGGGCGTGAACTCCCGCAGCATCTCTGACCTGATTCAGAACCCGCCCGCACTGCCTGTTGCGGCAGGATTAGCGCGCATACGCGCGACCATCGGAAATCTCGTCATCGCCGCCCCACCCGGGTCGGGAAAAACAACCTTGGTGCCACCCCTCATGGCAGATCTCGTGGGTGGGAAAGTGATTGTTGTTCAGCCCCGGAGAGTTGCTGCAAGAGCAGCCGCTCGCCGAATCGCGAGCCTTCTTGGTGAACGGCCAGGGCGCCAGATCGGCTTTCGAGTTCGCGGCGAGACTCAAGCTGGATCGCGAATTGAATTCATCACGCCGGGCGTTCTTTTGCGGATGCTGCAACACGATCAGGAACTTGCTGGCGTGGGAGCCGTTATTATCGACGAAATCCATGAGCGCGATCTTGATACCGACCTCGCATTGGCCTTCCTCCTTGATGTCCACCACACGCTTCGTCCCGACCTGCGGATTGTCGCCATGTCCGCCACAGTTGCCACAGAGCGCACCGCGAAACTTATTGGCGGCACGGTCATCGAGGTTCCTGGGGACATTCATCCCGTCAGCACAGTGGAACGAATCGGACCGCGAGCGCTTGGGTCGCTCGCCAACGGATCCGTCGTCGTCCAGCGCGACTATCTCGATCATGTTGCCGCAGTCATTCGTGAAGCGTCCTTGGCCCACGACGGCTCCGTGTTAGTTTTTCTTCCCGGTGCGCGCGAGATAAGCGAGACGGCGTCGCGGCTTAGGGGGAGCCGGCTACCTGTTTTCCCGCTTCACGGGCAGTTGCCAGCTGCGGAACAAGATCGCGTGTTGGCCGGGGGAGACGATCGCATTATTCTCGCCACGTCAATCGCAGAGTCGTCACTAACAGTGCCGGGTGTTCGTGTGGTCGTTGATGCCTGTCTCAGTCGCGAGCCGCGCTTCGACCCGAGTACAGGGATTGGTGGGCTGGTGACAGTACATTCGGACCGCGCTTCGATGACCCAGCGCGCCGGCCGCTCTGGCCGCGAGGGTCCGGGAACCACATACCGCTGCCTGCCGTTCAATCGTGCGCGCGAGTACCGCGAACCCGATATCCTCATTGCCGATCTGACCGACTCCATGCTCCAATCCGCAGCGTGGGGAGCGCCTAGTATGCGCGGGCTGCAGCTCCTAGACGAACCCAGCGAGATCGCAAGTCACGCGGCGGAGCACCGGTTGCGTTCCCTTGGAGCTATCGACGACGACGGTAGGATTACCGACCTTGGACGAGACATGGTGCAGATTCCAGTCGAACCGCGTTTCGCCAGGGCTCTCGTCGATGGGGCTTCGATTGTTGGAACGCGGCTTGCAGCCTCCGTAGTCGCTCTGCTGAGTCTTGATACGCGCATATCTGACGCTGATCTGACCGGCGCACTTCGCAGATTGCGTCGCGGCCACGGTGGTCAGTCTCGCGAATGGAAGCGGGAAACGGACCGCCTTCAGCGGCTTGTCGAGCGATTGGGCAAGAGCGCCCAGGAGTTGCGCCGAGCTTGTGTTGGCTCCGACTCCGCACCCGCATCCGCCCCCGAGCCCAGGACGGTTGCCGCATCAGGTGTTGGGAGTGCACACTCCGGAGCAGATCATGTGCAAGATTTGGACGCTGCCGTGGCCACCGTCGTCGGCTTAGCGAACCCGGAATGGATCGCACGCCAGCGTGGGCGCGGTTATCTTCTCGTGAATGGCACGGGAGCCGCTTTGCCTGACCACTCGCCGCTTCACGGCGCGGAATGGCTGGCAGTGGCAGATTTGGCGAGATCTCAGGGTCGCGCTGATGGTCTTATCTATGCTGCGGTTCCCATTGCAGCTGAGGATGCGCAACTCGTCTGCGCGCATTTGTTGGACGAGCGTGTGGATGTTCGCGTGTCGGGAGGCAAGGTAAGCGGCCGAAAGGTCCGAACACTCGGGGCAATCGAGCTCAGTTCCGAAAAGCTCACGAAACTCGATCCCGGCACCGTGATCGCGGCGCGAACCGAGGAGCTGCGGCGTGCCGGTCTGGGCTCACTCCCTTGGACGGCGTCGGCGGTGCGGCTCCGCGAGAGACTTGCCTTCCTTCATGGCGCGGTGGGTGAGCCATGGCCCCAGGTGGATGACGAATCCCTGCTTGAGCGGAGCGACGAGTGGATCGGGCCCGAGCTCGGCTCACACCGCCCGGATGTCACGACAGCGTTGCGGCGCCTCCTTCCGTGGCCCGCAGCTGCTCAGTTTGATGAACTTGCCCCAGAGCGCATTACCACTCCGCTCGGATCGGCGAAGGTCGACTATGCCTCTGGCCGCCCGGTTGTCCGTTTGAAGCTCCAAGAGTGTTTTGGTTGGAGCCAAACGCCTCGACTTGCTGGAGTTCCCGTCACGCTCGAGTTGCTTTCACCAGCACAGCGGCCACTTGCGATCACGGACGATCTCGCATCCTTCTGGGCAGGACCGTACCTCCAAGTTAGGGCTGAGATGCGGGGTCGCTACCCCAAGCATCTGTGGCCGGATAACCCGATGGAGGCTCAACCGACGAGGCGTACGAAATCGAGGGCATAGGATAGGTGTATGCGAAAGATTCTCTTTGATCTATATGGCCTGTTCATGAAAACTCAAACCCCGGACGATCAGCGGAGAATTGAAGAAGCCGCGAGGACGGATGAACTTGGTGTGTCCGCGGACGATTTCTGGCGTGCGTATCGAGAGCTGCGAGATCCCCTCGATGCGGGCACGATGAGCTTTGGTGACTACATTGATTCGATGAGCGAGGAGTTGAGCGTTTCATTTACGGATGCCGAGAGAATCTTCGAATCCGATTACAACTCGTGGAGCAATCATGATCCGGACATGGTCGCATGGCTTGAAGAACT
>CAYOEJ010000085.1:0-3581 GCA_964403015.1 uncultured Arcanobacterium sp.
CCAGCGGTAGATCGTGGTGTGATCGACCGGCACGCCCCGCTGAAGTCATCATTTCTTCGAGATCGCGGTAGCTCACCCCGTAGCGCTAGAGGAATAAGACACATGTACACGAATCGTCGCACGTAGAACGCTTACCTTCCCACGCACATCCACGCCAGCCTTAGCAAGTTTTAAGAATAAGCACTTTATATCAACTTAGGTACCCGCCTTGGAACAACCTGCACATTGCCACATAGCCCCAACTGCATAAATTTTGAGAGCTTCGTCACCTGCATCACACCCACTCCATACGGGTGCGCCAAGCCCGTATCAAGCTAGACACCAAGGCCACGAAACACGGCCAAGGTTAACCCCGTATCAGTCCGGCGCGCGCCCATGCCCAGCGTCGATGCCGTCGCGGCGCCCCAACCAACCGTCTCAAACGCCTCAAATACTCGAGTTTTCATCGCAGTCAGCCACTTCTCACGGCACCACAGGCTACTTGCCGGCAAACGCTAAACGGGCAGCATTGCACCTTGGGGTTCATACTGCTCGGCTGTCTCAGCGATCCTCGTCGCGTGCTCGATTTTCGTATGATGCGCCGAAACACTTTAGCAATCCCCCGCCGAGGGATAGCGGCAACTGAAATGAGCAACGCGCCCCGTCACGAGATGCCTACCGATACCGCCACCCCCACATTGTTCGCTTATTCCCCCGTCTCGAGCTCAACGTTCGCGAAGTAATCCGAGTGGGCAGCGACCTTGTCACCCACGTCGTGGTTGTGTACGACTGGGTCGTCGCCCGGGATACCAGTGAATCCCACTGCCTTCTTGCCCAACATGGCTGCCGAGTACAGAAGTTTGAGGACCTTGTCATTGGCTGAATAGTAATTGTGAATGCTCTTGACCGTGTCATTCGGAAGTGTGTCCCACCCGTCTTTGAAATCAGCGGCTGCACCGAAGGCATGAACTGCCTCTACGCTCACTTGTTGTTGTCCTGCCGGTGTACCCGCGAGGGCACGTGCGACCTTAAGCATGATGCGCCCGCCCAAGCTGTGTCCGACAAGGATGACTGAGTCAATGTTGGTGCGCTGAATAATGCCAACGAGCGCCAATGCCGTCTTATCCGCCCGGTTGACAGCGACGGTCCAAGGGTTGGAGATAAGCCCTGCTAAGCCGGCAACGGTACCTATACCTGCCGCATTCTTAGCCATCTTCCTGCTGGCTTTCTTGATAAGGTATTTCGCCCCAGCGCCAATGCCTGCACCCGCGCTTGGCGAGAGGAACATGACCAAGTCCTTCGTTTCTTTTGCGCCCCACTCCACCAAGTAGATCGGTGAAGTCGGGTACGCACGCTCGACTGCAGCCAGTTCCTTCAGCCAATCACGGTCTGACTCGGTAGTGAATCCACGTGCGATCAGCACGGGAGTACCTTCACCACCACGGAATTTCTGGATGTTGAAGGACTTGTCCTCGCTGATATACGAGCTAATAGTTTGGATGCCTAGGCCCGTGCCAAGCAGCGCACCGGCGGCGGTGACCACCATCGTACCGCCTGCCATTCCCAATCCACCTGAGGCCAACGAGCCAAAGCCCAGCGCTGCCAATCCCGCGTTCGTCGCTGCCGCACCGCTGAGCCCAAGGAACGTCGAACCGATGACACCACCAATAGCCGGTGCTGCCATCATTCCGCCTGTCGCAACGATGGCGAGCCCCGCAATGCCGGCGCCAGTCAGCTTGGCCACGGTTGCGACGCTTCGTACGCGATACTCCATGAGCCGGGCATAGTCTTCGAAGTCATCAATACGCATGTCCAGCTTTTCGAAGTCAGGAATCTCATGCGTATGCTCCGCGCAGAAGACTGGCGTCGCGCCACTGAGCATTCCACGGGTACGCACACCAAAATTGGTGCATTTCGGCGCCACGCACGGTGCTGATGGTGTTCCACATGTCAGGCACAACCACGTCATAGATCCTTCGACCTTGCCATGCTCCGCCATGTTGCAACAGGCTGAGCAATACCCGTCGCGTCGCTCTCGCGAGCCAGCCTCAATGAGATCCACCACCCACCTTGCATCCTCAAGAGCATTGTCAACGACTTCATTCTTGTTTTTGTCCGCCAGCTCCTCACCCGAGAGCGCTTGGGATTTCGCTAGCGCGATCATCCACAGGTTATTGACGAGGAATTCATTCTTCGCAAGCAGCTCGTCGCCTTCAACGACTGGGGCAACAGCTTCGCCGCCGCCAACGACTCGCAGCTCGCGCCCTTGCGGTGAAATCAGCGTGCACCGATAGCTAGTTTCACTTTCAACCGAGGTACGGACCGAGAACTGTTGGGGCGACACATCATCAGACATGGGAACTCCTAGGGAATGGAATTAGATAATTTCAGTTTGAATTCTACGTTGTCGCTAAGGCCGTTGTAGACCGTGTTGTGGTGCATCGGCACCCGTCCTAACTCGCCGATGATACGGGGAACCTGCTCTTTCGAGGACGGCTCGACCACCCGAGGGATGACGGTTGCGGCGAAAGTCTCATCACCGATTTCATCGAAGCCGAGCGTGCGGTAAACACCGTCGAGGACATCCCGGACAAGGCGTGCTGGCGCGGCAACAACCCGGGGACTGCGAGCAGCCGGTGAACTGGAATGTGCCCCAGAAGTATCGGTAGTCGATGCACCTGTAGTGGTGAAATCGAGGGCGCTTTGGCCTAAGTTAGCCGTGTCGTGATAGTTGCCGATATCCCCCATACGTGGACGAGACCGTGCCGGTAGTTCAACACCGATATCCAACGTTAGCTGGGCATTTGTACCAAGGAAATCTTCGGCCTGGTCGATCAGATGATCCAACGACAAGTCATTGTGGGCGGTACCGAAGTGTTTGAGGACTTCGATCCTGCCGGCCTTATAACCCACGACCTGGACACTTACGCCCCTGAGGCAGTCCGCGCGTATTTGATGTAGGCCGCAGAAGAAATCTACCACGACCTTAGTCCGCGAAACGCCCTTCCAGCACACCATTCAGACCACGCCTCACAAGGTGGATTCAATCGGTCGTCGCAACACCTTGATCATGGAGGTGTTAGACGATGGCAACAGCAGACTGGGACAAGAAGACCAGTGACGTACCAGAGGAGTCTCGTCGGCAGTGGCGTGCCGACCGGGCGTTAAGGCCAGCGATGCGTTCGCCTGGTCGGCCGGAGCCGTCCCGGGCGGTACAACGTCAGTTCTGGCGCGCGATCGCGACCGGGGTGACGACGGCGGAGGCGGCGTTGGCGGTCGGAGTGTCGGTGCCGGTGGGGACGCGGTGGTTTCGTCATGCTGGCGGTATGCCTCCGATTTCATTGGTCGAGCCGACCGGCCGCTATCTGTCGTTCGAGGAGCGTGAGGAAATAGCGATCATGCACGCCAAAGACAAGGGCGTGCGTGAAATCGCCCGCGTACTGGGACGGGACCCGGGGACTATCTCGCGGGAGTTGCGTCGCAACGCCGCGAGACGGAGCGGGAAACAAGAGTATCGGGCGTTGGTCGCGCAGTGGAAGGCGCAGCAGGCAGCGAAGCGTCCGAAAGCCGCCAAGCTGGTGACCAACGATCAGTTGCGCGAG
>CAYOEJ010000086.1:0-3287 GCA_964403015.1 uncultured Arcanobacterium sp.
GGGCGCCTCGCACGGATGACGGAGCGGATCCTTAAGCCGCTCGGGCCTCTCCTATAGCGCAGGCCGCGTCTGAGCCGTCGTTGCTAGTGCCCCTCAGCGCGGTAAAGAGGCAGGAAGTTTCGATAAACCCATTGAATCAGAGCCGGCCAAAGTGTAGCGTAATTCACATGGGTACAATTAGGCAGAGGATGTACGCATCCGCTATGGCAATAATTCTCGCATTTGCATTCTCCGGCTCTGCGGAGGATGCAAATGCTGGTGTCGGTTCAGACACGGACAGAGCTGAAACTGGAGAACAAGAGAACCTTAAACTTGCACAATCTTCTCTTGAAGCCCCCGATAACTACTATGTGGTTTCAGCGTCGAGCATCGGACTTTCGGACCAAAATCAGGGTCCCATGACAGACGATTCAGAATTCTTAGGCGAAATGTTCGATACAGAAACTGGTATTGGCTATGTAGCCGTGGCAAGAGACGCCAATAGCACAGTGCATGCGTATATCGAAGGCGAACCGCAGATTGCAGCTGACTCATCAATTACACCAAGTACTCTTGCTTCAGTTAATTCCACTTCAAGCACCGGAGACGAAGTTCTCGTTATCTTCTCGAGGTACACAGCCGCAGAGATTTTGACTGCTATGGACATGCTCATTGATCATTTTGAAGAAGCTGGGTTAACAGTTGTGTTCGGTTATGATTCACGCGTCGATGCCATACAGCTCGGTGGCAATCTAACTCAAGCGCAAATAGATGAGATACCTGCTATAGGAGTTCAATACTATGTTGAATTTGGTGCCTACCAGGATGATTATTACAACGAAGACGCACGCGCACCCTTCATCGGTGGCGCAACAATCCGAGGTTACAAAAATGGCGCTCTTTTTCGGTGCACCAGTGGAATCCCCGCTAGAAACTCGAATGGCACTCCGGGCTACTTTACCGCCGGCCATTGTTTTGAATTAACGTCGCACGTGTGGACGTCATCTTCCTTATCTGGCGCCTCAAATAGTGGCCGCGTAACACACTTTTATAATTCCAAGATTGATGCCCAGTTTGTTAGCGGAAAATCGTATACAGGGCACATTTACTCCGGTTCCATAAAGAAGCGGGTCATAGGCACATGGCATCCTCTGGCATCGCAGGGGAATCGGGTGTGTTTTCAAGGGTCGACCACTGGAAACGTTTGCTCGAATCAAATCATCGCCTACGACCAGACAACCTGCAGTCCATCGGGTTGTTTCAGCGGGTTAATCGCTCTACGAGGTGGCACATCATCTCAAAACGGAGATTCTGGTGGATCAGTTTACGCTAACTTTGGAAGCTCGGTGCGAGTCACCGGAATTGTGAGAGGGCACTATGACCCCCTGATTGGCCAATCAACTACTTACGTTACTGATTGGCGAGCCATTCGAAATAACTATGCAGCTTCGCTGCTCTATGGATAAACGGGGTGCCACATGCGAAAACGGCGATTAGTGGTTCTTATGTTCTTAACGGTACTCGCGGGGTGCGCGAATAGCGGTGAACTGAGTGCACCCACACTTGAGCCGCACCGGCACGTGGACGACGTAGCGGTTCAAACGACCATTGCGGAGATAAAGGTTCTTGACGGCGAGCTTTGCCCCATAGACGACCGAGGTCGTCTGCTGGTCTTCTCCGGCACTGCAACAGGCCCGGACGATGGCTCCCGGCTAACCGTTAATGGCGTCGATATCACGCCCGGAATGACGTTCCAAACTGGGTACCACGACCTCTTATCCGACGGATTCGAGTGCGGGGGCCAGCACTTCGATAACGCCATTCATGCGGTGACGACATACATCTCCCTCGATAACTAGGGAGCCTCGCCACCCTACGTAGCACTCATGGAGGGCCTAAGTACGTCACAGGGGGCCTAGATACTGCACTTAGGCCCCCTGCCACGCAGGAAGGCCCCTCGTGAATGAAAGAAGAGGACGAACCCGCCTATTGCCCGAGCCTGGTCTTGAACTCCTCGGCGCTCCACATCGGGATCCCGAGCTCCTCGGCCTTCTTCGTCTTTGATGCACCCGGTTTTTCTCCAACGACGACGGCCGTCGTGTTCTTCGACACCGAGCCAGTTGATTTGCCCCCGGCGGCGACGATCGCCTCCCCCACGCTGTCACGAGTGAACCCTTCCACCGCGCCCGTAACAACGATGGTCATGCCCTCAAAGGGTTTCGAACCGGAGTCCTCACCAGGCTCAGGCCGTTCATCCTCAAAAATCACACCGTCCGCCCGCCAGGTCTCAACAATCTCGGCATGCCAATCCTCCTCGAACCAGTCGAGGAAGGAATGCGCGATGATCTCACCCACTCCCTCTACGTCCGAGAACGGCACCTCCCCCGCAGCACGTTGCACGCGCCCGGATTCGAGGATGGCGTCAAGGGAGCCGAAAGCGCTTGCCAGCTCGCGGGCAGCCACCGGACCAACGTGACGAATGTTCAGGGCAACGAGCTTGCGCCACAAATCCTTCGACTTGGCCTTCTCGAGTTCGCCCACCACTTTCTCGAGCGTCTTCGAGGGCGCAGATTCCTTTCGAAGCTCGTAATTTTCGCGCATCGCGGTTGGCTTTAGCCACGTTGGTTTCGTCCATCCAGCGCGAATATAGCGCCAATCGCCAGTCTCTTCGCCACCGGTACGGATCGGCTGCCACGTCCGCACCTCCCGCATAGCCTCGGCACTCAGCCCGAACAGGCCGGCCTCGGTATCAAGGTAGGGCTCTTGCGCAGCCGGAATACCTAGCCGTGCCTGCACGTCGTCGGAAATGATCGCCTCCGGATCGAGCAAGGCGCCGTCCTCATCGGTGATCCCCAGCTCCACACGCTTGTTGAGGCTGAGTTGCATCTTCACACGCGGGTCTGCGGCGTCCTCAAGCGACCAGCCGGCCTGGTGAGCCGCGAGCGCATGTTCGTCCGTCAGCTCGAGCGTGTGGCCGGTCGCGAGCGCGATCAAGGCATCCTCCCGATAACGCTCGGGCGCGGCTAACCATTGCGCGGACTCCTCACCAAGCGACTCGATATCGAGCGCCCCGCGCGAACCGATGTGGATGACGCGCTGGTGAAGCTGGGCCGGGCAGGACCGCGTATTTGAGCACCGCAGATCCTTGTCGCCTTCCTTCGCAGGCTCGATCACGCCCCCGCAGATCGGGCAATGCTCCGGCATCTCAAAGTCGCGCTCCGAGCCGTCGCGTTCGGCCAACACCGGCCCCACAACCTCCGGGATGATATCTCCGGCCTTGCGCAAGATCACCACGTCGCCGATCTTCA
>CAYOEJ010000087.1:0-2044 GCA_964403015.1 uncultured Arcanobacterium sp.
CGAGCCAATTGTGGCCGACGAGGTAAACCTAGACGAAACCACGGTGGCCATCGTCGACGGCAAGGTGATTCTCAATTCGCGCGTGCAAGGTTTCGAAGGGCGTGGTGCGGGCGTTCGATATCTCGCGCAGAGTTCGGACGGCATCAGTTTCAGTAAGCCCCGGCCGTGGCGACTCGACGATCCGGGCTGTAACGCTAAGCAGCTTGGTGAATTCTTCATCCATCCGCACAGCGCAACAGCGCGGGAACGAGGGGCCGTAATCAGTATGCGAACCGAGGCTGTGCTCCACGCACTCGGCGATGGGGAGTTCGGATATAGCGACGCCGTGTGGGACGACGACGGTATCCTCATCGTCTTCGAACGCGATAGTGCGCTGTGGGAGACTTGGGTGTATTGTCCATGAGCCGATCGGCCCTTGAGAAGGACCTGCGATGAGGAAACTACTGATACTTCACGGTCTTGGCGAAACGCCAGCTGATTGGGAACCTGTTTGTGACGGCCTTGAGATCAGCGACCTCGTGATTCCTCACCTTGGTGACCTTTGCGGTGGGTGGGAGAACTTCACGGTTGAAAAGTGCGCCGACGCGCTGGCGGAGCTTCTCACGGCGCTGAAGGCTGAAAGACCGCAAGGAACTCACGGTAGCGGCGGGCCGACAGGGGATGCGGAGCTGACAAGGGGTGCCGAGCCGGAAAGGGGTACTGGCGAGCCGACAAGGGATACTGCCGAGCCGGTGGATGTCTGCGGGCTCTCACTTGGCGCGGTGGTCGGATTGGTTCTGGCAGTGAGGCATCCGCACCTCGTGCATTCCCTCTTCCTATCCGCGCCGCAGTTCAAACCCAGTCGCGCGTTGCTATTCGCTCAACGTGCAGCCATGAGTGTGCTTCCCGAAAGGGTTGTGACACCGGAGGGGATGACGAAGGAGCAGCTTCTACGCGTTCTCGACTCCGTGTTTAACCTTGATCTTGAAAGTGACTTGCCAAAGATTTTGGCGCCCGCCACCCTTGTGTGCGGGATTAGAGACCGCCCGAATATGAAAGCCACCAGTCAGGCAGCAGCTTTGATGCCGAACGCTCAATTTAGTTTCATCGCCGGGGCCGGCCACCAATGGCAGGTCGCCGAACCCCAGCGATTTGCTGACACCGTACGCAACCATCTCAAAATCATCGAGCAACGGCACGTCTGATGATGATCGCGCACCCGTAGGTTTTACATCAGCGCAGCATAAATCCCGCGGATGTCGTCACGGTAGCTTCGCGGTAGGGCCGTGACGCGAGTCGCGACGCCGACTTCCAGAAGACGACGACGGAAGCCGGCTCCGATTGCGGACCTTTGTCACGCTAGGCGGCCTGCTTCGGCTACTACTTTGCCGTGGTGGATAGTCGTGCGTTCAGCGGGTTGGTCCATGATCGCGGAGGTCACGGTCTCGCCGTCGAAAAGTACGAAGTCTGCCGGATCGCCCACCATAAATCCGGGTCGGTCTTGCGGTGAAGACAGGCGCGAGAGTTCGGGGTCGAGGATTGAGGCCCCTCCCCATGTAGCGATGGCAGCAGCGTGCTCGATGAGCTCATCCTGGCGGAGCTTATGTGTGAATGCGAGCTGCCAGGTGCGTGAGAGCATGTCGCAGTTGCCATACGGGCTCCAATAGTCGCGCTGACCGTCCTCGCCAAGACCTACGCGGATGCTCGCCTCGGTCATGGCCGCGAGATTGAACTGCTTGAAAGATTCGGCAGGCGTGATTGATATCCACGGAATATCGAGCTCGGCCATCTCGTCCATGAGGTGCTTGGTGGTCTCCGGAGATACAGAACCCAACTCATAGGAGTGGGAAAGGCTGACGTTGCCCTCCATGCCGAGAGCGCGCGTCCGCTCAAAAATGAGCTCGGCACTGAAAACCCCAAGGTGTCCGGGCTCATGGAGATGAACGTCCACTCCGACCTGATACTTTTCCGCGAGACCGAAAATAATATCGAGATGTTTCACCGGATCGCGATCCAGCTGGGACGGGTCAATTCCGCCCACCACGTTCGCGCCCGCCTTGAGCGA
>CAYOEJ010000087.1:2144-3282 GCA_964403015.1 uncultured Arcanobacterium sp.
AGCCCAATCCGACTGGAGTCGAGATGAACGTGAACGTCAGAAAACGAGGGCAGAATGATCCGGTCGTGCCCGTCAACCGTGGAACCGGCATCGGCAGACGTATCTGTTTTAGAAACGGAACCGGCCGATGGGGAAACTGAGTGGATCACACCATCAGTGACCGAGATATCCACTGCCGGTTTTCCCCAGGGGCGGACGTTACAAATGAGCATGTGAGGTCCTTGAGCTGGTTTCGCGGTCAATAGCTGTGAAGGACGGCTAGTTCAGCGTAACGGTCCACTCCCCAGATTCGGTGGCCAAGAACGGTTGAACGGTGATGGTGTACTCGCCAGGAGCCGGTTCCGAGCCGTCGGCGTACTGGAAGCAGAGTGGTCCGGTCGCAGTTTCGCCAACATGGATAATCTGGTAATCGATCATGTCCGATGGGCCAAACATGGTCATCGACAGATCTTTGCCCTCTTGATCTTTGGCAGTCACATCAAGTGGCGTCAGCGACATTTCGAAGTCAGAATTGTTCGCGACGGTGAAGTCTGCACAGAGAATCGGATTGCCGATAAGGGTATCTTCCTCAACATACGCGGAATCCGAGACTGAGTAAGTCACGCCATCAATCTCAACCGATCCTTCATTCGGTCCCGGCTCGGGCTCTGGCTCAGGACCCGGCTCTGGCTCAGGACCCGGCTCTGGCTCGGGACCCGGTTCTGGTTCGGGACCCGGTTCTGGTTCGGGGCCAGGTTCTGGCTCAGGAGCCGGTTCACCGTTCGAAGTGGTTGGGCCTGGCGATGGCTCGTCTTCGTCGTCGCCTGTGAGAAGGATGACCGCGGTAACAATGCCGGCAATGGCGAGAATTCCCGCAAGAATCCATAGGATGGGGTTCTTGTAGAACGGCTTCTTTCCACCGGGCTGACCGTATTGGTTCTGATCGTAAGGCTCGCCTCCGTGGAAGGCGTTGCCGTAGGGGCCCTGCTGCCAGTTGGATTGGTTGTCTGCTTGGCCGTAGGGCTGACCGTAGCCCTGGCCTTGGCCGTATTGCTGGCCTTGACCCTGACCGTAACCCTGGCCATAGTTCTGACCTTGGCCACCTTGACCTTGGCGGTTCGGATCGTACTGCTGACCCTG
Organism: uncultured Arcanobacterium sp.; assembly: GCA_964403015.1. GTDB lineage: Bacteria > Actinomycetota > Actinomycetes > Actinomycetales > Actinomycetaceae > CAYOEJ01. The sequence continues at coordinate 3,264 of CAYOEJ010000087.1, forward strand.
ACCGTACTGCTGGCCCTGA
>CAYOEJ010000088.1:0-3244 GCA_964403015.1 uncultured Arcanobacterium sp.
GCCCCATGGGGCTGGAAGAACTTACAACAACAACGTGGATTGTGACGGGAGACGGTCATGTCAGGGAATAACGACGCCGAAATGCTTACTCATGTACCGCGAGGCGATGGACTTCCAACCGTGGATGTGATGCCGCCTCCGCGACGTGAAGGGCGCCGCCGAATCGGCATTATGGGTGGCACGTTTGACCCGATTCACCACGGCCACTTGGTGGCTGCGTCGGAGGTCCAGCACTTCTTCGACCTCGATGAGGTGGTGTTTGTCCCGACCGGCGAGCAGCCGTTCAAGAAGGATCGCCACGTGACGCTTGCCGAGCATCGTTATCTCATGACGGTGATTGCGACCGCATCGAATCCGCGGTTCTCGGTGTCGCGAGTCGATATCGACCGCAGCGGAACAACCTACACCATTGATACCTTGCGGGACCTCCGAAAAATCTATCCGGATGCGGACATGTTCTTTATTACGGGCGCCGATGTTTTGCCGCAGATTCTAACGTGGAAGGACATGCAGGATCTGTGGGAACTCGCGCACTTCGTTGGTGTTAACCGCCCTGGCCACGAGCTGGACACCACTGGCTTGCCGGACGACGGCGTCTCGCTCATGGAAGTCCCAGCGATGGCGATTTCGTCCACAGGTGTTCGCGAGCGCGTGAAAAATGGGATTCCGGTGTGGTATTTGGTACCCGATGGCGTAGTTCAGTACATCAGCAAGTATTATCTATATAGACCTGAAGAAGCATTAACTACCGCCCTGGCACCCGTGGTCGGAGATTACAATCCGAACGCGTCGTCCCCAGACGAATCCGGTGACGGGAAGGAGAAGAAATGAGTGAGACTCCACGGTTGAGTCGCCGTGAGTTACGCGAGCTTGGAAAGCTGCAGGCGCGCCCTGCCGACGCCGAATCGATCTCCGAGACCGCCGAGCTCCAGTTGCGCAGGCCCACCCGCAAGGAACTGCGCGAGCGCGAATTGGCTAGGCGTGCCAAGGAAGCCGAGCAGGCGGAAGGTAAGGAAGTCGAGCCGTCGGTTGATGATCAGTCGCACGACGAACCTGTTTTCGACAATTCCTCGGCATTGGGCGAAACCTCATCGATGGGCGCCGTCACGACAGGCGATGCATCGACCGAAACCTCACCTGCCGCTGACAAACCTGCTGGCGAGCTTGCGGACGAGCAGGTCCATCCAGACCCAGAGCAGACGGATGTCAGCGCATCGTCGGCTGCAGTGGCAGAAACGCAGGTCGTTCCCACGCAGCCAGGCTCGGCTTTTGTTTCATCTTCGACCGGCGCCGACGTTGCCGAGAAGCCGGCAGATAGTGCCGGCAAGAAACCCGCTGACGACGTGGACCCTGACAAGATCGACACGGACGAAGTCGAAACAGACGATGTGGCCGCGGAGGCCGACGCAGATGATCAGCCGCAGCGCCGCATGTCGGTATTCGACCGTTTTGATGAAAATGAAGAATCCGAGCGCTCGCTGAGTGAGCGTCTGCGTGATCGCACCAAGCAGCGAGGTAATGAGGATTCACGTACCGACGTGGCGGAGGACGAAGATTCTACCGTCGTCGTCGAATCTGCGGGTACGTCGGAAGCCGCTTTCGATGCGGACGTTCGCCGGTCCGACAGCGAAACCGAAGGCTCGACCACCACGGTAGCTGCTCCTTCAGCGCCAACTGCCACCGACGTTTCTCCGCGTGAATCCGATCCGGAGCCCGTGGAGGAAGAGGCTCCCCGCCGCACGTGGCTGAACTATATTCTGCTCATTCTTATTGCCATCACGATCGGCTACCTTGGCGGTTCGTGGATTAATTCCAACTGGCTGTCCGACGCGCCGCAACAGCTCGACGTCGTACTGGCCGCGGGCCACTGGCTCCTCTAACTCCTTCGAAAGGTCACTGTGACTGCTACTCAAGAGTCCATCAATCTCACCATTGTGGCGGCGCGAGCCGCTGCGGAAATTAAGGCGACGTCGATCGTAGCTATCGATGTCTCCGAGCGACTCGTTCTGACCGATGTTTTTCTGGTTGTTTCCGGCTCCACCGACCGTCAGGTTCGCTCGATTGTGGACGCGGTGGAGCGCGCCATGCACGAAGCTGGCTCGAAGCGCTTGCGCCGCGAGGGGCTCGATGGCGAAGCGCACTGGGTTCTCCTCGACTTCGGCGACATCATGGTTCACGTCCAGCAGGATGAAGATCGCGAGTTCTACGCTCTCGAAAAGCTGTGGGGCGATTGCCCGCAGATTGAGCTGCCTGAGGATATCGAGGCGGTTCCTGTGGTTGAGGCGTCGTCGCTCGTTGACTATTTCGCTCCGGCGGAGGACGACACGTTCGACGACGACGATCGCTTTATTGACGCCGACGACCTCGCCGACGAGGATTTCGAGGACGACGACGATCACGACGCAGACGCTCCAGTCTCGGAAGTTGACGGAGACGAAGACATCGAGGGTCGATCTGATCGATGAGCCTTAAGCGCATTGTTCTGTGGCGGCATGGTCAAACGGTTCAGAATCTGAATCTGCGGATCCAGGGTTCACAGGACTTCCCTCTTAATGACAAAGGTATTGAGCAGGCGCTTGAAGTTGCGCCTGAACTTGCCAAGCTCAACCCAACGAAGATCATCGTTTCAGATCTGACTAGGGCCAAGCAGACCGCCCAATTTCTCGCAGACGAGACGGGAATTGAGCCGATCGTCGATGAGAGGTTGCGTGAGCGTTCCTACGGATTGTGGGAAGGTCTGAACTCGGATGAGATCAAAATCGACCACGAGGAACAGTGGCTTCGGTGGAGGAGTGGCTTCGACCCGGAAGGTGTTGGAGTTGAGACGCGTTTCGACTGTGGCAAACGCGTAGCCGAATCCGTAGAGGAGTTTGCGGCTCTCGCTGAGGAATCCGACGTGGACGAGACGTTGATCTTTGTGGGTCACGGTGGGGCTATGACCGCTGGCATGATCACTTTGCTAGGGCAGAATCCTTCTGAGTGGAATGCCATCCAGGGGCTCGAGAACTGCCGCTGGGCGCTGCTCGCTCCACGGCCAGAAGCAGAACCGCGTTGGCGTCTGAAGTCCTACAATCGCAAGGTTGTGGCGGAATCTTCTCCCAGTCACTTCTCGTGAGGTGATTCACCCAATTGACGGTGTGCGGCAATTGGCGCGGGACGGAAACTCTGAGTAATATTAATCAAGTTGTACGGGGCTATGGCGCAGTTGGTAGCGCGCTTCCATGGCATGGAAGAGGTCAGGGGT
>CAYOEJ010000089.1:0-2969 GCA_964403015.1 uncultured Arcanobacterium sp.
GGGCTCACTCGCAGATCTGGGCCAGCCTGACGTAGGCGTTAGCGACGGTCGCTAGCCAGGTTAGCTGACGACATCATTAGACTGATTGGGTCGGGCATATTCGCCCGGCCCAATCACTATCTTTGACGGAGCGCCGACGCTCGTCGCAGGGAGATATATACGCTCACTCACCACGAGAGGACATCATGACAATCAAACGAGCAGTTGCACTCGCAGCGGCGCTCACGCTCAGCGTGGGTCTTAGCGCTTGCGGTGATGAGGAAGAAACACCTAACCCCACCGAGGTTGTAACCACCGAGACGTCAGCCGAATCCGCCACTGGTGATGATTCGACCGATGAGGAGCGCCTCGATGGCCCCGCCGATGGCAAACCTTCCGAGCTTGAGATCAACGAAGCGCTATGGGAGTCCTTCGTAGCAACTGTTAACACCGACGGAGTGGACGATGCGCAGCTTGAGCAGGCCCGCACAGAGTTCCATGTCCTCTTCGAGTGCGTGTTGGATGACGCGTACGACGATCTTTCAGTAGAAGGCGCGCAGAAGCTTGCGGAAGGAACGTCCAGCAGCCCCACCGAACTATCTGAGGCCGATGACGAGCTCATGGGTAATGCAGCCGACAAGTGCGCCGCAGAATATGGCTGGGGACCACTTGGTTATTTGCCCCAAGCTGACGCAGAGGTTAGCGACGGTCGATAGTCAGGGTTAACTGAAATCATTAGACTGATTGGGTCGGGCATATTCGCCCGGCCCAATCGCTATCTTTGACGGAGCGCATCATGGAAAAGTCGCAGAGTAAGAATATTCAGGACACCAAAAACGTATGGACCTGGCACTGGTTAGCTATCATCGTGGGCCTCGTGCTTCTTGCTTTTGGCGTGTTCGCGATGGCGAATCCGGAGGCGACGTTCTCGACGATTTCTATCGTCTTGGGCATCGCGATCGTCGTGCGTGCCGTCATGGTGATTGTGAGCGGCTTCCGTCATCAGGGAGCGGACGAGCAGGCTCGGGCCAACACGTCCTTCGTGCTGGGCGGTTTCCTCGCAATCGTGGGCGTCGTATTCCTGTTCCGTCCAGAGTTCTCGAACGAGATTCTGATCTATATCGCTGCCGTTATTTTCCTCCTTGACGCGCTCTCGAACGTCTTTTTGCTGCCGCGGCTGTGGCGTCACAACGGCTCGATGCTCGTGTTAGCCGCGCTTTCGAATATCGTGACCCTAGTTGCCGCGGTGATGCTGCTCGTTCAGCCAGCGCTCAGCTGGTTCACGGTGCCCCTCGGCGTTGGGATTGCACTCTTCTCCTCGGGTATCACGTACATCATCTTTGGTATCGCTTCCCAAGGCTGGGCTGGCCGCCGGCGCCCCGTCCGGGAGATCACGGACTGACGACGCCGGTGGGCGACCAATCTCCGACCGTTCGGTAGTGGGAGTTCCGGCGACGACGGCTGCGAACTTCCACATCAGCCACTCGAGCGGGCCGCGGCCCACGGTGAGCTTCCAGATGCTGCAAAACACCAGCGTGATGAGGGTGATCCAGAGGAACGGCCCCCCTTCGCCGGTGAAAATGATATCTGGTAGGAAGTACAGAGCCACAATGTGCCATGAATAGGACGTGAGTGGCATCGCGCCGAGCGCAGCGATCGGGTACAGGGCGGTCTGCGAGAGTTTCCCGATCAGTAGGCATCCGGCAAGAACGGCAATCGCAAAGCCGCCCGATCCGATGGTTTCCCAGACTGTGGCGGTGTGCGGCTCGGCGGTGAAAAGGTAGTCTGCATTGGGCCACACCCAGCCGGTAGGCTCAACGTGGTCGTTGCTGGAAAGAGTGTCCCACGGCATGTGGCGAACCGTTGATCCGGTTCCGAAGAGCGAGCTCAAGATGTTTGCCGCAAGGTAGCCAACCAGCGCACACACGGAGCCGAGCCACGCCAGCCACAGCTGGGTACGGCGTCGGCGAAGATCAAGGCGCCCGATGGCCATGCCGGCGAAAACAAATGCCATGTATTGCAGGCCAGGATACATGCCCCAGGCCAAGGCATCGAAGAAACCGCTGTTGGCAGGTTGACCGGGCATGAAGTTAAGCGCGGTAGCGGCCGACTTCAGGAAGATGATGAGGAGCGGACCCGCGATTGCAAGGGTTCCAGCGAGAATTGCCAGCTTCCTCGCTGAAAGTGACGTGAAGGGCAGCGTTAGCAAGAACCAGAATCCGTAGAAGCCGAGGATGACGATCACGGGGGTGCCAAGAATGTCCAGGAAACTGCCCAGCGCCAGCAAGAACAGGGCGCGGCCGGTGATGCGCAGGCGCGCGGCACGCATGTCGTGGCCGGAGTAGGGGATATTCCGGCCCGTCAGAATCGAGACAGAGATTCCCGCGAGGAGCGCGAAGAGGACTGATGAGCGGCCGTCCGGGATATTGAGCAGGAGCTCAGAAACGGTGCCGTATTCGCCCTCAAAGCCGAGGTGAGCCCAGAACATGCCCACCACCGCGAGTGCGCGCGCGATGTCGATTCCGCCAATGCGACCGGAGTACCTCTTGGCCGGGGTGACCGCTGAATCGCGTACCGCTTGGTTCTGTGCGCTCGTGACGCGACGGAGGTTCTGTGCGCTCGTGACGCGACGCTCGTGTTCCTGCTTGTTTGTCATTGCGAAAGCATATGGCACTGCGCTGATCAAAAGGGCAGGCCGTGCGCACGGTGGACACCAACTGTGGGGAAGTCGTAGCTGGTCACCTCGGATTAACCTGTGACGTGCGGGCGTTATACCAAGCTCTCAGCAACGTTCCACAGGGCAGAGGGGGTGAGGAGCATCTAGTGCTAAAGGCCCAGCAACATGAGAAGATTGCATAGGCTAATCGGAAAGCCCTCTGAGAGTGAGAAGGACGAAGAATGACCGATCAGAAGATCAAGCTCGTTGATAGTGTTCAGGCGATTAACTGGAACAAGATCATTGATGAGAAGGACCAGGAAGTCTGGGACCG
>CAYOEJ010000090.1:0-2930 GCA_964403015.1 uncultured Arcanobacterium sp.
TGACCACGTCGATCGCAGCAAAGAACGACTAGGTTGGCCAGTCTCTAGGCCAGCTGCTCACTTAGCGCATGACCTGCATGAGCGTTAGCTCAGGGAAGTCATCATCATCGGCCATATGATCTGTGGCTTCGAAACCGTGTTTTGTGAAGAACGAGGCAGCGGCTTCGCCAGTGATTGGCATGGACGCGAGAGCGGGAATGTCTCCTAGCGCAGCTTTCAGGAGCTTTGAGGCAATCCCGTTCCTACGGGCATCCTCACGGACTGCAATCTCGCGAAGGGCAACGAGCCTAGGCGAATTAGGGCCGAGTGCTTCAGCGCGCGCGTATCCCACCACGGCACCCTCAAAGTGAGCCACCCACAGAGCGACCGGCCCGGGATCGGCAATGGTTGCAGACAGCGCTTCGAGGCATTGCGCAGACTTAGCTGATGCATCCGCGCCCGGGGCAAGTTCGCTCATGACCGTCATGCGCAGTTCATTGATGGGCTCTGCGTCTACCCACGTGGCCTGTCGAATAGTAGGTTTCATTTCGCCATTCTTTCATGCTTCGCCGGGTGAGGATACTATCGAGGTATGACAAAGAAGAGGGCCGGAAGCACACGCGCAATTGAAGTGCTGACGGACGCAGGCGCCGAATTCGAACTAATCGAATATGAGCACTCTCCCACCATGGATCGTGGTTACGCCCTCGATACCGTGGACGTCCTCGGACTTGATTCGAATGAGGTTTTCAAGACGCTACTGGCAGAAGCGGACGGGAAGCCTGTGGTCGCCGTCGTCCCCGCAAGTGCCCGGCTCAGCCTGAAAGCTCTCGCAAGAGCTTGCTCGGCAAAGTCTGCCATCATGATGGACCCTGCAAAAGCAGAACGCCTTACCGGCTACGTCACGGGCGGTATATCTCCACTGGGACAGCACAAACAGCTGCCGACTTTCATCGATAAGTCCGCGCTAGAACTACCCCGCATCTGCGTCTCTGGCGGCAAACGCACGCTCTCAGTACTGATCACTCCTCAAGCACTCGCCTCCGTTACGAACGCGGAGTTCGCAAATATAGCTGCTCGATAGTTTGGGACCGACGTCTGGGAAATGGAGTCTACCGCTAGAAAACGGAGCCGGTTTTCAGACGACAGAATCCGTTTCTGGATTCGTTCCAAAATACTTGTTAGGGTTGAAGTGATGGATTTTCCCAGCGCGGGATTATACGTACCACCTTTGATTCTAAGGAGATCACATTGGTTAACCGCCCCGACCAGCCCCAATCAAGCGCGCAACCCACCGGATCCACGCAGTACAACGGCGCACCTGCGGCATCGGATCGTCACTCACTTTCCCTCGGCAATGAGGGCCCTCTGCTACTTCACGACGTCCACCTCGTCGACAGCCTCGCGCACTTTAACCGCGAATCCGTGCCCGAGCGTCGTCCCCACGCCAAGGGAGCTGGCGCCTACGGCGAGTTCAAAGTCACTCAAGACGTTTCCAAGTGGACGAAGGCCGACTTCCTCCAGCCTGGCCGCGTCACTCGCACCCTCACACGCTTCTCCACCGTTGCGGGCGAGATGGGTTCGCCCGATACGTGGCGCGACGTTCGTGGTTTCTCCACCCGTTTCTACACGGAGCAGGGCAACTTTGACATGGTTGGCAACAACACCCCGGTGTTCTTTGTGCGCGACCCTATGAAGTTCCCGCACTTCATCCACTCACAGAAGCGCCTCGCCTCCAACGGGCTCCGCGACGACGACATGCAGTGGGATTTTTGGACCCTCAATCCTGAGAGTGCTCACCAAGTTTCTTATCTCATGGGCGATCGCGGCCTCCCGCGCTCCTGGCGCAATATGAACGGCTACAGCTCGCACACCTACATGTGGATCAATGCTGAAGGCGAGAAGTTCTGGGTCAAGTACCACTTCCACACCCAGCAGGGTGTTGAGAACCTGACCAACCAAGAGGCAACCAATCTCGCTGGCGCGGAACCAGACTTCCACCGTCAAGATCTTTGGGAAGCTATTGAAGAAGGTAACTTCCCCACGTGGAAGCTCTCGGTTCAGGTAATGCCCTACGAAGAGGCGAAGACCTATCACACCAACCCATTTGATCTCACCAAGGTATGGCCGCACGCCGACTATCCACTGCATGAGGTTGGTTACCTGACACTCAACGAGAACCCCACCAACTACTTTGCTGAGATCGAGCAGGCCGCATTCGCGCCGTCAAACTTCGTTCCCGGTACGGGCTTCTCACCGGACAAGATGCTGCTTGGCCGCGTGTTTGCCTATGCGGACGCGCAGCGTTATCGCATTGGCCCGAACTATGACCAGCTTCCGGTGAACCAGCCAGTTCCTGAGGTTGTGACCTACAAGCAGGACGGCCCGATGACTTACCACCACATCGGTTCCGCGCCTACCTATGTTCCCAACTCGAAGGGCAAGCCCTACTCGGACTTCGAAGGACCCGTCGAGGACTCGTGGGAGTCCGACGGCGAGATGATTCGTGCAGCCTACGAGCTGCGCGAGCGCGACGACGATTTCTCTCAAGCACACGCACTCGTTCGCGACGTCTTCGATGACGCTCAGCGTGATCGGCTCGTGGAAACGCTTGTCGCTGCAACGAGCGGCATCAGTGACGAGGTCTTTGAGCGCGTGATCTGGTACTGGACCAACATCGACGAGGAGATCGGCTCACGCCTGCGGGCTGACTCCAAGCGCGACTAATTCTGCAGAAAGCGCGGCCCATAGCGGCATTGGCGCCCTACGATAGAGGGGATGAATCCTTGGGGATTCGTCCCCTCTAGCTTTTCGGAATAGAATCACAGGTCAACGGCGTTCCACCATGTCAGGCTTGCACTAGCTTGGCTGCGGTATTCCGCACCCCAAATCCTCTAGGAGGCAACAATGCTTGCTACGCTCACGGGCACGGGTCTTTCCGCGGCCGCCGG
>CAYOEJ010000091.1:0-2762 GCA_964403015.1 uncultured Arcanobacterium sp.
ACAGCGGGGTCAGGGTGGCCACGACGAGGTCGATCGCGGCGATGTCTCCCGCTGCTGACGGCAGAGGCTTGTACCAAGCACCTTGCGGGATCGAAACAGAGCCCGGAATGATGCGAGGCGTGACGTATGCGCGTAGCTGCACCGTGCCGCGTTCATTAAACACGAACACCGCGTCACCATTGTCAATTCCACGCTCCTTGGCATCAATTGGATTGAGCCATGCGGTCTGGGTGTGCGCCTCTTTCAAAAGTTCCACATTCCCGTAGCTCGAATGCGTACGGCCTTTGAAGTGGTGGCCAATTACTTGGAGCGGATATTTCTCGTTCTCACGAGCCTCCAGTGCGCCTTCCCACGTAGCCGTAAACTCGGGGAGAGGGGTGATGACGTCGCCCGGAAGTTCTTCGCGGAATGTTCCGAACTCCCATGCTTCCGCCAACTTTGCGAGCCGATCTGAGTAAATCTCGATCTTTCCTGACGGTGTGTCAAGCGGATTACCGTCGGGGTCCTCGCGGAAGTCGGTCATGGACACGACCGGGCCGGCGTTGCGGCGGTAGATGCCCATTTCCTTCCACTCATCCCACGTGGGCAGTTCCGGATCTTCTGCACGTGATTCGTCGATCGTTTGGCGGAGCCAATCCTCGCGGGACTTGCCATCGGTGAATTCTTCTTCGATGTCGAGCTTGGCTGCCAGCTCTGTACAAATATCGAAGATCGACTTCGTCTCGTACATCGGCTCGATCGCCTGCTGCGAGACGATGCCGTAGGCCATCGGGCCACCATTTTGACCGTTGTGGAAGTCGAATTCCTCGGAGGTCGAGGTGCCGGGCAGGATGTAGTCCGAGTAGCGGGCCGAGACCGTGTACATGATGTCGCACGTGACGATCAGTTCCGCCTTCGACTCGTCCTGGAGGATGGTCACTGACTCGTTATTGTTACCCGTCTGATTAACGAGGGAGTTCGAACCATATTGGAACACTGCCTTGATGGGAACTTCGAGGCTCGTATTTTCAGGGTTGCCGTCCTCGTCGATCGGAACCTTGAGGGCGCGAACGCCCGGTCCGGGTTTTACTCCGACCGCGGAGTTATAGGTGTCCATCTCCGGGCCGTGCTCGATGGCGTCCAGCCACGAGAAGCATGAAATGATCTTGTCTGACGGATTAGGGTGCTGAGTGTAGAACGGGTTTGCGATAGCTAGACCGGATGATGCTTCGCGGGCGCCCGTGCCACCGCCTGGGATGCCGGGGTTTCCGGTCACGCAGGCAAGAAGGAAAATCGACCGCGCCGTGTTCTCGCCGTTGGCATGGCGCTGAGGGCCCCATCCTTGCGTGATTGCGCACGGCTTCGCATTGGCGATTTCACGTGCCAAGCGGCGAATGGTCGCCGCGTCAACGCCCGTGATGTCAGCTGCCCACTCGGGCGTCTTTTCAATGCCGTCAGGGCCCTTGCCTTCGAGGTAGGACCGGTAGGAGGCGTTCTTAGGTGCGCCTGCAGGCATGTGGTCTTCGTCGAAGCCGATGCAGTACTTGTCCAAGAATTCTTGATCGTGGAGGTCCTCTTCGACCATCACGTAAATCATTCCCGCGATCAGCGCGGCGTCCGTGCCGGGGCGAAGGGCGACCCACTCGTCGCCAAGCGCCACCGAGGTTTCGGAATAGCGCGGGTCGACGACGATCGTGCGAACGCCGTTTTTCTTCTTAATCTGCTGGGACACAAACACGTGCCCGCCGCCCGACATGCGGGTCTCGAGCGGGTTGTTTCCGAACATGACCTGCAGCTTGGAATTCGCAACGTCATCTAAGGAATTAGAGTTGACCCATCCGCCGTAGAAGTAGGGGTAGGCCTGAGTGATCGCCGTCGTCGAGTAATCGGAGTAGTGGTCGAGGTATCCGCCGTAGACCGACAGGAGCCTGGCCGGAGGGGTGGCCTCGGGCGGCCACGAGCACGCCATGACGGAGCCAAGCACGCCGGTGCCGTACTGGATGTAGAAGGCTTCGTTGCCGTAGCGGGACTTGATGTCTTCCATCTTGTCTGCGATCTCGGTGAGGGCTTGATCCCACGAGATCTCTTCCCACTGCTCTTCGCCGCGCTTGGTGCCTTCCTTGCGCTTCATGGGGCGCTTGAGGCGGTCCGGGTTGTAGATACGCTGGCGGATCGAGCGTCCTCGCACGCATGCGCGCACTTGCTGAGATCCAAGCTGGTCATCGCCCGTGTTATCTGGAAGGACGCGGACGATCGTGCCGTCTTTGACCTGGAGGCGCAGTGGACAGCGTGAGCCACAGTTGACGGTACAGGCGGACCAGACCGTGCGGTCGGCGTCAGCCATGCCTTCCGTCGCCGCCTGTGCCGGGCTCGGCGAGCCGAGACCTGTTGTTGTCGCGGCGAGGCCGGCGACTCCGGCTGCCACACCTGACCACTTGAGGAATGTGCGACGTGAGGGTCCGGACGATCCCGGTGATCCGACACCGCTTTTCGTTGGGAGGGTTTGAGTCATGATTGTCACCTTTTGTTGGGGCAGCGAGTGTGAAAAATGAGACCGTTGTGATAGCCGTGTTTTCGCCAGCTATACACGGTATATATTAAGGCTATTGGTCAAACGTCGGATAGACGAAGGTCCCATGATGGGTGCATCTGCGCTGACCGCAGCATCATGGTTAAAAATATTATGTAACGCGAGACTTGCGAGAATCTTTTGAAGAAAAAGAAGAGGGCCGACCCCGTGGAGGGTCGGCCCATGTTGGTTGTCGCAGTCCTTAAGCGAGTGA
>CAYOEJ010000092.1:0-2749 GCA_964403015.1 uncultured Arcanobacterium sp.
GCCATTAGCTAATGCGATCGAGGATCACGGATTCTTGCGCGCTGCCAGATTCGCCAACAATCACGCCGTCATCCAACGACTCGAGTGCACGCGGAATGCGGCCCTCTTCGTCGGTGTGGAGAGTGAGGAGCTTTTGGCCCTTCTTGATCTCGTCGCCAGGCTTGGCAAAGATCTCGATACCAGCGCCAGCCTGTACGGGCTCGCTCTGGAATGCGCGACCAGCACCGAGACGCCACGAGGCCACACCAACGGCGAGCGCGTCGAGCGTCTCGAGAACGCCGTCCTGCTCGGCAATCACATCGTGGGTGTGCTTAGCCTTCGCCATCGGAGCATCGGGATCTCCGTCTTGCGCCTTGATCATGTCACGCCACACGTCCATCGCACGTCCGTCCTTGAGCGCGGCTTCCGGATCGGCGTCGGGCTGGCCAGCAGCGGTGAGCATTTCGCGAGCGAGCGCCACCGTGAGTTCGACGACGTCGGCGGGGCCGCCACCGGCGAGAACCTCGACTGACTCTTCAACTTCGAGAGCGTTACCCACCTTGAGACCGAGTGGTACCGACATGTCGGTGAGCAGCGCGACGGTATTCACGTCCGCATCCTTACCGAGATCTACCATGGTCCGAGCAAGCTCGCGGGCCTTCTCGATGTCCTTCATGAACGCGCCGGAGCCCACCTTCACGTCGAGTACGAGTGAATCGGTGCCCTCAGCAATCTTCTTCGACATGATCGAGGAGGCGATGAGCGGGATGCAGTCCACCGTGGAAGTAACGTCACGCAGCGCGTAGAGCTTCTTGTCTGCAGGAGCAAGACCCGAGCCAGCCGCACAGATAACCGCGCCACAGCCATCCAGACCAAGCTGGGCCATGATTTCATCGTTGCTGAGATTCGCGCGCCAGCCGGGAATCGCCTCAAGCTTGTCGAGTGTTCCGCCGGTGTGGCCAAGGCCGCGACCGGAAAGCTGCGGCACCGCAACGCCAAACACGGCAACAAGTGGCGCTAGCGGAAGAGTGATCTTGTCGCCGACTCCGCCGGTCGAGTGCTTATCGGAGGTCGGGCGGCCCAGACCCGAAAAATCCATTCGCTCGCCCGAGGCAATCATGGCCTTGGTCCACAGCGAAATCTCCTCGCGGTCCATCCCGTTGAGGTAAATGGCCATGGCAAGAGCTGCCATCTGCTCGTCGCCCACCACGCCGCGCGTGTAGGCATCGATCGTCCAGTCAATCTCAGGCTTGGTGAGTTTTCCAGAGTCTCGCTTGATGCGGATGATGTCTACGACGTCGTACTGTTCAGTCACGTCTTCTCCTTTATCCTGCCGTCTTTGCAGGTTGTTCGTCTTCTACGTTTGGTTTCTTGCGTCGCGCTCGCTTCGTGACATGCTCGCTTCGTGACGCTGGCCTACTTTGCTGCGCTATCGTCCGCGTCCTGGAATGCGTACGGCTTCTCAACATGGACGGCGCCCTCGACGTCCAAAAGATCAGCAGGTCCAAATGCTTGAGGGAGAACCTCGCTCATCGGCATCGGGCCATTCAGCATATTCACCATGAGATTTGGCCCGCCGTGTTCATAGAGCACCTGGCGGCATCGGCCGCAGGGAACAACGGGTTCTTCATTACCATTGACACAGTATACGGCCACGAGGCGGCCGCCTCCGCTGCGGTGCAGCGCGGAAACGAGTCCGTTCTCGGCACAGGTACCAACGCCAATCGAAGCATTCTCGACATTGCAGCCGGAAATCAAGCGTCCGTCGTCGACGAGCGCTGCTGAACCCACCGGGTAGCCGGAGTAGGGAACGTAAGCGGTCTTCATCGCTTCGATCGCGAGTTCGCGTAGCTCGTCCCAATCAATGTCTGTCATCTTTTATCCTCCAAGGATGGGGAAACTAGCGGTGGGCCGGCTTTTGCCGACCCACCACTGTTGATTACTTGATGTACGGAATGTTCTCGGCCGCTGGTGGACGAGACCTTCCGACGAATCCTGCCACGGCAATAATCGTGACAACGTACGGGATCATGTTCACCAAGTCGGACGGGATTCCGCCACTGAGGTTTGGAACCATCTGGGCAACTGCCTGTGCGAAGCCGAACATCAACGCTGCGGCGACCGCACCAATCGGGTGCCACTTACCAAGGATCATTGCCGCGAGGGCGATGTAGCCGTTGCCGTCGGAAATGTTATTTCCGAAAGCGAGACCCGAACCAATGGTGAAGGATGCACCGCCAAGGCCGGCAATAGCCGAACCAAAGATGGTGTTGCGGATACGGGTGCGGTTGACGTTGATGCCTACCGTGTCAGCAGCCTTCGGGTGCTCGCCACATGCACGCATGCGCAGGCCCCAGCGGGAGCGGAACAGGTAGATCGTCAGAAGAACCACGGCGACGTACATGATGTACACGAGAATCGTCTGATTGAACAGAGCCGGACCAATCACCGGAATATCGGAAAGGAGTGGGATCTCCAAGACCGGTAGACGGTACTGGTTCGTGTTCAGACGAGCAGCGTTATCGCTCATCAGCGTTCCGAAGAAGAACGTCGTCAAGCCCAGGCACAGGACGTTGAGAACAACACCCACGATGATCTGGTCAACAGCGTACTTCACCGAGAATAGTGCGAGCAGTGAACCGATGAGCGCACCAGCGAGCGGTGCGAAAATCAGGCCAGCCCACGAGAACTGGAAGAACGATGCGGCCATCACGCCAGCGAAAGCGCCCACGAGGAGCTGACCTTCAATGGCGATGTTGACAACGCCTAC
>CAYOEJ010000093.1:0-2736 GCA_964403015.1 uncultured Arcanobacterium sp.
CCTCATCGCAGCCGGCGAGACCGTACCTCCGGCATCCAGCGTCGATATCCACACTCTCATCTCGCATGAAGAATCCGCCGAAGCGAAGGCCGTCACTGAAGACCAGCACGTTGCTCCTCGTTGGTACGCGCTGATGCCGTTGCTCCCGCTGATTCTCGTCATCACGTTCTCCGAGTTCGTCATCGATACGATCAGGATGAACGTGGTCACCGCCATGATCATCTGTACTCTCTTCTCCCTCGTGTGCGAGACGATCAGAATGCGCAGCCTTGAGAAGGGCCTCGCAAGCCTGAAGGTCTTCTTCGAAGGCATGGGCCGACAGCTCGCTAACGTGGTCTCCCTCGTTATCGCGGGTCAGATTTTTGCTGAAGGCCTTATCCAGATCGGTTTCATCGACACCATTATTAGTGCCGCTCAGAGCGCCAACCTTGGTCTTGTCGGAATGGCGATCGTTCTCTCGCTCGTCATTCTCGGCGCAGCAGTCGTGACGGGATCCGGAAATGCGGCGTGGCTCGCATTCGGTCCGCTCTCGCCTCAGGTTGCCGCATCGGTAGGACAGCCCACTGTCAATGTGGCACTTCCGATGGAGCTCTCCTCGGGAATGGGTCGCTCGATGTCGCCCATCGCCGGCGTGGTTATCGTGATCGCAGGTATGGCTGGCGTCAACCCCATCCACGTGGTCAAGCGTACGATCCCCGTGATGCTCATTGGCTGGGTCACGATGATGGCATCCGTCTTCATCATCCACTAGAGCTGTTCAGTCAGAGCGGTACAACAAGAACCATCCAAAACAAAGGTGGGGCATCCTCAGATGCCCCACCTTCATTTAGCGCACTCACACAGTCACACTACGCCTCCCGCGTATAATACGCCTCCCCCGTACGCTACGCCTCGCGCGCCTTCAGGAACTCCAGCATGATTTGAGCGCCAAGAACGGCGTCTGCATAGTCAGCCTTTTCTTCGGGACTGTGGCTCACACCGTTTTCGCACGGAATAAAGATCATTCCGGTTGGGCAAAGGTCGGCGAAGTTCATGGCGTCGTGACCCGCGCCGCTCGGCATAATCTTGTGCTCAATCCCCAGCGATGTGGCTGCTTTGGAAAGTCCGCTGATGACGCCGTCGTCGAGAGTAACGGCCGGCGAGCTGGACACAACGCGAACGTCGACGTCCACCCCGCGCCCCGCGCAAATCTCCTTAACTCGCGACTCTGCTTCCCTCTTCATCGCTTCGATTCGGTCATTGTTTCCGTCGCGGAGATCGATGGTGAGGTTGACTCCGCCGGGCACGACGTTGAGCGAGTTCGGATGAACGTTAAGGAATCCGACCGTTCCCACCGATGTCCCGTTGGGATCGCTCTTCGCTATGTCTTCGACCGCGAGTACGATCTCCGCGGCCGCGCACAGGGCGTCCTGGCGAATATTCATCGGCGTCGCCCCCGAATGCTCGGCCATGCCCTTGACGTTGACTTCGAGTCGAGCATTTCCTGCAATCGAGGTAACGATGCCGATCGGGAGCTTTTCGCTCTCTAGGACGCGGCCTTGCTCGATGTGGAGTTCGAGGTAACCCTTGACGCCCTGGATGCGCTCAAGCTCCTTGCTGTGGCCGCGCTCGTCGAAGACCTGCTCGAGCGTCTTACCCTCGCGAGATACGAGGCGAACGAAATCATCGGGATTGAATTTATCCGTTACCAGCGCGCTTCCAAGGCACGCCTTGAGGAAGTTCGTGGACTCTTCGCAACGGAAGATTCCCACCTTGAGCGGAATGTCTAGCCCCTCTTCCTTGATCATTTTTAGCACCAGCATTGCCGTGGCAACGCCGATGATTCCGTCGTAGCGACCGCCGTCGGTGACGGAATCGAGATGGGACGCGGCTAGATAGTACTCGCCCTGGGGGTTGCGCGAGAAATAGAGGTTACCAACGGAGTCGGTCTCAATGAGGAAGCCGTCGTCGGTTGTGATTTTCGATGCGGCCTCGTGCATCTCGTCTTCGACGGGGCCGTATCCCAGACGGTTCACACCGCCCGTTTCCTCATCTGCGCCGATGGGGTAAAAAGTTTCCATGATTCGGGTGAGGTAAGCCAAGGGATCAAATGTGCTCATTGTGTTCGCTTTCTCTGAGTTGGCTAGAACTGACGCCCTAGTTACCCCGAGATTAGCAATCCGACGACGCCGGTTTTCTCGATTCGATGACTTGGCTGGCTAACTTTGTGTTCCATTAACAAGGAATAGCTATCGCGCGTGAGAGATCGAGCCGAACGTCCCACAGTCAGTAGACTTCCCCGTATGGACAGCTTGCGAATCGAACCCGGGCCGGGCGCGCCAGAGGGCGTGCTAATACCTGCGGCAGACCTGACTGAACGGTTTGCGAAATCATCCGGGCCTGGCGGGCAGAGCGTTAACACGACCGATTCGAAGGTCCAACTCTCGATCGATCTTGCTAGCACCGAGGCGCTCACGGTCAACCAACGACGCCGGGTGCTTAAGAACCTTGAGAGCAAGCTCGATGGGGCGGTGCTCACTATCAGCGCGTCCGAGCACCGCTCGCAGATGCACAACCGAAAGGAAGCGCGACTGCGCCTAGCACAGTTGATTCGTCATGCGCTAGCACCTCCGATTGAGCGCCGAAGGACGAAACCCACGCGGGCGTCGATCCGGCGTCGGCTTGCCGCAAAGCACCACCGTTCGGAGGTAAAGGCGATGCGCCGGCGGCTCCGGCCGGGCGACGGCGATTAACGCA
>CAYOEJ010000094.1:0-2706 GCA_964403015.1 uncultured Arcanobacterium sp.
AGCGGGGCTAGCCAAGTCCACATGCGTGCTCCCTTAGGCACCACGTTTCAAACCGACCCAACGCTTGCCGCAGCAATCGTGGCTGAGATCAGGATGAAAGACGCCGAGTGAGGTAGCTCTTACCCCAACAAATGAATATGAAAAGGCGACGCAGTCGGTTACCAAAACTCCACTGCGTCGCCCCTCCAAAGTCACTACTGCTGGCGCAGAATTGCCGCCCTTCCAGAGTCACAACTGCTGGCCCTGAGTCACTACTGCTGGCGCAGAATCGCCTCAATCCAGTCGACGGCAATTGGCAATGCACGCTCATCGATGTCGAATGTTCCACTGTGGTGGGCTCCAGGGCTCGAGCATCCGACGATGAGGAAGGTGCCGGTGCCTCCTTGATCCTGAACTCGTTCGATGAAGATTGAAACGTCGTCGCTCGCCGCGAAAAGGACGGTCTCGTGCGACTTCTCGACCCCATCGATGCCCTCGAGCGCCTTCATCGCTGAGTCGATCACGGGCTGGTCGCACACGAGCGTAGTCGCGCGCCCGAGCGGAATGATCTCCGATTCAACACCGTAGGCACGCGCTGCACCCTCGATGACCCCGGCGAATCGCTCTTTCAGATCAGCGAGGACGTCGCGGTCGTCAGCGCGGTACTCGACCTTCATTTCGGCACGGCTGGCGATGATATTCAATCCGGAGCCAGCGTTGAGTGTGCCGACGTTCAAGCGGGTGTTTGCGTCACCGCGCTGAGGGAGCGAGTGGAGGGAGAGCGCTGCAGAACACGCAGCGAGCAAGGCATTCCTGCCCCGCTCTGGCGACATCGCGGCATGGGCTTGAGCACCGGTGAACACAACCTGGGTCTTCTCAGTGGCGAGCTGACCGTGCGTTCCCGCTCCAACTTCACCGGCTTCGAGGCCGAGTCCAAGGTGCATTCCGAGCATGATGTCGACGTCGGCTGTGACGGACTCCTTCGTCACCATCGCCCCGCGCACGCCCTCTTCTGCCGGCTGGAAGATAATGCGGAACTTCCCCGCAAAATCACGGTTCTCGACGAGGCGACGAATCAGCTCGAGCGCCACAGCAACGTGACCATCGTGGCCGCAAGCGTGCATAACGTTGGGGTTGGTGGAGCCGAATCCTTCGCGAGCTGGAAGATGCTCGTCATCTTCGCTCTCGCTCACGCCAAGACCATCGATGTCCGTTCGCAAACCGACGGTCGGACCTTCGCGGTTTCCCGCGATGTCGACGACAATTCCCGTACGTCCGCCGGAAAATAGCTGAACATGCTCGTCGGAGATCCCCTGCTTGCGTGCTCGCTCAGCATTCTGATCGAGCTCGTCTTTGGTGAGGCCGGGGATGGCGTCGACGTCGATCACGTCGTCTCCCAAAAGAATCGAATCGCCCGCCTCCTTGTCGAGGAGCTCCTCGAGCCTGGAGTAAATGAAAGAGGCAGTCTCAATCTCGCAGAACCCAACTTCGGGACGCTTGTGGAGTGCTCTTCTGTCGTCAATTAACATAGTCATAATCGCTGTCCTTTATTGTGAATCAGGTTACGTGCGATACCTGCGCACATTCAATAATTTTATCCTCAGCACAATCGCCAGTCTTGGAAACCGGAAATGCGCGACACTGTAAATTCCGGAGGATGTTTCGTTGCAATTCCCTCCAAAATGGGCCATCTCGTATCGGCCATTAAAGTCAGCGATAGTACCAAAGTCCCAGTCTGACCGACTCAAGATGGACGCATCCGAAACTTACTTGGGTATCAATGAATAACTCGCTAATCCGTGTCTCGCTGCGCTGCTAAGGTGATGACAATCCATCACCGCACACGACCCTAGGCCGCTAGATGACTAGATGACTAGATGGAGACAGCACTATCTCCGAAGGGGACGCACAATGGTTTCGGTAATTCTCGGCTTGGTGATGATTGTTATCACCGCCTATCTGGTAGTCAAAAAGTTCTATCCGCAGGCGGTTTTGCTCGCCTCGGGCTTGATCATGCTCTTTCTGTCAATCCCACTCAAGAGCGCCGAAGTTCTGGCGGAGGAGGCGTCAACGGGATCGACTATTCTCGATATCTTCGAACTCATCCGCGTCACGATGGCAGACACCTTCTCTGGCCTTGGCATGACGATCATGGCGGTCGGTGGTTTCGCTCTTTATATGGAAAAGATCGGCGCATCACGCACCTTGGTCGAAATCGCATCCGCACCGCTTCAGAAGATCAAGAAGCCCTACCTCATCCTCGCTCTCACCTACGTGCTCGGGCAGGCGCTGTGTATCGTTATCCCGTCCGCTGCGGGCCTAGCCATGCTCCTCATGGTTACGGTCTACCCAATCCTGATCTCGATCGGAATTTCGCGACTATCCGCAGCCGGCGTCATCGCAACAGCGTCGTGTTTGGACATTGGTCCGTCGTCGGCAAACTCGATCCTCGCCGCCGACCTCTCGGACATGTCTGTTCAGGTATTCTTCGTGAGCTTCCAGGGTCCGGTAGTCCTCGTCACTGTCGCTGTCATCGCGATCATGCACGCACTCGTTCAGTACTGGTTCGACAAGCGCGAAGGCACTCTTCCGGGAACGGAGATCCAGGTTCCGGTCGGCTCGAGCGTTTCGGTTGTTAACGCGGCAAAGGCTGAGGAAGAACGACGCCGGGCCCTCATCGCAGCCGGCGAGACCGTACCTCCGGCATCCAGCGTCGATATCCACACT
>CAYOEJ010000095.1:0-2631 GCA_964403015.1 uncultured Arcanobacterium sp.
ACCGTCATACAGATCGCGTCCTCGCAGTGGTTGCAGGCAATCGAGGTGTAGTAGGAAAAGATGGATGGAACTGGAAGTTCCTCGGATGACGACCACGTGCCACCGGTGTACTCGACGACGCGGCGCCAATTCACGCCGGAGGGCAGGTCGTGCTTGTCTTTGCAGGCGATATGACAGGCTTTGCAACCGTTGCACAACGATTGATCAAAGAAAAAGCCGTAATTTCCATCCGGCGCCGTGTACGCTGCCGAATCTTTGTCGGTCATGATTCCCATAGTGATCACGCCTTCTCAACTTGAACAAGATTGGTGTGTTGGGCATTTCCCTTGGCGTAAGCCGTCGGGTGCAGAGTCGTGAGCGTGTTAATGTTTCCGCCCACATCGACGCCATTTTCGTCGGCCTTATACCAGGCACCTTGTGGTAGCGAGGTGACCCCCGGCATGATCCTCTGCGTGACATGTGCACGGGTGCGGACGCGGCCACGATCGTTGAAAACCTCGACCATGTCGCCGTTCGAGATGTTGCGCTTCTTGGCATCAATCGGGTTGATCCACAGCATCTGCGGATGCGTCTCCTTGAGCCACTCAAGATTCGCGAACGTCGAATGGACGCGGGCCTTGTAGTGGTGGCCGATGCACTGTAGCGGGTAGGTTTCGTTCGTCCGCGCCTCGGCGGCGCTTTCGAATGTGTCCATGTGCTCGGGTAGAGCGGTAATGACGTCGCCCTTCATCGGGTTGTCAAACTCCCACTCCTGCTTCCAATCCCACAGAGTCGAGGAGAAGATTTCGATCTTCCCGGATGGGGTGTCCAGAGGGTTCGCCTCGGGATCGTCGCGGAAGTCCTTGAGCGGGATCGGAGGTCCGTCTGGATCCTCGTAGCGGTACACGCCCATGTCCCTGAGCTCGTCCCACGTGGGGAATCCGGGATTCTCCTTGCGAGTCTCTTCGACGAGCCACTTGGCCCACTCTTCGCGGGTGCGGCCCTCCGAGTATTCCTCCTTGACCCCGAGACGTTCGGCGAGATCAACGGCGACGTCGTAGGAATCGCGAATCTCAAACGCCGGCTCGATCGCCTTCTCGTGGAACATGTAGTGGGCGGTTTCGCCAACGTACTCCGAGTGCCCGACGTCCCATCGCTCCGGGCCGAGCGTGTCCGGCAGAACGAGATCTGCGTACTCGGCGGACGGCGTCATCATCGGTTCGAAAACGACGATGAACTCACACAGCGACTCATCGCGCATGATCTCCAACGTCTTGTTGATGTCGCCGTGCTGGCCAGCGAACTTCGAGCCGCCGTACTGCAACTGGAACTTGATGGATGTGGGCAGTCGATCCACGCCGCGGATGCCGTCCTTGGTGGCGGTCATCTCCTCGCCGCGGGTGACGGCGTCGGTCCACAAGTAAATAGGAATCGTTGCCTGGACGGGGTTCTCGCCCGCGGGGAACATCTTCGAGATGCGCCAGTTCGATCCGTCGCGCCCGCCCGTGCCGCCGCCGGGGATGCCGACGTTTCCGGTGACAGTCGCGAGAGCGTAGATCGCGCGAGCCTGATTCTCGCCGTTCATGTGGCGCTGGGGTCCCCAGCCCTGCGTGATAGCACACGGCTTTGCGTGGCCGATCTCGCGGGCGAGGGCGATGATGGTCTCCTCGGGGATTCCGGTGATGCCTTCCGCCCACTTGGGGGTCTTTGCCAGACCGTCAGGTCCATCTCCCATGATGTAGCTCTTGTAGGAGTTTCCAGCGGGGACGCCCGCGGGCATGTGATCCTCGTCGAAGCCCTGGACGTACGTGTCAAGGAACTCCTGGTCGTGGAGGTCTTCGCTGATCAGCACGTGAATGATTGCGCTCACGAGTGCCGTGTCGGTGCCCGGACGGATGGGAAGCCACTGATCGGCGAGCGTCAGGGCAGTCTCCGAATACATCGGGTCAATAACGATCGTGCGAACGTTGTTCTTCTTCAGCAACTGCGAGCTGAAGAGAATGCCGCCACCCGACATGCGGGTTTCTTGCGGATTGTTGCCGAACATGACCACGAGCTGCGAGTTGCGGGCCGAATCCTCAAACGTGTTCGACGGCGTCTCGTTTGCATCGCCGCGGCCTTGGAAAGAGCCGTAGCTCATCCTCGTACATGTGGCGACCTGCGCGTAGGAGTAGTTGCCGTAGCGCTTGAGCGAACCACCAAGAAGGTTGAACAGGCGTGGAAACGGGCCGCCCTCGCCAATAGCGCCTCCGAGGACGCCGGAACCGTGCTGGAGGTAGATGGCCTCGTTGCCGTAGGTGTCAATGGTGTACTTGATCTTCTCGGCGACGAGATCGAGTGCGTCATCCCAGGAGATCTCGTCCCACTGGCCATCGCCACGCTTCGTGCCAGGGCGCCTGATCATCGGCTTCTTGACGCGATCGGGGCTGTAGACGCGGTTGCGAATCGAACGTCCGCGCAAGCAGGCGCGAATCTGCCTGTTCTCCACGGAATTGTCACCAGATTGCTCGGGCAGGCAGCGAACAATTGTTCCGTCCTTGACCTGAACGAGGAAGGGGCAACGGCCGCCACAGTTGACGAAGCAGACGTTTTGAACCGTCTTGTCCACGCCTTCCATGCCGAGGACCTCCTCCGCGCGAGCGGTGGGGGTGC
>CAYOEJ010000096.1:0-2405 GCA_964403015.1 uncultured Arcanobacterium sp.
TCTAGGTGTGATGTCCAGGGACGTTGTTCTGGCCCCCGCCCGTAATGACACCGTGCCGATTCAAGAAGTATCTGTCCAGACCGCTCGCCATTGAAGGCATGTTAGAGTTTGGGGCATGTCGAGTCCCGAATCAGACAGGTCAGGGGTTGTCGGTCACACCGCCAGCCCCTTGAACCACTAGTTACGACGCCCACGATCTGTGTGGGCGTATGTCTGGCGTACCCGGGGCGCTGGCCGTGGTGACAAGAAGAACCATTTCTTGATCTCACACCTCGGAGTACTCGATGCCTTTTGCCCTCTACATGCTTGCCCTGGCGGTCTTCGTCATGGGCACTTCAGAATTCATGCTCGCGGGATTGCTCCCCGCGATCGCGACCGAACTTGACGTCTCGGTCGGCACTGCGGGCCTGCTGACCTCCGCATTCGCAGTCGGTATGGTCGTCGGCGCGCCAGTGATGGCGGCATTCGCTCGCCGTTGGCCACCGCGGCTCACATTGATCGTTTGCCTTCTCGTGTTCGCGGGAAGCCACGTCATCGGAGCGATGACACCAGTGTTCTCTCTCCTGCTCATCACCCGGGTGCTCAGCGCTCTCGCAAACGCAGGATTCCTCGCCGTAGCACTGAGCACGGCCACTACCCTCGTGCCAGCGAACCAGAAGGGGCGTGCACTGTCGATCCTGCTCTCCGGCACGACGATCGCAACCGTCGTGGGCGTCCCCGCCGGGGCACTGCTCGGCACAGCGCTGGGCTGGCGAACGACGTTCTGGGCGATCGCCATCCTCTGTATTCCCGCGGCCGTTGGAGTCATTCGTGGCGTCACGAACAATGTTGGTCGGAGCGAGACTAGCGCGACCTCACCAAGGCTCCGTGTCGAGCTCAGCCAGTTGGCGACGCCGCGGCTCATCCTGGCCATGGTACTCGGAGCGCTGATCAACGGAGGGACCTTTGCGGCATTCACCTTCCTGGCACCCATCGTGACCGAGACCGCGGGCTTGGCCGAAGCGTGGGTGTCCGTCGCGCTGGTGATGTTCGGCATCGGATCGTTCCTTGGCGTCACGATCGCAGGACGACTATCAGATCAACGACCTGGCCTCGTGCTCGCAGTCGGCGGACCGCTATTGCTGACAGGCTGGATCGTGTTGGCAGTGGTCGCATCTCATCCCGTTGCGCTTATCGTCCTCGTCCTCGTTCAGGGATTCCTGTCGTTCGGCGTCGGCAGTACTCTGATCACGCGTGTGCTGTATGCAGCATCGGGTGCGCCAACGATGGGCGGTTCGTACGCAACCGCAGCATTGAATATCGGAGCTGCAGCGGGGCCCGTGCTTGGTGCGCTCGGGCTCGCGACCGGGCTGGGGCTGCTCGCGCCGGTTTGGGTCGCTTCGGTGCTGACAGCGATCGCTCTCGTCATCATGCTTCTCACCAGACGCGCGCTTACGAAGACCGCGGCGGAGGCCAATTGATGACCCATCCGAACGCTCTTCTCACTCCTCGTGCCCGTCTCCGGTTAGCCCGACTGATTGTCGAAGACGGCTATCCGGCCACGATCGCCGCAAAGATGTTCATGGTTTCCCCGATCACTGCCCGGAAATGGGCCGGCCGCTACCGGGAAGAGGGCGAGTTTGGGATGCAGGATCGCTCCAGCAAGCCGCACCGGATCCCAGGCAGGACGCCCGAGCATGTCAAGAAGAAGATCATCAACCTGCGCTGGCGGCTTCGACTGGGGCCAGCCCAGATCGCTGCGCGACTTGGTCTCTCGACGTCGACTGTTCACGCGGTCCTCGTCCGTTGCCGCGTGAACCGCCTCTCGCATATCGATCGTGTCACTGGCGAGCCATTGCGGCGATATGAGCATCCTCATCCGGGATCGTTGATTCATGTCGATGTCACGAAGTTCGGCAACATCCCCGACGGCGGTGGACATCGTTACGTAGGTCGGCAGCAAGGCGCACGGAACAAGCTCGCGACTCCGGGATTACCACGAGGAAAAGATCACAAGCCGCGCACCGGGACGGCGTTCGTTCACACAGTCATCGACGACCACTCCCGCGTCGCATACGCAGAAATCTGGTCGGATGAGCAGGCGAGCACAGCGGTGGGAGTTCTCGAACGCGCCGTGGCCTGGTTCGCCGAACGAGGCGTGACCGTCGAGCGAGTCCTATCCGACAACGGGTCGGCATACAGATCCCACGCATGGAGGGACTTCTGCGCTCGGCTCGGCATCCGACACAAGCGGACACGCCCCTACCGGCCGCAGACGAACGGGAAGATCGAGCGATTCCACCGCACGCTCGGGGACGGCTGGGCCTATGCCAGGTTTTACGGTTCAGAGGCCGAACGACGCCTGGCGCTGCCCGGCTGGCTCCACTTCTACAACCACCACCGACACCACTCTGCGATTGGCGGCG
>CAYOEJ010000097.1:0-2327 GCA_964403015.1 uncultured Arcanobacterium sp.
CCTAAAACACCCCTCCGACACTTTTTCGAACACAAAACGCACGCAAAGCACAAAACACACCAATCCGTGGATAAAAGCGCTCAAAAGTCTAAGTGCCACGCTAAACCGGCCCCACACCGATTCTGTGGACAGCCCCAACAAAACCGCGACCTGACACCGAGTTCCCCGTAAACCACACGCCCAACCACACGCCAAACCGCACGTCCAACCGCACGTCAGTCGCCACAGGAAGGCTCAATTCCGAGACGGATGTATTTGATGCCCGTCAACCGCGATACGCTTGATCTGTGAATACCACTGAATTGCGCCCCGTCGTTGTAATAGATAACGGTGCCCAGTACGCGCAGCTCATCGCT
The DNA here is from genome assembly GCA_964403015.1 of uncultured Arcanobacterium sp. GTDB lineage: Bacteria > Actinomycetota > Actinomycetes > Actinomycetales > Actinomycetaceae > CAYOEJ01. Next base: position 357 of record CAYOEJ010000097.1, read on the forward strand.
CGCCGCGTGCGTGAGGCCGGTTATTTCTCTGAGCTCGTGCCGCATTCGTGGCCAGTCGACAAGATTCTGGCCAAGGAACCCACCGCGGTGATCCTGTCAGGTGGACCGTCCTCCGTATATGCAGAAGGCGCGCCGCGTCTCGATCCCGCGCTTCTCCAAGCAGGCATCCCCGTGTTTGGTATCTGCTATGGCTTCCAGCAGATGGCGCAGGAACTCGGCGGCACCGTCGCCCAGACGGGCAAGCGTGAGTACGGAGCGACCGAGGCAAGCGTTATCGCCGACGGCGTCGTCACCGGTAGCGTTCGAAACAGCGAGAACGTCTGGATGAGTCACGGCGATGCGGTGACCGAGGCTCCGGAAGGCTTCGTCGTTACGGCAACCAGCTCGGGCGCGCCTGTCGCTGCTTTCGAGAACGCGGATGCGAAGCTTTTTGGCGTGCAGTGGCATCCAGAAGTCAAGCACTCGACCAATGGTCAGCAGATGCTAGTGAACTTCCTGCGCGATGGCGCGGGCCTCGAACCGAACTGGGATTCGGCGTCGATTATCGAAGACCAGATTGACAAGATTCGTGCCCAGGTTGGCGATAAGCATGCCATCTGCGCGCTGTCTGGAGGCGTGGACTCGTCAGTCGCGGCCGCACTTGTGCACCGCGCCATTGGCGACCAACTGACCTGCGTGTTCGTTGACCACGGTCTCCTTCGCGGCGGCGAAGCCAAGCAAGTAATCGACGATTATGCGGGCTCGCGCGGAATGAAGATCGTAGCGGTTGACGAATCTGAGCGATTCCTCAGCGCACTCGAAGGCGTCACGGACCCCGAAGAGAAGCGCAAGATTATCGGCCGGGAATTCATTCGTTCCTTTGAAGCCGCCCAGCTCAAGCTCATCGAGGAAGCCGGTGCCGAAGGTAAGGAAATCGCCTTCCTCGTCCAGGGCACGCTCTATCCCGACGTCGTCGAATCCGGCGGGGGAGACGGCACCGCAAACATTAAGTCGCACCACAACGTTGGCGGTCTGCCGGACGACATCGAATTCGAACTCATCGAACCACTACGCGACCTTTTCAAGGACGAGGTACGCGCCATCGGCTCCGAACTTGGCCTTCCTGACAAGCTCGTGTGGCGTCAGCCGTTCCCAGGCCCGGGCCTCGGCATCCGTATCATTGGCGAAGTAACCAGCGAACGCCTCGAGACCCTTCGAGCGGCAGATCTCATCGTGCGCGAGGAGCTGACAAACGCCGGGCTTGATCGCGAAATTTGGCAGTGCCCGGTGGTTCTCCTCGCCGACGTCCGCTCAGTAGGCGTTCAGGGCGATGGCCGCACATACGGCCATCCGATCGTGCTCCGCCCAGTCAGTTCGGAGGATGCAATGACCGCAGACTGGTCGCGTCTTCCCTACGATCTCCTCGCCAAGATCTCTAACCGCATCACCAACGAGGTTCCCGACGTCAATCGAGTCGTCCTCGACTGCACCTCAAAGCCCCCGGGCACGATTGAGTGGGAGTGACGGAGCTTCCCGTGAGGATGAGATACGAGGTGCTCAAGTCCGCCGACTTTCGCGGGCCCACCGCTTCGGTTAGTGGCGTCGACCCCGTCACAGGCTCTTCCGACGACGCCGGTAGCGCACTCGAACTTGCGGACGGCTTTTTCGAAGGCTGGCCGAACCCGCCGTCGTCAGAAACACACTGGCGCCTGCTGGAAAACAGTTACTGTTCGGTGCTCGCTATCGACAATGGGCGGATTGTTGGCTTTATCAACGCCATCAGTGATGGCGTCCTCAGCGCGTACGTTCCGCTTCTTGAAGTCCTGCCCGAGTATCGTGGCCGTGGCATCGGGCGGGAACTGGTGGAGCGCCTGCTAAGCGAACTCGACCATCTTTACATGATCGACCTCTCCTGCGACGACGACCTCGTCCCGTTCTATGAAGCCCTAGAGATGCGCCCCGCACGCGCCATGATCAAGCGGAACTATGCCC
>CAYOEJ010000098.1:0-2306 GCA_964403015.1 uncultured Arcanobacterium sp.
TGTACAAGTGATTGGAAATCTATGAAGACCATGTCGTATTCGGAGTCCCGCGCACGCTATGCGGAGGTGCTGCAGTCAGTCGTCGATGACCGCGAAGCAGTGATAGTGACGCGTAGCGGGCGTGAATCTGCAGTGATCGTTTCACTTGATGATTACAATTCGCTCCGTGAAACCGCCTACCTCATGAAATCCCGCCGAAATGCTCGCCGGCTTTTCGATGCTGTCGAAAGGCTAGAAAGTGGGCAAGGTGCAGAGTACTCATTGGACGACCTAGGCGAGCTTGATTCTTGAAGTACGTGTGGGATCAAAATGCCTGGGAGGACTACTTGTGGTGGCAGACGCAGGATCGACGAGTGGTCAAGAGAATTAACCAACTTCTTAGGGACATCGCGCGTAACGGAAACGAGGGCATCGGCAAGCCGGAAGCCCTCAAGTATGAGTTCGCGGGTTATTGGTCGCGACGAATCACTGAGGAGCACCGCTTGGTTTATAAGAGCACAAAGGATGCCATTTTTATTGCCGCTGCTCGGTACCACTACTAGTTGCAGTCGCCGCTACTAGTAGTATTCAGGCTATGTATGCGAACCCAGCGAAGTCACTCCTCCTGCAGGGAAATGACGAGGCTCTGCTTTGGTTGTTTCAAGATCTTGCTCCCGATGAGCGCGTACGGGTCGCGAAGCCATTGGTAAAGGCAGCCCGAACACTACTCGATAGTCCAGCGGGTGAAATGAGTTCGGCATGGCAAGGCCCACTGTCGGAAAGCCACCACCGCGCTGCAGATATCGTTCTCTTTCCAACCAGTGGCAAACTCCTACGCAAAGTTCCGTACACGAGGTACTTTGCGGCGGAGTACGTGCCGCAACTATTCCCTGACGACCTTGCCGCCATCGCTAGCGCATGGGGCGAGCTGTTTTTGAAGAATCCGAAGAATCATGATCGGAATGCGGTCATGATGGGTATCTGGCGTTGGTTTGATTTCGACGACGTCGATCTTCCGATGACGCGCGGCCTCACCTTGTTTTTGGCGACCGGGGTGCCATCAGCGGCGGCGCTTCTTACGTACCTTGAACGCAGCGACTATGCGCTAGCGAAACGGCTCGTTCCCGCAGTGTTCAGACATCCGGGGATCAAGGGTGCGTCCATGGCGCAGTTCGACGAAACGACGTCCTACCCCGAACGTACAGTCTCCTCGTTTCTCATTCCCGAGCTCATTCGTGCGGGCGTTTTTGAGCGCGAAACGATTCTTCGTTGGTGCGATGAGGCCGTCAGCATGGCTGAGCGGAGCCCATATGACAAGCGCTGGTTCCTCAAACTGAAAGATCAACTGATTGCGGGTAGTGGGCGATAACCCACTGTTCGCGAGGATCAAGCGTGATTTCTCCGCCATAGGGGATCACGAGCTGAGGCTTGGTGTGCCCAAATGGGAGCCCAAGACACACAAGCAAATCGTCTCGATAGCGCGCCACGTTTGATAGCAGGTACTCGGTGTAAGCATCGTGGCGCGCCTCGAGTACGTGATTGGGTGCGGGGTTGTCTCGATCGTCGACGACGGGGCGAGCGAAAGCTAGCCCCGCTGCGGCTTCGAGATAGCCACGTTCGCCGAGCGCACGAATCCAACGGCCAACGAAATCCGGTGGTGGCACAAGCTCGGAGGTTTCAAAAATAAGGATGGTTCCCTCAAGATCAGCGGCCGAAGGTAATCTGCCAGCCATGGCTAACTGGTCCACCACTTCAAAGCAGCCGCCCCAAGTGCGCCCGCGAACGACGTCGTCGGTACCAAGAAACTCAACAGGTAGCGCAGGTCCGCTCGGCGATGGTTCTGAAAGCACGCGTTCCTCTGACCAATCGAGCCCATAATCTTGGCTCGATGTGGTTGTGGGGAGAACGACGTCGCCGCCACCGAAGAGTGCGGCTTTGACCGTCTGTAAGTGCTCGGTATCCACGCCTGGTCCGGGACCGAAATGAACCATCGTGGAGCCGCCGTAGAAAGCGCTTACGCCGTTGTGCCACAGCCAGTTCAAGATATTGGTGTTGTCGCTGTATCCGAAGAATGGCTTCGGATCGGCTTGGGGGAGGGTAGGGTCGAGGTGGCGGATGACCTGGATCTGGTCGTCTCCTCCCACGGTTGTGAAGATTGCTCGGATGTCTGGGTCTTCAAACGCCGCATTCACATCACGTGCACGTTCTTGCGGTGAAGCGCCGATCTGCCGCGTGGTGGGATACTCAACCACCTCGACTCCAAGCAGTTCCTCCACGCGAGCCATTGCTTGTTCGTGAACCGCTGGAAAGTACGCTGGGGCAGCCCA
>CAYOEJ010000099.1:0-2242 GCA_964403015.1 uncultured Arcanobacterium sp.
AAAAATACAACATAAAAAGCTGACACACTATTGAGATATCAAACAACACACCCACTGGCGATGACCTGCAGTTTTACCTGCCTGCCCCGCCGGAGCAACCTCTCCAACTTAGTCAATCGTTTCGCTCGAAGTCAAACTCTTGCGATGCGGTTCACATTGCTGGTGATTCGCTGTTGTTCAGTTCGTGTTTCCAACTCCCTGAGCAACGAATAAGAACTTTACGGCGCGATCGAGCCGGTGGTCAAACGTCTGCGCGGTGTCACTACTCACAGGCCTCGTTTACCGCGTGTTCACACCAAAAAACGCGCTGTGCCGGAGGGCACAGCGCGTTTGAGTGGCGTTTTCACGAGTTTTCAGTAAGTGGCACCGCAGGTCGCCGGTCTTTAACACCGGCGACCTGCGGTTATGCCACGTTTAACTTATGTAACGCCGTGCAACCGAGACTGATTGGCTACTTGTTCTTTCCGTTGGAGAACTCCTCGCGGATCCCCGCGGCGACCTTTTGGGCGAGGTCGTCATGGAAGACACCCGGGATGATGTAGGCGGCGTTCAGCTCCTCGTCTTTCACGGCGTTCGCGATGGCGTTTGCGGCCACCACGAGCATGTCGTCGGTGACCTGCTCAGCTTGGACGTCGAGCATTCCGCGGAATAGTCCCGGGAAGGCAAGCACGTTGTTGATCTGGTTCGGATAGTCCGAGCGGCCGGTGGCCACCACCGCGGCATGCTTGCCGGCAGCGGCAGGATCAACTTCTGGCGTGGGGTTGGCCAGCGCGAACACGATGGCGTCGTCGGCCATGGTTGCGATGTCCTCCTCCGTCAAGATGTTTCCTGCCGAAACTCCAATGAACACGTCCGCGCCCACAAGCGCGTCCTTCAGCGAGCCATCCACGGCTCGCGGATTGGTGTTCTGAGCCAGCCAGTTGCGGTCTGGGTCTGCCTCTTCGCGGAATACGCCCAGCGTGCCCGCGCGGCCGGCGCCGATGATGTCCGTGGCGCCCTGCCCTATGAGCAGACGAATGATCGCGTTGCCCGCTGCGCCAACGCCCGACACAACGATCTTCACGTCCTCAATCTTCTTGTCCACGAACTTCAGCGCGTTAATCAGCGCGGCTAGAACGACGACGGCCGTACCGTGCTGGTCGTCGTGGAAGACGGGGATGTCGAGCTCTTCCTTCAGGCGACGTTCGATCTCGAAGCAGCGTGGCGCCGCAATGTCCTCGAGGTTGATGCCACCAAATCCGGGGGCGAGCGCCTTGACAATCGAGATGATCTCCTCGGTGTCCTTCGTATCGAGACAGATCGGGAACGCGTCCACATTGGCGAAGTTCTTGAACAGCGCAGCCTTGCCCTCCATCACCGGCATCGCTGCCTTCGGCCCGATATCGCCGAGTCCGAGCACGGCGGTACCGTCGGTCACAACAGCAACGGTGTTTCGCTTGATCGTCAAGCGGCGCGCTTCTGACGGTTCTTCCACAATGCGCTCACAGATCGCTGCCACACCCGGCGTGTAGATCTTCGACAGGTCCTGTCGTGTCTTAAGCGGGCGCTTGAGCGTCACCTCGATCTTTCCACCAAGGTGCGCTTGGACGGTCGCGTCGTGAATGCCAAGAACGTTCACGTCCGGATCCGTTTGGAGATGAGAGCGAATCACCTTCGCGTGGCCGAGATCCAAAGTCAAACAGGTGACATCGAACGTCAGCGTGTGCTCGTCGGACTTGACCATATCGAGGCCGGTGATCATGCCACCGTTATCCGAAATCACATGCGTGGCCTTGGGAACGGCCTGCGCGTCAAACGGCGTGCGAATTCGGAGCGTGACAGCGTAACTTGGATAAGCCATGTAGGTACTATTCCTCCCTAGGAAATCTATCTACCTATCATCATGCCAAATGAGTCGGTTCTATTCCCGGGTCGTATCGCTCAGTGGAAAGCGCGGCCGCATTTCGACGACGCCGTCCCCGCGGCTGACACGTAGTGAGCACGACGCCGTCCCCGCGGCTGGTACTGTGCTGTAGCACATGGGCACGACGCCGTCCCAGCACGTACGAAGCCCCGCCGGGTGGATGCCCGGCGGGGCTTCGAGTCGGAGATGGCTCGGTGTGGTCAGCTACGCCTGATTCGCGCGTTCCATGACGAGTTCGCGCACTCGGGCCGCGTCGGCCTGACCGCGCGTCGCCTTCATGACGGCGCCCACGATTGCTCCGGCAGCCTGGACCTTACCGTCACGAATCTTGTCGAGGAT
>CAYOEJ010000100.1:0-2160 GCA_964403015.1 uncultured Arcanobacterium sp.
TCGGTTTGAAATCTACGATCTTGGTTTCTGCTGGATTCGTAGTCGTGGCATTCCTGGGTTACCTCCACTACCGCACCATTCACGGTAAGGGGCGTCCCCCGGGCGACCACGAAGATCCGCAGAGTTTGTCGTAAAACCGTTGTGATCGTCGTCGGCAAGGCACAATGACATCATGACCCAAGGTTTTCCGCGCGTTCTCAGCTTTCGACCAGGCACGCCCTCAGATCCCCTTATCCCGCCCACTGCCGACGAGCGTGTCATTGCTCATCGTGGCGGCGCTGGGCTCCGTCCGGAGAACACGCGCAGCGCGTTTAACCTTGCATCAAGCCTTGGTGTCCGTGTTTTGGAAACGGACGTCCAAGTCACCGCCGACGGCGTGGCGGTCTGTTTCCATGACGACACCCTCGACCGCATGACTGACCTTTCGGGTCCTGTCTCCAGCTACACATGGGATGAGCTCCAGCGGGCCACCGTGGCCGATCCCCAACACGTTGACACGGACGTCGCGGGTCAAACGGATTCAATCCTGCGGTTGGACGACTTTCTCGCCGAATTCACCGACGCGCAGATCATCATCGACGTCAAGAATCCGACCGGTGTACTAGCCCTGGCCGATGCGATAAATCGAACCGATAGCGCCGAACGCGTGTGCGTCACTCACGCCTGGGATGCTTGGCTTCAAGCCGTTTGCGAACTGACTTCTCCCAGGCTTCAACGTGGCTTGGGCTGGGAATCGCTCGCCGCACTTATTGCTGCGGCCCGTTCCGGGACGACGCCGGACCCTTCACTTCGCGTAGCCAACTACGCCCACCTTGGATGGCAGATTGGAAACACGCGGCTCGCTGCGGATACTGAACTACGCCGCCGATTCATTTCGATGGCTCATGATCTGGGCATGGCGGTGCGGGTGTGGACGATCAACTCGCCGCGTCACATGGTTCGCCTGCGGGATGACGGCGTGGACGCCATCTTCACCGACTTTCCGGATCTGGCTCTTCGGACGCTCGGTTATACAGGCAGACCAGCTCGCGGCTCTTCGGGTTCCCACAGACAGGTGGGGTCAGAGGCGAGGTAATCACCGGTCATCGCGTAAGCGGTGGAACGCGATCCACCGCAGATCTTGTTGTACTCGCACACGCCGCACTTGCCTGAGAAACCATCCGGATTACGCAGCTGCTGGAACACCGGGGATTCCCGATAAATCTGCGGGAACGGCTGCTCCTTAACGTTGCCGCACTGGATGGGCAGGAACCCGTTGGGGTACACGTCGCCAATATGATCGATAAAGGCAAAGCCTGAACCAGAGTTCACGGCCATCGGCGGGCGCGGGCGACGCGGTGCCTCGGCATGCTCTCCAAGGAGGCGGGTGGTTTCCTTCGTCAGATACTCGTAGAGCTCCCCGCGCTGTGCCACCTGCTGTGGAATTGGCACGCCCTCGTCTCGAAGTTTCTGCCGCTGGATGGCGATCCGGCGGTATTGGGGCGCCTCGGTGGTCTTAATAGCGATTCGATCGGAGACGTCGTGGAGCCAGTTCAATACATCCTCTCGTTCCGCCGGGTTCAGCGCGCGCAGGTCGGCGCCTCGGCCGGTGGGGACGAGCATGAACGTGTACCACATGAACGCACCCATATCGAGGGCGTTCTTGAGCATCTGTGGAGCTTCCCAGATCGTGTCGCGTGTGAATGTGGTGTTGATCTGGAGGCGGTAACCCTCGTTGCGAATCCACTGGGCCGCCTCGAGAGTTGCGTCAAACGTACCCGGAAATCCGCGGAACGCATCGTGAGTTTTGGCAAATGCGCCATCAAGACTCACGCTCATTGCCTTGCCACCCGCTTCACGCATTTCGTGGAGACGTTGCGGAGTCATCAGCGGCGTGACCGACGGCGAAAGGGAGATGTGCAGCCCAATCTCCGTTCCGTACCGGCACAGTTCTGCCAAGTCGTCGCGCTCGAAGGCGTCCCCGCCCGTAAAGACGATGAGTGGTCGCGGTTTTTCATACGACGCCAACTCGTCCAGTAACGCTTTGCCCTGTTCCGTTGTGAGTTGGTCCGGATGCGCACGATGCTGGGCGTCGGCCCGGCAGTGCTTACACACGAGGCCACATGCGCGCGTCACTTCCCAGATGACGATAAAAGGCTTGTCGTTGAGATCGTGCTTGAT
>CAYOEJ010000101.1:0-2086 GCA_964403015.1 uncultured Arcanobacterium sp.
GTATACCCCGACGACGTGTGGGGCGCCGAGTTGACGAGCACGTGAAGCACGTCGACCCGTTTCGCATCGTGCGGAGCTGGCTCGACGTGCTCAAGTTGGAAGGCATCACCTTCAAGCACACGCTTTTCATCCTCGTACCGGCGGCGCAGCGATGAACACTTGGGAAGCATGTCAATGGCCTCGGTTACGTTGCCGATGTTCCATGCATGGCGTGCGCGAGTTTCGGCCCGGGCATCGTCAGATGGCTCGATTCCCTTCGCAACGCGCATTTCCTCAGAGAAGCGGTTGTCGTGGGTGATCTCCACCGGAATATCGGCGAGAAGTTGGAGAAACTCGCCCACCGACGTCGTCGGAATCTTCTTTCCAAACGCGCCCAGCTTGCCGCGCACGGAACCCGGGAGCTTTCGAGATACCTGAAGCGCAAAGAAAACTGGATCCTCGCCCACCATTCGCCACACCGTTGAGGCGAGCAGGGGGAGTTGATGATTGCGGAAATCTCTAGCTGGCATTGCTTATCCGTTCAATGAACCGGGTAAATGTTTGTGATGGGCGCGTGCGCTCAAGCTCCTGATTGAGCCAATCAATACCGTGAGCATTGATGTTGAGCCGTTCTCGGTCGCGTGCGAGTTCGCACCATAGGTCGGCCAAAGCCTCGGGCTGCATCGCTGGCACCGTGTCACCAGCCTTTGCGCGCTCAATGATATCGGCGCCTTCGCCATCGAGTGCTCCGGTCACATGCTTGTTGGTGGCGATTGCCTCGAAAACCTTGGAAGGCACCGCCATTTCGAGTGGCTGCCAGTCTTGGAGGTGGACGAGGATCGTATCGGCGTCGCGGTAGAACTCAGCAACCTTCTCGCGCGGCACGCGGCCGGTGCATTCGACGAGGTCGCCTAGCGGCTCAGCGAGACGGCGGACGCGATTCAGGTGCGCACCATCCCCGACGATCCGCAGTTTGACGTTGAACCCACGCTCGTTGGCAATTCTGCACGCGCGGACGGCATTGTCGAGACCCTGGGCGCGGCCGACCGTACCCGTGTAGAGCACGTTCAGTTGGGTTTGTCGTTGGTGAGGTGTTTCGTCGTCGTTATCTGGCGGAGCGAGATTCACGAGCGGTAAGTTGCTGACGACGACGGTGGGGTTGTCACGCTTTGTCTCCAGCTTGCGGGCGTGCCACTCGGAGGTGGTCAAGACGCCGTCGGCGCGGTTAAGTACAGCGCCAAATGCTCTGCCAGCAATTCCAAAGGCCGGTTGTAACGCGCGCTTGATCGTGGCTTTAACTCCGCTAGCCGTGGGATCTGCACCAGCAATGTAATCAACAAGCTCGGGCCATGCGTCGCGCAGATCCAGCACGTAGGGCGTGCGAGTAATCTGACTGACAATGAAGGCCGTGAATGCTGCCGGAAGCGGGGGAGCGGTAGCAAGAATGACGTCCGGTTTGGCATCGCGTGATGCGCGAAGCGCCGTTGCCACGGAGGTGATGGAGACGACGCCCTGATCGATTACCCGCGAATAGATCGACTGCGTGTGCGGAAAGAACCTGCTTCGATAGAGAACCTCGCAGCGACCTTGCCGGCTCGCGCTTCCGGGTTGGTCCTTGGGTGCATCTGAAAGCAGGTGACCTTCAGGGTAATGCGGTGGGGGTGCCACAACGCTCACCCGATGGCCAGCTTCGATGAGCTGATCGACCATCCACCTACCGCGTCGCTGTGGCACGCCGGATTCCGGCGCCCACTGCTGCGCGATCAGCAAAATATTGGCCATAGAGTCGATTCTAGAAGTGCTAGACGCCGGGGGAGAAATCCGGAAGTCGCGATCCAATGCCTAGAAGCTCGGCCATTGCGGCCACACATCGCTCTGCCGCATGACCGTCACCGTATGGGTTTACGGCGTTTGCCATGGCAGCGTATGCGCGCTCGTCGTCCTTCAGCTTCGACACCTCAAAGACGATGCGATCTTCTTCGGTGCCGATCAGGCGAACGGTTCCTGCTGTGACGGCCTCGGGACGTTCCGTGTTCTCGCGGAGTACGAGGACTGGCTTGCCGAGCGACGGGGCTTCTTCCTGGACGCCGCCGGAGTCGGTCAAGAC
>CAYOEJ010000102.1:0-1851 GCA_964403015.1 uncultured Arcanobacterium sp.
GGCTTCGCAGGACCATTGACGGTGGATACGCTGCCGTCCTTGTTGATGCCGTCTCTACTGAGGACATCACGCTCATCGCGCGCGCGGTGGCAGAAACCGGCGTAGATATCGTCTGCGTCGATCCGGGATACTTCACGGCCGAGTACGCAAAAACTCAAGGTTTCGCTGGTGCTAGCCAGATCGCTAAGCAACCCATCCGAACGGAGACTTTGGCGGACGACGCCGGGACCGTCGTCGTCGTTGCTGGTTCGGCAACCGCAGTTACCCGAGAGCAACTGAGTAACCTAGCGAAGGTTGAAGGTACGCAAGTTTGTCAGCTTCCGGTCGAGCTGCTGATGGCTGACGATCTGGAGACGCCAGACAGCGTGGTTGCGATTGCCGAGCAGTGGATCGCAGAGCAGGACCTCGGCGAATTGCGGGTTGCCATCGTGACTCACGATTCGGTGATTGGTTCGGCGTCCGAGGCTGGGGAGCGCGCGGCAGGTGATCGTGTGGCCGGAGCGGTTAGTGAAACCGGGAGGGCTTCTGAGCGTCTCGTGGGTAACCTGGCGCTGGCCGCGCGATGCGTGGTAGATGCGCTTCGTGGTCGCCTTGCTGGACTCTATGCGACCGGTGGCGACACCATGGTGAACATGTGCCACGCGCTCGAAGCCGGTGCGCTTGAACTGGAAGATTATGTTATTCCGCAGTCAGATCAGGGCCACATAGTTGGTGGTCCGTTTGATCAGCTGCCCATCGTTGGTAAGGGTGGACTTACTGGCAATGAGGAGACTGCGATCCATATTGTTAATCGTCTTTTTGATGAAAGGAAAATCAAATGACAACCGAATCTCGCCGCCCTATTACAGCAGTAACCATCGGAGATCCCGCAGGTGTGGGTCCAGAAATCGTTTACGGAACGATGCTCACCGAATCAATCTACGACGACGCGCGCCCGTTTGTTGTCGGCAATAAGAAGGCTCTGGAGAAGGCATCGAAGCTTTTTGATCGAACGCTGGAGATCAACGAGATTTCTGATCCCGATGAGGCCAGGTTTGAGTTTGGCACCATTGACCTGTTGGACACGGGCGTGGAGTCGGATGCGGAGATCGAGTACGGCGTTCTGCAGCCGGTGGCTTCCCTGCAGGCCTATTCCTATCTTGAAAAGGCGATTGAACTCGGTAACGCCGGGAAGATCCACGCTGTTTCAACCGCACCCACCCAGAAAGAGGGCATGAAGCAGGCGGGCGTCAAATACCCGGGTCAGACGGAGATTTTCCAAGCGCTCACCAACTCCGAGTATGCGCTCACGATGTTCCACGTGCACAAGCTGCGCGTGTTCTTCCTGTCCCGTCATGTCTCGCTACGAGAGGCGATCGACTTCGTGACCAAGGAGAACGTCTTGGAGTTTGTGCGGCAGATCCACACCGAGTTCGAGCGGATCGGTTTTGAGGATCCGTCCATTGCCGTAGCTGGCCTCAACCCCCACAACGGTGACAACGGCATGTTTGGCCGCGAGGAAATTGACGAGATCCAGCCGGCAGTCGAGGCCGCTCAGGCCGAGGGGATCCGCGCTCGCGGGCCGCTGCCTGGTGACTCGATCTTCGCATTCGGCCTCGACGGTAAGCATGACGCGATCGTGTCGCTGTACCACGACCAGGGCCACATCGCGTGCAAGACCTTGGACTTTGAGAAGGCTATTACTCTCACGCTGGGACTGCCATTCATGCGTTCATCCGTCGATCACGGTACCGCCTATGACATCGCAGGTAAGGGCGTGGCAAACTCGGGCTCGATGGTCGAAGCTACCCGAGTGTGTGCTGAGTTTGCGCTGCGCAAGCTCGATGGAGATGCACGCAGGGCTGCAGCCCA
>CAYOEJ010000103.1:0-1832 GCA_964403015.1 uncultured Arcanobacterium sp.
CTCGGGAGACCTCGACCCCTACCAGGACACCGACGCGCCCTCACCTACACCCTCAACTGCGAAGAGCCCGTTGTCGTGTGGCTGATTCAGGTGGGCCTGCCGTGCAGCGCCCGTGGCCCAGACGATCTCCGCTCGGTACTCTCTGGCTACCTTCTGATTCTGTGCGCTGAGGAATCGAGTGGGACTCAGGAAGGCGAACTCGCTACTGCGTGATGAGTTTCCGCCCAAGGCGATGCAGTCGAGGAGCGCAGATTTGCCTTGGCCCTTGTTCCCGACTACTGCCACGAATCCCGAGTTGAGTGGGAGGTCGTGGTTGAAAAGGTCGCGATCCTCCTTGTCAGAGCCGACCCGGATTCTCTCGATGAACCGCTCCGGATTCTTCCGCATTCGTGCGAGAGCGGGCGGTTCTAGTCCGACGAAGACGCGGCGATCGAACTCCTCAATCGCGTAGGCAAGGCCGGCAAGGGTTGGGGTCGTGTTGAGCCAGGTCTGGCAGGCGCCCAGGCGCATGTGCTGATCGGAGCCTGAGAAGTAATGCGCGTCGCTACAGTCCAAGAGCTGGTGTGTGACGTTGCTGTTGCGAAGGTCTTCCACGTCTGCCTGCCACCGAGTCGTGTCCTCGTAGGCGGTGAAGATGAACTGTGCCGAGTTGATGACGTTCTTCTTCGCGGCGATTGACTGGTCATTCCACTTGATATCACGCCACTCGGTCTTGCCGATCCCGATGAGCGCACGACCTTTGAAATATGAGCCGGCGAGGATCGCCTGAACGTCATCGAGCCCGACGTTCAGGTTGTTGAACCCTTCGCGGAGGTCCGAATCGTAGTTCAACAGGTGCTCAGCCGGGACAGACTCCTTGATTCTGTGGCCGAGGTCGGTCAGGGAGTCCCGTGTGATTACGCCCTGCCAGTTGAGGGAGGCATGGCTCGGGGCGAGCTTCATCTTTGGCTGGAGTGCGTTGATGAACTGCGCCTGAATCACTTCCGGGTCGAGGTCTGGATCGAAAATGACATGCAGGTTGACCCTCGCGAGCTTCCCGTTCGTGCCACCGAAGTGATCCAGCCTCAGCTCTATCACCGGGAAGATCGCTTCGAGGTTCTGGAGGCGTCCGCTCTCTCGGGCTTCGACGACGCGCTTGTACCCATCGAGGAACCAGTAGTCATTGATGCCGATAACCGTCATGTCTTCCGGCAGAGCCTCAAGTTCATCGATGAACTGGGCCCAGGTCTGGTCCGTGTCGGCACCGTAGTGCTTTCACGCTGGTGTCGGCCACGGAGAACATCGACGAGACCCCGTCCGGGATGCTGCTGCACGGCATCATGTCCTCGATCGCGGAGTTCTACTCCCGCAACCTCGCCACCGAGGTCGTCAAGGGTCTGTCGCAGAAGGCCGCGCAGGGCGGCACCGTGACGAAGGCACCCATCGGCTACCGCAACGTCGGCGTGCGCGACGAGTTCGGGCGGGAGGTACGCACCGTCGAGATCGACGAGGAACGAGCCCCGTTGGTGCGGTGGGCGTTCCAGGTGTTCGCATCCGGCGACTGGACGACGAGCCAGCTTCACCAGGAGCTCGTGGCGCGCGGGCTCACGACAGCGGCGTCGCCACGGCGACCGTCCCGACCCATCGGGAAGTCGTCGGTGCATCGGATGCTGACGAACCCGTACTACAAGGGCAGCGTCCGCTACCAGCGAGTCACGTACGCGGGAGTGCACGAGGCGATCGTCCCCAACGAGGTGTGGGATCAGGTGCAGACCGTGCTCGGCACGCACCGCTCGGCTGCGGATGCGACGCAAGTCCATGAGCACTACTTGAAGGGCACCGTGTTCTGTGGG
>CAYOEJ010000104.1:0-1743 GCA_964403015.1 uncultured Arcanobacterium sp.
CAGCGGCCGCGATGGCTGCTCGCTGCGCGGCTTCGATGCGCGGCATGAACGTCTTGCGCTTATTCTCTGCTTCTTGGCGCGCTGCCTTGGCACGCTCCTGATTCCGTACGCGCCGGAGTTCTTCCTCCATCTCCGTGGGGCGTGGGCCCGGAATTGTGCGGCCATCCTGGGAAACTACCACCACGTCACGGGAGGTGGCGCCGTCGTCGTTCGGCTTACGTGACTGCGCCGCCGGATCCGTCACGAGCCCGCCGAAGCGTGCCGCGGTCTTCTCCACTCGCTTTTCGAGCCGGTAGCGGAGCACACCGAACACGAGAATGGAGATTGCCGCGAGGACTCCAAAAATAAAGGGAATCCATGCGCCAACGGAATCACCGCTGCGTCCAGCGAGCCAGCCCACAGCCAGCACGGCTGCGTCCAAGCCCGCGGCTACAAGCACGAGTGCCTGACCCGGAAGGCGGGTTACGCGCTCGACAATGGGAAGAATGATGCTCATGGATCCTGGGGCGACGCTCATGGCTGTATTCTCCTACTTCTCATTCCAAAGTTCTTCATATAGATCGAGGTAACGATCGATGTTGCGGTCCCACGTGTGGTCGGCAGCGTTCGCGATAGCTGCCTCGCTGGTGCGCAGATAGGTCTCGGGATCGAGGAGGCTCTCGATCGCATCCGCCATCTCAGCAGCATTTCCGGGCTCAAAGGCAATGCCCGCCCCGGAGTCCACGACGAGTTCGCGAAGGGGCGGAAGGTCGGAGGCAACCACAGGAGTGCCGTTGGACATTGCTTCTATCGGCTTAATCGGCGTGATGGTGCGACACACCAGGGTGTCCTTGCGCGGTACCGCGAAGACGTCGAGGGCTTGGTACCACAGGTGCGATTGCTCCCGAGTTACTCGACCCGGGAGGGAGACGTGGTCGTCAAGCCCGAGTTCGGAAACGAGAGTTTGCAGGCCGGGTCTTGCAACGCCGTCGCCGGCAATGACCGCGCGCGCCTTGACTCCGCGGTCGCGCAGTAGCCCGATAGCTCGAATCAACGTATCGAGACCTTCGTAGTCCACGATCGATGTCACGGAACCGATCGAGAATTCTTGAGGGAGACCGAGCTCTTCTCGAGCCTGCTCGGGAGAAAGCTTGGCGTCCGTGTGCTGCGGAGTGTAGGCGTTGGCGATCACGTGAATCTTGGCGGGGTCTACGCCGCGTTCGATCAGATCGTCGCGTTGAACGTGAGAGAGAACGACGACGCCGTTGGCGGCCTTTGCCAGAGCCGTCTCCTTGTCGAGCATGAGCCGGTAACGTTCGGAGCTTGCGACCTGCTCCTGCCTTTCAGTGGGGTGTCGGGCTACCCAGGTCTTTTCAAGCTGACCGCGCATCTCGTACACCCACGGAATGCCGTGTGCTTCTGCAACCGCCTTTGCCACCACAGCGTTCGTATAGTTGGTCGTGGCATGGAGGGCGCGTGGTCGTAGCTTGGTGACGAGGTCGGACAGCATCTGGGCGTGCCTGTGGAGACGTTCAACTGGAAACTCCGGCAAGGTTTTAGGTAGCAGCCGGAAATAGGGAATGCCGTCCACGACGTCCACGGCATTCGGGAAGAATCCGCCGATGGTGATCGGGTAGGCGATACGGGTCACGCCAGCAACTTTCAGCCCCCGATCGCGTTGGCCGGTAAGAATCGCGCGCGTTCGCACGGTATACCCCGACGACGTGTGGGGCGCCGAGTTGACGAGCACGTGAAGCACGTCGA